>DASTSC010000091.1:0-45590 GCA_035760905.1 Candidatus Limnocylindrales bacterium | reverse complement strand
CCCGTCGCTCGACCGGATCGCCCGCTACGGCCAGAACCTGTTCCTGCTCCGGGGGTCGCAGACCGCGAGCACGGTCGAGAACATCCGCAAGCTCGTCCAGCAGCACCGCCAGCTGTCCGGCGACCGCCGCCTGCTCGTCGTGGTCGACTACATGCAGAAGGTGCCGGTGATCCCCGAGCCGAACACCGAGACCGAGAAGGTGACCTTCGTCATCAACGGGCTCAAGGACATCGCGCTGTCCGAGGGCGTGCCGATGATCGCGATCGTCGCGGCCGACAAGGAAGGCCTCAAGGCGAGCCGGCTGCGCAACCACCACCTGCGCGGCAGCTCGGCGATCAACTACGAGGCCGACATCATCCTCATCCTCAACGAGAAGTACCACATCGTCGCCAAGGTCAACATCGAGTTCAACCCGTACCAGGCGCAACGCTTCCGCGACTGGATCGTGCTCTCGGTCGAGAAGAACCGCGGCGGCCAGGACAACGTCGACCTCGAGTTCGAGAAGCACTTCGAGTTCTCCTGCTTCGACCCGAACGGCCGGACGGTGCAGGAGAAGCTCATCGAGGAGCGCCTCTACAACGATTGACGGCGGCGCCTGACGAGGCTTGCGGCCGCCTGGCGCCGCCTGGCGACCCCTGGCTCCGTCGGCTGCCGACATGGCAGCGATTCGCCGGTATCCGATCTTCTGGGCGTTCGTCGGCGGGATGGTGCTCGGCGCCCTGTTCCTGGTCCTGCGCGTCAGCGGCCCCGGCTGGCTCCGGTCGGCACTCGGCCTCCTGTGGTCGCTCCTGCCGGTCGCGGCGATCGTCTTCCTTGTGAGCGCGGTGGCCAAGACGGCCGGTCTCGCTGCCGCCCGTCCCGTCGCGGTGGTGACCGGGCTCTGGGTCGGCTTCTTCGTGGGCTGGTTCGGTCTGGGCCTCGCGACCTGCGCGTTCTGCCTCAGCTGAGCCGCGGAGCGTCCGGGGGCCGGGCGGTCCCATGGGCCGTTGGGCGTCGCCCGGTCTCCCGGGCGCGCCGGCCGTCGGGCGTCGCCCGGTGTCCCGGGCGCGCCGGCCGTCGAGCGTCGCCCCGTGTCCCGGGCGCGCCGGCCGTCGAGCCTCGCCCCGTGTCCCGGGCGGCGGTGTGTGCTTCACGAACACAAGACCGGAATGAACGAGCACGGGCACCCGACGAATCGGTCGGGATCCGCGTCCAGTCACGCTCGTTCATCCGGGATCCGTGCTCCGGGTGCACAACGGCGGCGAAGAGTCCTTCGAGCCCGAGACGCGAGCCTCTTCAACGCCCGGCCTCGGGCCGCCCGGCAGCGGCCGCCCGGCAGCGGCCCGCCCGCCGACGGACAACGGCTGCTCCGCCTCCGCGCTACCGCCGCCGGGGCGACCGGCCGATGCCGCCGCCCGCCGACGGACCGGCAGTATCGTTGCGGGCGTGACCGACGAACGGCCCTATCCCGACGTCATCGAGGTCGTCGTCGAGATCCCGCGCGGCAGCCGCAACAAGTACGAATGGGACGCGGAGGCAGGCGTCTTCCGTCTCGATCGCGTCCTGAGCTCGGCGGTCTTCTACAACTTCGACTACGGCTACATCCACGGCACGCTCTCGGGTGACGGCGACCCGACCGACGCGCTCCTCCTCGTGGACGAACCCACGTTCCCCGGCTGCCACGTCTGGGCCCGCCCGATCGGCGGGCTCGCGATGCGCGACGAGAAGGGGGACGACTTCAAGGTCCTCTGCGTCGCGCTGGGCGATCCGCACCAGGCGCACGTCCAGCGGCTCGAACAGGTCCGGCCACATCGCCTCGCGGAGATCGAGAACTTCTTCGCGACCTACAAGCTGCTCGAGGACAAGACGGTCGAGGTCCTCGGCTGGCGCGACGAGAACGAGGCTCGACGGGTCCTGCTGGAGGATCGGGCCCGTCTCCGATCGGGGTAGGCACCACGGCCGAGCGCGACGCGCGATTGTTCGTCGCGATCCCCGTCCCGGACGCGGTCGGCCGGACGCTGACGGCGCGCCTTCGGAGACTGCCGCGCGACGTGGTCGAGGGCCTCCGCGCGACCCCGCCCGACACCCTCCACCTGACGCTCCGCTTCCTCGGTCACGTCCCGCGGTCGCTCGTCCCGGACCTCTGTTCGGTGATCTCGGCAGCGGCCGTTCCCGCGCTGCCCTTCGAGCTCCGACTGGGGTCCCTCCAGTGGCTCGGCAACGGGAGGTCGGGCGTCCTCGCTGCCGGCGTCCTGAGCGACGGATCGCTCGGCGAGCTCCACGACCGCCTCGAGGTCGGGCTCGAACGCCTCGGCTTCGAGCCTGAGCGTCGCCCGTTCCGGCCTCACCTGACCCTCGCCCGGGCACGGGGACGACGTGAAGGCGACCGCCGCCACCTCGCCGCCGTCGCGGACGCCTTCCTCGGGCTGTCGTGGCCGGCGGACGCGATGATCCTCTTCGAAAGTCATCTCGAGGCCGCCGGCGCGCGTCACGAGCCGCTCGGGGTCGCGCGGTTCCGTGGTGGGCCCGTCGCGGCGGAGGCCGATGGTAGGATCGCCGGGACCCCCGGCCAGCGACCGACCGCCCGTTCCAGAGGTATGCAATCGACGTGTCGATCGCCCAGCGAGCACGCCTCGTCGCCGCCCTCGGACTCCTCAACCTGATCCTCGTCGTCGGGGCGCTCTTCGTGGGGACGTCGGACACCGGCTACGTTCCGGGCACGAGGCCTGCCGGCACCGACGCGGCCCGCGCGAGCGGCAGTCCGACCCAGGCCGCGATCGCGAGTCCGACCGCGAACCCGGGTTCGAGCGGCCAGCCGTCGCCGTCCGGTTCGGGATCGATCGGGATCTCGCCGTCGCCTTCGCTCGAGCCGAGCCTCGTTCCGGCCTCTCCGACGCCCCTCCCGAGCGCCTCGCAGGAGTCGCCCCCGACGAGCGCGGCACCGAGCGCCGTTCCGCCGCTCCAGCCGAGTGCGATCCCGTCGGTCGGTCCGACGCTCGCCCCGACGTCGACGCCTGAGCCGACGGGGGCGCCGACCGCGCAGCCGACGCTCCACCCGACACCGCGCCCGACCCCGGAGCAGACACCGCGCCCGACAGCGACACCGCATCCGACCGCGAAGCCGACCGCGACGCCGCGTCCGACCGCGACGCCCACGCAGGCCCCCCAGCCCACCCCGAAGCCCACGGCCAAGCCGACGCTCCATCCGGTGGGCCCCCCGCCGCGCTGCGACCGGGCCGCGTCGCACGCGCACCCGCGCTGCCACGACCACCCGCGGCCGCACAGCCATCGCGCGACCGCGGCGCACGGAAGCGGCGGACAGGGCAAGCACGAGGGCGGGTTCGTGCTCGTCCTGCCGGGCGCGGTCGGCGCGTTCGCCTCGTTCCGGCGGCGCGTCCGGATCGTGCGCCGCAGGACCCGGCGCCGGGCCGCCTGACGACCTGACGACCGGGCGGCCGTAGGATCCGAGCGTGCCGAGGCTCGCCTGCTTCACCTGCGGTCGCCAGATCTACACCGTGGCGCCGCTCAACTCGCTGTTCGCGGAGGAGCGCCGCTGCCCCCGCTGCGGCGCGCAGCTCCAGCACGAGCGCCGCCAGGGCGAGCGTCGCGAGACGATCCGGCGCGCGAACCCCGAGCACGATCCCGGACCGCCGGGCGACGAGCGGCGGGCCGGGGACCGGCGGGTCAGCCGCCGTCGCCGCGATCTCGACGCCGAGGCCGGACGGCAACCGCCTCGGACGCGCGACGAGGGCCGGACCGACTGAGGCCGGTCGCGTCGCGTGGCGTCGCCTCGGGTCTCGCCGCCCGGCCCGTACCCTAGCCGCGTGCGGATCGCCTTCCTCGGCCTCGGTCAGATCGGCGGCTCGGTCGCCCGGGCGGTCCGGGCGCGGGGCGCGGGCGCCGAGCTCATCGCCTGGTCGCCGACCGGTGACGGTCCACGCCAGGCACACGCCGAAGGCGTGATCGACGTCGTCGCCGCTTCGCCCCGGGAGGCGGTGGCCCCGGCCGACCTCGTCGTCCTCGCCGCTCCCGCCGACGAGGTCGTCGCCCTCGTCCGGAGGTTGGGCCGTGGCGGCGACCTCTCGCCCTCGCTCGACGCCGACGCGACCGTGACCGATGTCGCCAGCAGCAAGGGCGCGATCGTCGCCGCCGCCGATCGGGTCGATCTGGCGTTCGTCGGTGGCCACCCGATGGCCGGGAACGAGGGCGCCGGATTCGTTGCGGGGTCGGCGGATCTGTTCGCGGGTCGACCCTGGGTCGTGGTGCCGGCAGCCCGCGCGCGATCGGGCGACACCGAGCGCGTCGAGTGGCTGGCGCGCACCGTTGGGGCGGCGCCCCTTCGCGCGAGGGCTTCCGAACACGACGAGGCGGTCGCCGCGATCAGCCACGGGCCCCTCGTCCTGGCCGTGGCGCTCGCCGAGGCCGTCGCCGGCCGCCCCGACTGGGCCGGATCGCTCGCCGCCCGCCTGGCCGGGGGCGGCTGGGCCAGCATGACCCGCCTCGGACACGGCGACCCGTCGATGGGCGCCGGGCTTCTCGTCACGAACGGCGCGGCGACGGCGGAGACGCTTCGCCGCGTGCGCGAGGAGCTCGATGACTGGATCCGGACCCTCGAGCCGGAGACCCGGCCGTCGGCCGCGGAGGTCCGCGACCGCCTCGCGCGCGTCCGGGCCCGGCTCGAGCAGTGAGCGATCGCGACGAGCTCGTTCTCGTCGTGCCGCGTGAGCGGGCCCTCGTCGACGGCTCGTGGCACGGCCTCCGCCGCGGCGTCGACCCGGCTCTGGTCGGCGAGCTCGAGGCGGCCGGCGCCTACCGGCCGCGATCGGCCGTCGAGCCCGATCCGGCCTGGAAGCAGCTCATCCCGTACCTCGTCCTCCGGGATGGGCCCGCGTGGTTCCTCATGCGGCGGACGCGGGCAGGCGGCGACGCCCGCCTTCACGACCTCTACTCGATCGGTGTCGGGGGCCATCTCAACCCCGGCGACGGCGGCATCGAGGGCGGCCTCCGGCGGGAGGTGGCGGAGGAGTTGCTGACGGATCTCGACCCGCGGTTCGAGCTCGTCGGGCTCCTCAACGACGACACGACCGAGGTCGGCTCGGTCCACCTCGGGGTCGTCTTCGTCGCCGACACCGGCGGCACGCCGGTCGCGATCCGCGAGACCGAGAAGCTGAGCGCGGAGTGGGCCGACGACGGTGCCGTCCGCGCCGTCGAGGATCGCATGGAAACGTGGAGTCGGATCGTGTTCGAGGCGCTCACGACGGGGCGATAATCGAGGGGCGATGATCGCGTCCGGCCGTCGGGCCGCCGCCGTTGCGGCGCTCGGCGGCATGCTGCTCCTGGTTGCGGGGGGTGCCCGAGGCGCCGACCGGAGTATTCCCGTGCTGTCGGCCAGCGGTGTCGTCGATTCCGTGATGGCCGGCTACGTGGCGGACGGGATTGCCCGGGCGCAGGCCGCGGGCGCTCCGGCCGTCGTCATCCGGCTCGACACGCCGGGCGGCAGCCTCGACGCGATGAAGACGATCGTCTCGGCCGAGCTCGAGGCGACGATCCCGACGATCGTCTGGGTCGCGCCGGCCGGGGCGTGGGCGGCGAGCGCCGGCACGTTCATCACGCTCGGGGGCAGCCTGGCCTACATGGCGCCCGGGACGAGCATCGGTGCCGCCTCGCCGGTGGACCAGAACGGCAACGACATCACCGGGACCGAGGGCCAGAAGGTCCTCAACACCGCGATCGAGTACATCCGCTCGATCGCCCAGGCGCGCGGCCGGAACGTCGACTGGGCCGTCTCGACGGTCCGCGACGCGAAGAGCTCGGCTGCGACCGAGGCGGTGAGCGTGGGGGCGGTCGACGGCATCGCCGGCTCGCTCGAGGAGATCCGCCAGGCGGTCCAGGGCAGGTCGCTGACGCTGGCCGGCCGGCAGGTGACGGTCGACCTCGCCGACGCGACCTTCGACGAGGCCCCGATGAACCCCTTCCAGGGGCTCCTCCACCTCCTGTCCGACCCGAACATCGCCTTCGTCCTCTTCCTCATCGGCTCGTATGGGCTGATCTTCGAGCTCGCCCATCCGAACTTCGTGACCGGGATCATCGGCGCGATCGCGATCATCCTCGCCTTCATCGGCTTCGGCAGCCTGCCGCTCAACCTCGCCGGGCTCCTGCTCGTCGGGCTCGCGATCCTCCTGTTCGTCCTCGAGCTGACCGTGGTCAGCCATGGTCTGCTCACGGTCGGCGGGCTCGTCTGCCTCGTCCTGGGGGCATCCGCGCTCTACACCGAGCCCGGCAGCCCGACGGGGCCCGACGTCGCCGTCGCGCTGCCGCTCATCGCGGTCACGGCGCTCACGACGGCCGCGTTCATGGCTCTCGTCGCGTGGGTCGCGGTCCGCGCCCGACGGATGCGGGCCTCACCCGGCCTCGTCGGGGAGGCGGTCCCGGCCGGGACGGCGGGCGTCGTTCGGCGACCGCTCGACCCGGAAGGGTCCGTTTACGCGGGCGGCGAGGAATGGACCGCCCGCGCCGCCGACGGACGCCCGATCGAGCGCGGGCGACCGGTCACGGTCGTGGGGCGGGAGGGGCTCACCCTCGTCGTCGAGGCCGGCCCCGGCGAGACCGCGGGCGACGCGCCGACGGTCCCGTTCGACCAGCCGTCGATCGGGCCGGTATCGTCCGCATAGCAGGCGCCGGGCGCAGGAGGGGAAATGGAATCCGCTGTCCTCATCGCGATCGCCGCGTTCCTCGTCGTCGTCGTCCTGATCCTCCTCTACCTGTCGGTCCGGATCGTCCAGCAGTACGAGCAGCTCGTCGTGTTCCGGCTCGGCCAGACGAACGAGAGCATGGTCCGCGGCCCTGGCCTCCGGTTCCTCATCCCGATCGTCGACCGGCCGGTCAAGGTCGACCTGCGCGAGCAGTTCATCGAGGTCCCGAGCCAGACGACGATCACTCGCGACAACGCCCCGATCAACGTCGACTTCCTCATCTACTGGCGGATCGCCGACGCCCTCAGGAGCGTGGTCAACGTCGCCTATTTCGCGGGAGCGCTGCAGGGCATCGCCACAACGACCCTCCGGGCAGTCATCGGCGACATCCTGCTCGACGACGTGCTCTCGAAGCGGGAGCAGATCAACGAGGTCCTTCGGACGAAGCTCGACGAGCAGACCGAGCGCTGGGGCGGCAAGATCACGACCGTCGAGATCCGCGAGATCACCCCGCCGCGCGAGGTCCAGGAGGCGATGAACCGCCAGCTCTCGGCCGAGCGGACGCGGCGCGCGGTCATCACCGAGTCGGAGGGCGCTCGCCAGTCGGCCATCAACGTCGCGGAGGGCGCGAAGCAGGCGGCGATCCTCAACGCCGAGGGCGATCGCCAGGCGGCGATCCTGCGGGCCGAGGGCTTCAGCCAGGCACTCCAGCGGATCTTCCAGGCGGCCAACGGCATCGACCAGAAGACGATGGCGCTCCAGTACCTCGAGGCGCTCAAGGCGCTCGGGGCGAGCCCGGCCACGAAGTACGTGATCCCGCTCGAGTTCACCCGCCTCGTCGAGCCGCTGACCGGGTTCGTCCAGGGCGGCATGAACCCGCCCCCGGTGCCGCCGACGCCGCCGTCACCTGCCGGAGGCCCGCCTCCGCCGCCTGCCGCGCCGGCCCCGATCCGCCGAACCGGGGGCTGAGCCCGGACGCGCGACATGGGACCATCGGGGGGCGGCGGGGGTGACCACCCCCGAACCTATAATTCCGTCGCCTTCGGTGCCGCTCCGCACCACCGGCGCGGCCGCGAACCGCATTCCGAAAGGACCTGATGGCGAAGATCCTCGTCGTCGACGACGACCCGAACGTCCAGCGCCTGCTGCAGTACACGCTCCAGCAGGAAGGCTACGAGGTGTCCCTCGCCTCGGACGGGGCCGAGGGCTTCCGGCTGTGGGGCTCGGAGAACCCCTCGCTGATCCTGCTCGACGTCATGCTCCCGAAGCTCGACGGCTACCAGGTCGCGGCGAAGATCCGGGCGGAGGAGGGGACCGCCGCCCACGTGCCGATCATCATGCTGACGGCCGAGCGCGAGGTCGAGCAGAAGGTCAGGGGACTCCGCGCCGGCGCCGACGACTACCTCATCAAGCCGTTCCATCCGGCGGAGCTCCTGGCCCGGATCAAGAGCCTTCTCGCCCGCTTCGCCCCACGCGACGCGCTCGTCGGCCGGCCGCCACTGGGACGGATCCTCGCCTTCTACGGGGCGAAGGGCGGCGTCGGGACGACGACGATCGCGATCAACGCGGCGATCGCCCTCCACCGCGAGCTCGGCCGGAAGGTCTGCCTCGTCGACGGGAATTTCCAGTTCGGCGACCACCGTGTCTTCCTCGACCTGGGCCTCGACCGCAAGTCGATCGTCGACATCGTCACCGCGCCGAACATCGACGTCGACCTCGTCAAGCAGGTCATGGTCAAGCACGATTCCGGCGTCGATCTCCTGCTCGCGCCACCGTCGCCCGAGACGGCCGAGCTCGTCACGCCGGACCACGTGCCGTTCATCCTCGACCAGCTTCGGACGCTCTACGACTACGTGATCGTCGACATCGACCAACGGCTCGACGAGCTCAACCTCCGGATCCTGGACGCGGCAGACACCGTCTTCGTCGTCATGACCGCCGACCTGTCGTGCCTGAAGAACGTCCGGCTCGTCCTCGAGACGATCGGTCACCTCGGCTACGAGCAGGGCAAGGTCCAGCTCGTCCTCAACCGCTCGAACGCCTTCACGGGCATCAACGTGAAGAACGCCGAGGGCGCACTCCGGCGGCCGATCGACCACCAGGTCGTCAACGAGTATCGCGGCGCGATCAGCGCCCTCAACTCGGGGGCCCCGTTCATGTTCACGAAGGCCGACTCGCTCCTCGGCCGATCCCTGCTCGAGTTCGCCCGCGTCGTGGACAAGGTCGCGCCGGCCCAGGAGAAGGTCCTCGCCGCAGCCGCCCGCTGAGGGCGCAAGCGATGGATAAGCGAGGGGTGAGCGCGCGTCCCTAGCCTCGGGACGTGCTCGCCACGGTCTTCTCCGCGACGCTGTCCGGTCTCGAGGGCCGCGTCGTCCGCGTCGAGGTCGACGTGGCCCCGGGCCTGCCCGGGTTCACGATCGTCGGCCTGCCCGACGCCGCGCTCCAGGAGGCGCGCGAGCGCGTCCGGGGCGCGATCCGCAACTCGGGCTTCGAGTACCCGCCGCGTCGGATCACGGTCAACCTCGCCCCTGCCGACGTCCCCAAGCAGGGCGCGTCGCTCGACCTGCCGATCGCGGTCGGCGTCCTGCTCGGATCCGAGCAGGTTCACGGCTCGGCGGGGCCGTGGGCGCTCCTGGGCGAGCTGTCGCTCGGCGGCGAGATCCGGCCGGCACCAGGGATCCTGCCGATGGTCGCCGCGCTCGCGGCGGCGGGCATCCGCCGTCTCGTCGTGCCCGAGGCGGCGGCCGGTGAGGCCCGCCTGGTGCCCGACGTCGCCGCCCTCGCCGCACCCTCGCTCCGTGCCGCGACCGACGTCCTGCGGGGCCGTCGGGTGCGGGGCCGATCCGCACCGCCGTCGGTCGATCTCGCGCCGCTGCCCGCGGCCGGCGAGGGCGAGAGCAGATCGGCCCGCCTGGCGGCGGTCGAGGCCGCGTCCGTCGTCCCGGACGTGCCCGACCTGGGCGAGGTTCGCGGCCAGCACGAGGCGCGGCGGGCGCTCGAGATCGCACTGGCCGGCGGCCACGGCCTCCTGCTCTGGGGTCCGCCCGGCTCCGGCAAGACGCTCCTCGCCCGGACGATCCCGACGCTCCTGCCGCCGCTCGACGACCAGGAGGCGCTCGCCGCCACGATCGTCGCCTCGGTGGCCGGGGCCGCTCCGTCGGGCCTCGTCCGGCGGCGACCGTTCCGTGCCCCCCACCACACGACCTCGTACGCCGGGATGGTCGGCGGAGGCCCCCGACTCGCGCCCGGGGAGGTGACGCTCGCCGACGGTGGGGTCCTCTTTCTCGACGAGCTGCCCGAGTTCGGCCGTGACGTTCTCGAGGCGCTCCGCCAGCCGCTCGAGGAGGGCAGCGTGACGGTCGTCCGAGTCGGCCGCGCGGCCACCTTCCCGGCGCGCTTCCAGCTCGTCGCCGCGATGAACCCGTGTCCCTGCGGCTGGCACGGCAGCGACGAGTCGCGCTGCGTCTGCCCTGAACCCGTCCCGCGCCGGTATCTCGCCCGCGTCTCCGGCCCGCTTCGCGACCGGATCGACCTGTGGGTGATGATGCCCCGTGTCGCCGCCGGCGAGATCGTCGGGCCGGTCGGCTCCGAGCGCTCCGTGGCCGTCGCCGCGCGCGTCGCCGCCGCCCGTCGGAGACAGGCGGGACGCCAGGGTCGCTTGAACGGCCGGCTGCGGGGGAACGCGCTGCGCCGGTTCTGCCGTCTCGATCCCGCGTCCTCGTCGCGGGCCGTGACCCTGGCCGAGCTCGACGCGCAGACGGCCCGCGGGACGGAACGGCTCCTGCGCGTGGCGCGAACGATCGCCGATCTCGCAGGATCGGATGCGGTCGACGCGTCGCATCTCGACGAGGCCGCGCGGTTCCGCTCCCCGGCGAGCCGGCTCGACCGGGCGATCGCCGTCTGATGGACGAAGCCCTGGCGTGCGCCGTGCTCGCGTCCGCCGCCGGTGTCGGGCCGGCCACGCTCACCCGGCTGCTGGCCACGTTCGGCTCGGGTCGTGCCACGCTCGCGCTCGCCGCCGGCTCGAACGCCAGATCGCGGCTCGTCGGGGTCCTGGGGCCCGACGGCGGACCGGTCGCGGACGCGCTGATCGCGGCCGTGTCGGAGGCCGAGTCTCGGGCGGCCGCCATCGGTCGAGCGGGGGTGACCGTCCTGCTCGCGAGCGACCCCGAGTACCCGGCTGCCCTCCGCGGGACGCGCGATCCGCCGCCGGTCCTCTTCGTCCGCGGTGATCGCGCCGTGCTCTCGGCGACGAACACGCTCGCGATCGTCGGGACGCGGCGCCCGACGGAGACCGGCCGACGGATCGCGGGCCGGATCGCGACGGCCGTCGCCACCCTCGACGGCGTCGTCGTGTCGGGCCTCGCGGTGGGGATCGATGGCGCCGCGCACGCGGCGGCCGTGACCGCCGGCGGCCGCACGATCGCGGTCCTCGGCGGAGGCCACGACGAGCTCTACCCACGGGCCCACCGCCGGCTCGCCGCCGAGATCGCGGAGCATGGCGGCGCGGTCGTGAGCGAGACGCCACCGTGGGTTCGCCCTGCAGCGTGGTCATTCCCGCAGCGCAACCGGATCATCAGCGGGCTCTCGGCGGCGACGATCGTCGTCGAGGCCGGCCACGGCAGCGGGGCCCTGATCACCGCGCGGGCGGCGCTCCAGCAGGGCCGGGACGTCTTCGTCGTGCCGGGCCCGCTCGACACGCCGACGTCGGCCGGCTGTCTGGCGCTCCTGCGGGAGGCGCCGGACGCGGTACGCGTCGTGGCCGGCGTTCCCGAGCTGCTCGTCGACCTCGGCCTCGTGTCCGACGGACCGCGGTCGCGTCCCGACAGCGGTCGGGCCGCCCTCGCGGAGGCCGGGCCCGTCGAGCGCGAGGTCGGAACGCTCGTCGCGGCGGGGGTCGGTACGGTCGATGCCCTCGTGGCCGCGACCGAGCTGCCCGTGGCGACGGTCCTGGCCGCGATCACGATGCTCGAGACGCGCGGGCTCGTCGTCGACGCCCTCGGTCGCTACCGCCCCGCGGGTGGACTCCTCGGGACGCCGCGCCCAGCCCGACGGCCACGGCACGCGCCGAGCGGGCGGGCCCCGCCCGTCCCGTGGTAGCCTCCGCCGGTCGGCGTCGCGCGACGCCATCCTGGACAGCCGTTCGACTCATCGACCCCCAGCGAGAGACGAGGAGACTGTCTATTGCATCGACTCGGCGCTGCGCTGCTCGGCGTGCCCGTCATCACCGCCGTCTACGTGCAGTCCGCGCTGCGCCGGTCGACCACCATTCGCGTCCTCACGCTCGCCGCGGTCGTGGCCCTCGTGGTGGGCAGCGCCGCCGTCGTGCTCGGCCCGCAGGCCGCAACGGGTCGTCCGCCGCTGTCGGTCGCACCGCTGTCCCCGACCGCGTTCTCCACGCGCCTTCGGACGGGTGTCGGCCTGCGAGAGGCCGTCGAGGTGCTGTTCAGCGAGCCGATGGACCGCGGGTCGGTGGCGGCGATGCTCGACGTCTCGCCGGCGGCGGCCGTCCGCCTCAGCTGGCGCGACGGGGATCGCACGCTCGCGGTGTCCCCGGTCGGTCACTGGCAGGCGGGGACGTTCTACACCGTCACCGTCGGCGCCGAGGCGACGGCTCGTTCCGGGCGAACGCTCGGGTCGCCCGCGCGAGCGCCGTTCGTCACCCGGGCCGCCGCCGCCGTCACGGTCGAGGCCCGCTCCGGAGGGCGCGGCCATCCGCTCGAGCCCGTCATCGTCGTGCGATCGACGGCGCCGATCGACCCGGCCGCCATCCGTTCGGCCCTGAGGGTGTCACCGGCGGCGACGCTCGCGATCGGCGTCGCGCCGGGCTCGTCCCCGACCGGACCGGCCACGGCCTTCGAGATCCGGACCCTCGCGCCACTCGCCGCCGGGACGCGGTACAGCATCGACTTCGACGGGCTCGTCGACGCCGACGGAGCGAGGGCCGCGACGGCCGAGCCATTCCGTCTCCGGACGGCGGACGGTCCGTCGGTGGTTCGTTTCCGCCCGGCCGACCGAAGCCGCCGGATCGCCCGCGACGCGACGCTCTCGGTCCGCTTCTCGCAGCCGATGAGCCGGGCGTCCGCCAGCGCGTTCACGGCCAGTGCCGGAGGCCGCTCGATCAGGTTCGCGAAGACCCGTTGGGCGGAAGGTCGGACGGTGCTCATGGCGACGCTCGCCCACCGCCTGGCGTGGGGTGACCACGTCCGACTCAGCGTCGCCTCGTCGGCCGTCTCGGCGACCGGGCTCCCGCTCGGCGCCCCGGCGAGCGCGACGTTCCGGGTCGAGTCGAAGCCGAAGGCGAAGACCCATCGGGCGACGACTTCCGGGGGCGGATCGGGCGGCGGGTCGGGCGGTGGCTCCGGCGGCGGGTCGGGCGGTGGCTCGGGCGGCAGCGCCGGCTGGTACGCGGTGGAGAAGTACTACCTCGGGCTGATGAACTGCACGCGCACGGGCGGCTGGGTGACGTCGAGCGGATCGTGCAGCAGCCCCGGCGGCCGCAATGTCGCCCCGCTCGCGCTCAGCTCGGGCATCAGCTCGAAGGTGAGCCGGCCGTACGCGAAGTACCTCGCCGTTCACAATGCCTGTGACCACTTCATCGGCGGCAGCCCCGGCGATCGCCTCCGGCGGGCGGGCTACACGAGCTACAAGTGGGCCGAGAACATCGGCTGCCGCAGCGGGAACCCGTACGACGCCGTCCTCGGCTCACACCTCTACTTCCAGGCCGAGAAACCCGACGGTGGCCACTACGTCAACCTGATGAACTCGCTCTACGACCGCTGCGGCATCGGCGTCTGGGTCTACTCGGGACGCGTTCGGCTCGTCGTCGACTTCTACCACCCCTAGCCGGGTCTGCCCGGACCATCGGCCCGGTGACGATCCCGCCGCCGCCCGCGACGATGGAGCGGTGATCCGGAACGTCGTGATCCACCTCGCGAACGAGCAGCCCCTGCTCGCCGACCTGCCGATCGCCCCGACCGCGTCCGACATCTCGCTCATCTGCACGAACCTGCGGACGCTCAACGGCAAGCGGCCCGTCTTCGCCGACGACGCGGCGTCGCTGTTCGTCTTCCCGTACGCCCACATCCGGTTCGTCGAGGTTTCGCCGGCGGCACTGGCCGCCGCCCACCAGGCGACGGTCGGCGATGGCGCCGAGCCCGTGGCCGGGCCGGCCACCAACGGCCATCTCGCGGCCGCCGCGATCGTCGCTGCCGCCGCGCAGGTCACCCGCGCTCCCGCCTCGGGCACGCCCGGACCAGGGGACGAGCCGGCGGGCTCCGCCGGTTCCGGTGACGGCGGGGAGGGGTCGACCGATGGGGACGCTGCCGGCGCCGCCGCCGGCACGCCCGAGGACGACCTCGAGACCGAGCTCGAGATCGACGAGGACTTTCTCCGGCGCGTCCGGGAGGTCTAGCGCAGGCACGGCTCGGTGGCGGCCGGTGACGGAACTGCTCGTGTGAACCGGTCGAGAGCCGCGCGCCGGCGCGTAACGGGCCGCGCAGGGGCCCGGTGTAGACTCCGCGACCGTTATGGCGAAGCACCTCGTGATCGTCGAGTCCCCGGCAAAGGCGAAGACGATCGAACGCTACCTCGGCCCCGACTACACGGTGCTGGCGTCGTACGGCCACGTCCGCGACCTGCCCGAGAACCCCGGCAAGAACCAGCTCGGCGTCGACGTCGATCACGACTTCGCGCCGGTCTACGAGGTCGTGCCCGACCGCCGCAAGCAGCTCGGCGCGATCGAGAAGAGCGCTCGGGCGGCGGACGACGTCTACCTCGCGACCGACCTCGACCGGGAGGGCGAGGCGATCGCCTGGCACGTCGCCGAGGCCGCTCACCTGCCGCCGGACCGGACGCGCCGGGTGACGTTCAGCGAGATCACCGAGCCGGCGATCCGCGAGGCGTTCGCCAACCCGCGCCGGATCAACCTCGCCCTCGTCGATGCCCAGCAGGCGCGCCGCGTCGTCGACCGTCTCGTCGGCTACACCCTCAGCCCGCTGCTCTGGCGCAAGGTCCGCTCGGGCCTCTCGGCCGGTCGCGTCCAGTCGGTCGCCGTCCGGCTCGTCGTCGACCGCGAGCGCGAGATCCGGGCGTTCGTCGCCCGCGAGTACTGGACGCTCGAGGCGCTCCTCGAGGCACCCGGCGGCGAGACATTCAGCGCGGAGCTCGTCCGGATCGACGGCGCGAAGCCCGAGATCGGGGACGAGGCCACCGCCACCCACCACGCCGAGGCGATCCGGGCCAGCCACCCGGTGGTTCGATCGGTCGGCGTCCGCTCGTCGAAGCGGAACCCCGCCCCGCCGTTCATCACCTCGACCCTCCAGCAGGAGGCGAGCCGGAAGCTCGGCTTCAGCCCCCGCCGGACGATGTCGGTCGCGCAACGTCTCTACGAGGGTGTCGAGACCGGCGAGGGCCAGGTCGGGCTCATCACCTACATGCGGACCGATTCGGTGGCGCTCTCCACCCAGGCAATCGCCGAGGCCGGGCGGGTCGTCCGCGAGCGCTACGGCGACCGCTACGCGACGCCGAAGGGACGGACGTACCGGACGAAGACCCGAAACGCGCAGGAGGCACACGAGGCCATCCGGCCGACGTCGTTCGCCCGCGACCCGGACTCGCTCGGCCGGACGCTCGGACGCGACGAGGGCCGCCTCTACCGGCTCATCTGGCAGCGGGCGATCGCCTCCCAGATGGCGCCCAAGGAGCTCGAGACGACGACGATCGAGCTCGGGGACGGGCCGTACGAGTTACGGGTGTCGGCGACCCGAACCGTCTTCGACGGCTTCAGCCGGGTCTACACCGAGGGCCGCGACGACGGCGCCGAAGACGAGGCCGAAGGCAGCCTGCCACGGCTCGCCGAGGGCGATCGGACGACCGTCGCCGAGGTGACACCGACGCAGCACTTCACCGAGCCGCCACCGCGCTTCTCGGAAGCGAGCCTGATCCGGGCCCTGGAGGAGCACGGGATCGGCCGGCCGTCGACCTACGCGGCCACGATCTCGACGATCGCCGACCGAGGCTACGTCGAGGTGGTCGAGCGGCGCCTCCGACCGACGCTCGTCGGCGAGATCGTGACCGACCTCCTCGTCGAGCACTTCGGCGAGTTCGTCGATCTCCAGTTCACGGCCCGGATGGAGGAGGACCTCGACGAGGTCGCCCAGGGCCGGCGCCGCTGGGTGCCGCTCGTCCGGGACTTCTACGGGCCCCTGCGACAGCTCGTCGACACGAAGCAGAAGGAGCTTCGGCGCTCGGACTTCACGACCCGCCCGACCGACGAGGTCTGCTCGGAGGGCCACCCGATGGTCGTCCGGCTCGGCCGCTACGGCGAGTTCCTCGCCTGCTCGCTCTACCCCGAACACAAGGAGACGCGGCCGCTGCCGGTCGAATCCGGGGACGGGGCCGCCGCGGACGGAGCTTCGACGGACCGAGGCGACGGGACGGGACCGCAGGCGATGGCCGGCGTCGGCGAGCCGTGCCCGAACTGCGGCGACGAGCACGGCGGGGTGCTCGTGGCGAAGCGCGGCCGTTTCGGGCCGTTCGTCGGCTGCAACCGCTACCCCGACTGCGACTACATCCGTCGCGACGGCCCACCGCCGCCGCCACCGCTCGCCTTCGAGGTCGTCTGCCCGAAGTGCCACGAGGGCCATCTCGTCGCCCGCCGGGCGCGACGGACCGGCAACGTCTTCTGGGGCTGCTCGCGCTACCCGAAATGCGACTTCACGACCTCACGCGAGCCGCTCGGGGCGTTCCACGATGCCGACGACGGACCGGTCGCGGCCGAAGGCGAGGCCGGCATCTGCCTCGTCTGCGGGGCGCCCATCGAGCTGCCGCCGGTCGAACGATCCGCCCTCGTCGGGCTTCGGCTGCCGGGAGGCGAGCCCAACCCCGAGGCGCTCGCGCCGCGTCGCCGCGGGGGACGGGGCGGTGCCCGTTCGGGTCGCGGAACGGGAGCGCGCGGGGGAGCCCGCCGCGGCCCTCGGTCGAGCTCGCAGCGGAACCGGGGCTCGTCCGCAGCGTGACGCCCCGACCCTCAGAGCCGCGCGCTCGACCATCGCGGCCGGTCGTGGGCGAACGAGTGACCGGGCGACGCTGAAGGTGGCCGATCGAGCTCCCGTGCTCGAGCGGTTCCTCGAGGCGCTCGCGGCCCGGAACGCGTCACCCCATACGCGGCGGGCGTACGAGACTGCCGTCGGCGGGTACCTCGCGTGGCTCGCCGAGCGGGGCGTCGACTGGAGGTCCCCGGCCCGGCCGATGCTGCGGGCCTACCTCGCGGTCCTCGCGGACGGCCATGCCCGCGCCTCGGTCGCCCAGCGCCTCGCCGCGATCCGGGCGTTCCATCGCTGGGCGGCCCGGGATGGGATCGCCGAGGGCGACCCGTGGGGCGCGATCGCCACCCCGCGCCTGCCGCGCCGGCTGCCGCGCGTCCTCGAGGTGGAGCAGGTCGAGCGGCTCCTCGGCGCGGTCGATGCCGAGCTCGCGGCGGCAGAGGCGCGCGCCCAGCCGAGCATGCCCGTCGCGCTCGCCGTCCGCGACCGGGCGATCGTCGAGACCGCGTACGCGGCCGGTCTCCGGATCAGCGAGCTCGCGGCGGCGTCGCTCCCCGAGCTCGACCTGCGCCGCGGCGAGCTGCGCGTCACCGGCAAGGGCGACAAGCAGCGGATCGGGCTCCTCGGCAGGCCGGCGCGCGAGGCCCTCGCGGAGTACCTCGCGGAGGGCCGGCCGGTCCTCCTCGAACGCGCGGCGCGGGCCGGCATCGAACCCCCGCCGGAGCTCTTCCTCAACCACCGCGGTGGCCCCCTCGGCGTCCGTGGCCTCCGGCTCCGGCTCGACGGCCTCCGGCGACGCGCGGGGCTGCCGGACGGGATCACGCCGCACACGCTCCGGCACTCGTTCGCGACCCACCTCCTCGACGGTGGCGCGGACCTGCGCACGGTCCAGGAGCTGCTCGGCCACGAGAGCCTCGCGACGACCCAGGTCTATACCCACGTCTCGCCCGCCCGGCTGCGGGCCGCGTACGCGGCCGCCCACCCTCGCGCCCGGGCCGGCGCCGCCGTCCGGTGAGCGAGCCGGCGGCCGGTCTCGCGGGCCCGGCATCGGCCCTCGCGCGGACGGAGCCGTCGCCCGCGCCCGGCTCCGGTCCACCCTCGACCGGCCGCGCGCTCGCCCGGGCCGGTCTCGTCGTCACGGTCGTGTTCTTCGTGTCGCGGCTGCTCGGCTGGCTGCGGCTCGTCGTCATCGGCGCGGTCTTCGGGGCGAATGCCGACCTCGACACGTTCTTTGCCGCGTTCCGGATCCCGGACCTCATCTTCCAGCTCGTCGCGGCGGGGGCCCTCAGCAGCGCCCTCATCCCGATCGTGACGGGCCTGCTCGCGACCGACGAGGAGGCGCGCGCCTGGCGGGTCGTCTCGACCGTGATCAACCTGATGATGTCGGCCCTGCTCGTGCTGTCGGTGGCGCTGGCCGTGCTGGCGCCCCAGGTCGTGCCGCTCATCACCCCAGGGTTCGACCTCGTCGAGCGGTCGCAGACCGTCGAGCTGACCCGGGTCATGCTGCTGAGCCCGATCCTGCTCGCGCTCGGCTCGGTCGCGACGAGCATCCTCAACGCGCAGGGCCGGTTCGCGGCGTCGGCGATCGCGCCGCTCGTCTACAACCTCGCGATCACGTTCGGCGCCATCTTCCTCGCCCCGTTCATGGGCGTTCGCGGGCTCGCGCTGGCGGTCGTGCTCGGCTCGGCCGGGCACCTCGCGGTCCAGCTGCCGCAGGTCCTCCGGGGCGGCTTCCGCTACGAGGCGATCCTCGCCCTCGGCGACGCCAAGGCGCGCCAGGCGCTCGTCCTCCTCGCGCCGCGCGCGCTCGGCCTCGGCGTGAGCCAGCTGACGTTCGTCGTGACGACGACGCTCGCATCCGGTCTTCAACCGGGCTCGATCAGCGCCTTCACGTTCGCGTTCACGCTCCTCCAGATCCCGATCGGGGTCATCGGCGTGCCGCTAGGGGTGGTGATCTTCCCGTCGATGGCCCGCGAGCTCGCGCTCGGCGCCGAGGACCGCTACGTCATGCTCCTGACGCGCTCGCTCCGGCTGCTCCTGTTCGTCATGCTGCCGATCGCGGCGCTCCTCGCCGTCCTCCGCCGGCAGGTCGTCGCGATCCTCTTCCCGGGCTTCGACACCGCGACCGTCGACCTGACCGCGAACGCCCTCCTCTTCTTCCTCGTCGGTCTCGCGGCGCACGCGCTCATCGCCGTCCTCGCCCGGGCGTTCTACGCCCGCCAGGACACGCGGACGCCCGTGGCGGCGGCGATCCTCGCGGTCGTCGTCAACGTCAGCCTCGCGGTCGTCCTCGTCGGGCCGATGGGCGTGGCCGGCCTCGCGCTCGCGATCGCCATCGGCGCCTGGGTCGAGGCCCTCGTCCTCGTCGGGATCCTCGAACGCGGTCTGCCGCAGCTCGACCTCGGCTCGCTCGTCCGGGTCCTCCTCGAGGCCGGTCTCGGCTCGCTCGTGGCGGGCGCGGTCGCGCTCGGCCTCGTCTACTTCCTCGACGGCTGGATCGGGCCGCGGCCGGCCTGGCCGCTGCTCGTGATCCAGTCCGCGGTCGCGGCGGGGGTCGGTGGCCTGGCGTTCCTCGGCGTCGCGGTCGCGTTGCGGATCCCGGAGGTGCCGACTATCGTCGGGCTGATGGTCGACCTCGTCCGCCGGCGGCCGGCCTCGTGACCGAGCGTTTACTCTCGCTCGCGGGCGACGTGCGCGAGGTGCCCGCCACCGCGGTCGAGGCGGATCCCGTGGCCTGGGATCGCTGGGTGGCCGGGGCACCGCTGGGGTCGTACCTTCAGCTCTCCGCCTGGGCGAGGGTGAAGGCGGCGAACGGGTGGTCGAGCGTTCGGCTGGCGGCCGGGGCCGCCGCCGCGGGCGATCCCGTCATCGGCGCCCAGGTCCTCATCCGGCGGCCCCGGCCGATGCCGTGGGCCTTTGCCTACGCGCCGCGCGGGCCGGTCGCGGTCGACTGGACGCCCGACGCGATCGAGATCGGCACGCAACGGTTGCGATCGGGCCTCCGTGCAGCCGAACGCGTGTCGCACGTCCGGATCGATCCCGAGGTCGAACGCGATGGCCCCGTCGACCCGGACGGCGCGCTCCGGCGGGCGCTCCGGAGCGCCGGGTGGCGGCCGGCGCCGCCGATCCAGCCCGGCGCGACGCGCGTCATCGACCTGCGCGCGGACGAGGACGCGTTGTGGGGCGACCTCCGCAAGAAGTGGCGTCAGTATGTCAACAAGGCCCGCTCCAACGGGATCCGGGTCGTGGACGGGGACGGCTCACGACTCGGCGACTTCTACCGGATCTACCGCGAGACCGCGGACCGGGCCGGCTTCCTCATCCGGACCGAGGCCACGTACCGGGCGACGTGGGAGGCCTTCGCGCCCGAAGGTCGGGCACGGCTGCTGTTCGCCGAGACCGCCGATGGCGAGCCGGTGGCCGCCCTGTTCCTCCTGTCGTGCGGGCCGCGGGTCGTCGAGCCGTACGGGGGGATGACCGAGGCCGGCGCCGATTCCCGGGCCAACTACCTGCTCAAGTGGGAGGCGATCCGGTCGTCGCGGGAGCGGGGCGCGACGACGTACGACCTGTGGGGTCTCGCCCACGCCGGGATCGCCCACTTCAAGGCCGGCTTCGGCGGCCGCGAGGTGCAGTACGTGGGGGCCTGGGACCTCGTCCTCGACCCGGCGGGGCGGCTCGCGTACGACGCCGCCCAGCGCGCTCGGGTGTGGGTCGAACGACGACGTCACGGCCTCGACACGAGCGGGAGCGCCGCCGCCTTCGACGGCTCGGGAGGCGCCGCATGAGCGCGCGGGGCCCGACACGGCGTTCGGCGGCGTGACCCGGCCGCACGAGGCGACGCCCGACGAGCTCGACGACTGGGACCGCCTCGCGGTCGACCGGCCGGGCGGCCACGTCTACCAGTCGCGGGCGTGGGCGGAGCATCGGGCGGGGCAGGGCTGGCGGCCCCGGTTCCTCGCCTGGGAGGACGGCGAACGAGCGCTCGCCCTGGCCCGGCCGTGGCCGCTCGTCGGCGGCGCCGGCGGCTACGTCCCGCGCGGCCCCCGGCCGGTCGCCGGTGCGGGCGCCGAGGTGGCCGAGCGACTCGTCGGGCTCGCGGAGCACCTCGCCGCCGAGGGCGTCGACGTCCTCGCCGCCGATCCCGAGGTCCCCGCGGCCGACGGCGGCTACCGGCGCGCGCTGGGCGCGGCGGGGTTCCGGCCGATCGAGGAGCTCCAGCCGTCGCGACATCGCATGACCCGGCCGCTCGAGGGCCTCGACGAGGACGGGGCGATGGCGGCCGTCGCGAAATCGACGCGGCAGCGCATCCGACAGGCCGAGCGAGCGGCGGTGCGCGTCGTCCGCCACGACGTCCGGGCGGGCGCCGGGGACGCCGGCGAGGGCTTCGAGTATCCGGCCGAGCCGGGCGACGTCGCCCTCGACCGGTTCTACGACCTCCTGCTCGAGACCGGCGAGCGGCGCGGGTTCGGGTTCGGATCGCGGACCGACTTCGTCGGCTGGTGGCGAGCTGCGCTCGCCGCCGGCCATCTCGTGCTCCTCGAGGCGTGGCCGCCGTGCGGGGCAGGGGAGGCCGGCTCGCCCGGATCAGGCCGCGGCGACGACGGTCGCGGGCCGCTCGCGGGCCTGATCCTCTACCGGCACGGCGAGCGGCTCTCGACGGTGCACTCGGGCGATCGCGCCGATGCCCGCCGCGACCAGCCCGGGGCGCTCCATCTGCTGCGCTGGCGGGCGATGCAGCTCGCGATCCGGGAGGGTCGGGCCGAGCTCGACCTCGGCGGGGTCGACGTCCCGGGCGCGCGCCGGGAGCCGCGGCGGGGCGATCCGATGTGGGGACTCTACGAGCACAAGCGCACGTTCGGCGGTGAGTGGCTCGAGCTCGCCGGCGCGCACGAGCGCGTGGCCCGTCCCGTCCGCTACGCCGCGGGCCGGATCGCCCTCCGCGCCGCACGTCTCCTCGGCGGCCGACCGGGTCGGATCTTCGCGCCCGGTCGGCGGACGGGCTCGTCGTGACCGCCCCGGACGCGACGATCGAGGCGAGGCTCGCGGCGGCCGACCCATCCGGGCCGCGCGAGCTCGGGAGCCTGCTCGAGCGTCTCGCCGCGCTCGGGCTCGTCGTCGGCGCGAGGCTCGACGGCCGGCCGATCGGGACGCCGGCGCTGGCCCGTCTCGCGGTCCGCGGCCCGGTCGACGATTCGCGGCGCGTCCGCGACGGCTCGATCTTCGTCGCCCTCCCGGGAGAGCATGTCGACGGCCGCGACTTCGTCGCTCGTGCGGCCGTGGCAGGAGCCGCGCTCGCCGTCGTCGGCGACCCCGTCCCGGACGCCGCGATCGCCCAGCTCGTGGTCCGCGACGGTCGCCGGACGCTCGCCGAGGCGGCCTGCTGGTGGTACGGCGACCCCTCGCGCGAGCTGGCGGTCGTGGGCATCACCGGCACGGATGGCAAGACGACGACGTCGTATCTCGCGACCGCGGCGCTCGAGGCGGCCGGGATCCGGACCGGGATGCTCGGCACGGCCGGCCTCCGGATCGGCGGCCGCGACGCGGTGAACGCCGAGCACGTCACGACCCCCGCTGCGCCCGACCTCCAGCGGGCGCTCCGGGCGATGCGCCTCGCCGGGGACGCGGCCGCGGTCGTCGAGACCACGTCGCACGGGCTCGCGCTCGAGCGCGTCGCCGGGATCGCCTACGACGCCGCGATCATCACGAACGTGACCCACGAGCACCTCGAGTTCCACGGCACGTTCGAGGCCTATCGCGCCGCGAAGCTCTCGCTCTTCGAGCAGCTCGCGTCACGACGACCGGCCAAGCCCCTCGAGTGGCCGCGGCTGGCGATCGTCAACGCGGACGATCCGAGCGCCGACCTGTTCGAGGCCGTCGCGCGAGAGGCCGGGGCCCGCGTCGTTCGTTACGGCACCGACGCGCGGGCGGAGGTCCGGGCGACCCGGGTCGAGGAGGACGCCCGTCGCCTCCGCGTCACGTTCGTCGCGCCGTCCGGCGAGCGGACGCTCGACCTCCGCCTCGCCGGCCGCTTCAACGTCCACAACGCGCTCGCGGTCGTCGCCCTCGGCGAGGGCATCGGGCTCGATCCGGCGGCCGTCGCCGCCGGGCTCGAAGGCGTCGCGGGTGTGCCCGGTCGGATGGAGCGCGTGGACGCCGGCCAGCCCTTCGGGGTCATCGTCGACTACGCCCACACGCCGGCCTCGCTCGAGCACGTCCTCGACCTCCTGGCACCGGTCGCCGCGGCCCGCGGCGGCGGCCTCATCGCGGTCTTCGGGTCGGCCGGCGAGCGAGACCGGGCGAAGCGGCCGATGATGGGCCGCCTCGCCGGCGAGCGCTGCCGGCTCGTCGTCGTCACCGACGAGGACCCGCGGGGCGAGGATCGGGTCGCGATCCTCGACGAGATCGCGGCCGGCGCCGAGGCGGTCGGCAGGCGGCGCGGCCGGGACCTCCTCGTGATCGCCGACCGGCGCGCGGCGATCGCGGCGGCGATCGAGCGGGCCAGAACGGGTGACGTCGTCGTCCTCGCCGGCAAGGGCCACGAGCGGACGATCCTGACGGCCGACGGTCCCGTGCCCTGGGACGAGCGCGTGGCGGCCGTCGAGGCGCTCGCGGCCGCCGGTTACGTCGCCGCCGGCCACGGGGCCGCGGACAGCGCCCGGGAGCGTTCCTGAGCCGTGCGCGGCTGCCTGTCGTTCCTCGTCTTCGCCGCGCTCCTCATCGGGCTCGCGCTCTGGTTCGCGCTCCCGCCGGCGGCTGCCGGCCTCGTGGGGATCACGCTCTCGGCCGCCGGCTTCGATGGCCGTGACACCCGGGTCGCGGTCGAGGCCGAGCCGCCACTCGAGCTCCTCTCCGGCCACGCAGATCGCCTCACGATCGCCTCGAGCGACGTCAGGACCGGCTCGCTGACGGCGGCCTCGTTCGACCTCGACCTGCGCGACCTGGACCTCCTGGCTCGCTCCGCACGTGCGACGAGCGGGACGCTGTCCGACGTCACCGTCACCGACGCCTCGGGCGGATCGCTCCGGATCCGACGGATCGACATCGCCGGCCCGACCGCCCGCGCCCGCGCGACCCTCGTCGTCGACGAGGCGGAGATCGCCCGTCGCGTCCTCGAGGCCGTTTCGAGCGCCGGACTGGCCGTCACCTCGGTCTCGGTCGACCCGCCCGACGGGCTCGTCGTCGAGGCCCTCGGTCGCCGCGTGCGCGCCGGGCTGTCGGTCGGGACCGCCGGGGTCATCGAGCTGACCCTGCCCGCGCTCGGGCCGGTGCCGATCGTCGCGCCGCCGCCAAACCTCGGGGCGACGTTCGATTCGGTGACCGTCGCGGCCGACCACTCGGTCGTGATCGACGCGACGATGGACCTGCGCTCGATCCTGGGCGGCTGAGGCCGCGGACGGCCTGGCCGGGCCGCGAACGGCCGCTGCTATGCTCGGACGGATGGCGACGCCGCGCACGAGCACCCCCGACGGCACGGCGCGGGGCCCGGTCCGGCGGCCGCCGCGCCGTCCGACCGCGCCCGGATCGCCGCCCGGAGCCGCGGCCGATGGGAACGGGACGGCCGTCCCGCCGGTACCGGCCACCACCACCGCCGCGCCGACCGCCACCGCCGTCGACCTCGATGCGCTCCGTGACCAGCTGCTCGCCTCGATCGCCGAGCACCATCCGCAGGCCGACGTCGAGATGGTCCGCCAGGCGCTCGCATTCGCCGTCGAGGCCCATGGCAACCAGCGTCGCGCGTCGGGCGAGCCGTACGTCACCCACCCGATCGCCTCGGCCCAGATCCTCGCGGAGCTCGGGATCGATCCGGTCGCGATCGCCGCGGCGCTCCTCCACGACGTCCCCGAAGACACCGAGTACAGCCTGAGCGACGTCGAGGAGCGGTTCGGCGGCGAGGTCGCCCGGCTCGTCGACGGCGTCACGAAGCTCTCGAAGTTCAGCACCCACAGCCACGAGCAACAGCAGGCCGAGAACATCCGGAAGATGTTCCTGGCGATGGCCGAGGACATCCGGGTCGTCCTCATCAAGCTCGCCGACCGGCTCCACAACATGCGGACGCTCTACGGCCTGGCGGCCGAGAAGCAGCAGCGGATCGCTCGCCAGACGCTCGAGATCTACGCGCCGCTCGCCGAGCGGCTCGGGATCTGGCAGATCAAGTGGGAGCTCGAGGACCTCGCCTTCAAGTACCTCGAGCCGGCCCGCTACCGGGAGCTGGCCCGCCTGCTCGACACCCGCCGCAAGGCCCGGGTGTCGTTCGTCGAGCGCGCCATCGAGATCCTCGGACCGGCCCTCGAGGCGGCCGGCATCGAGGCCGATCTCCAGGGCCGGGCGAAGCACCTCTACTCGATCCACCGGAAGATGGAGCGCAAGGGCGCGGAGTTCGGCGAGATCTACGACGTCTACGCGATCCGCGTCCTCGTCCACGAGGTCAAGGACTGCTACGCGGCGCTCGGCGTCGTCCACTCGCTCTGGAAGCCGATCCCGGGCCAGTTCGACGACTACATCGCGGTCCCGAAGAACAACTTCTACCAGTCACTCCATACGGCCGTCATCGCCCTCGACGGCAAGCCCCTCGAGATCCAGATCCGGACGCACCAGATGCACCAGGTGTCCGAGGTCGGGATCGCCGCCCACTGGCGCTACAAGGAGGGCGCGAGCTCGAAGTCCGATCGCGAGTACGACGCGAAGCTGGCCTGGCTACGCCAGCTCATGGACTGGCAGCGCGACGTGTCGGACGCGGCGGAGTTCGTCGAGGGCATCAAGCTCGACGTCTTCCAGGACCAGGTCTTCGTGTTCACCCCGCGCGGCGACATCAAGGACCTGCCGGCCGGTGCGACCCCCCTCGACTTCGCCTACCGGATCCACACCGACGTCGGCCACCGGACGATCGGGGCCAAGGTCAACAACCGGCTCGTGCCGCTCGACTACCGCCTCCGCAACGGCGACATCGTCGAGATCGTGACGACGAAGGCGGAGCACGGTCCGTCGCGCGACTGGATGAACATCGTCCGGACGTCGCACGCCCGCGAGAAGATCCGCCAATGGTTCAAGCGCAAGGATCGCGACGAGAACATCGTCCACGGCCGTGAGGCGCTCGAACGGGAGCTCCGGAGGCTCGCCCGGACGAGCGTGAGCGCGGTCGGCCCGGATCGGATCCTCGAGGTGGCCCGGACGTTCACCTTCGAGACCGCCGACGATTTCTACGCGGCGATCGGCTACGGCGCCGTCTCCGCGCAGTCCGCGGTCACCCGGCTCGGCGTCCTCGACGACGCCGAGCTCGTCCTGCCGGCAGTCGCCCCGCCACCGCCGCCGCGACAGGCCGGCGGCGTCCGGGTCAAGGGCGTCGGCGACCTCCTCACCCGCTTCGCCCGCTGCTGCCACCCGATCCCCGGCGATCCGATCGTCGGGTTCATCACCCGGGGCAAGGGCGTGACGGTTCACCTCCGGACCTGCCCGACGGTCATCAACGAGCGCGAGGTGAGCCGGCTCATCGAGGTCGAGTGGGAGGGCGAGGCGACGCAGACCTACCCGATCGCGATCCGGGTCGAGGGTTTCGATCGGACCGGGCTGCTGAGCGACATCACCCAGGTCGTCGCCGAGCACAAGGTGAACATCGTCGCCGCGGCGGTCCACGTGAACCCCGACCACACGGTCGTCGTCACAGCGACGCTCCAGGTCGCCTCGGTCGCCCAGCTGGCGAAGGTCATGGGCCGGGTCGAGCAGCTCAAGGACGTGACCTCGGTCCAGCGTGAATCGAGCCACTAGTCGGACGTTTCGGCTCGGCGAGGCGGGCAGCCCCGAGATCACCGTCACCCCGGACCTGCTGCGCGGCCCCAGGGTCTCCGTCGCCGGGCGACCCGTCGCGCCGGAGCGGGAGGGGATCGCGCTCTACTGGCCGATCCGCATGGCCGACGGCAGCGAGCGCCGGCTGCGGCTGACGGGTCAGCTCGTCGGGCTGCGGGCGATCGTCGACGGAACCGAGTACCCGATCGAGCGCCGGCTCGCGCCCTGGGAGCTCGTGCTCGCCGTGCTGCCGATCGGGCTCGTCCCGGCCGCCGTCGGCGGCGCGGGGCTCCTGACCGGCGGGATCGCGACCGGCGTCTCGCTGGCCCTCTTCCGCCTCCCGTGGCCCACCGCGGCACGGGTCGTCGGCTGGGCGATCCTCGCGGTCGTCGCCGCCATCGTCGGCGGCCTCGCCGCGCCGCTCCTCGCGTAGGCCGTCGGCGACCCGTGCGCGCCAGCCCCTAGACTCGGGGGATATGGCGTCGACGTTCCGCGCCCCCCGCGGCACCCGCGATCTCCTGCCCGCCGAGCGGGCCGCGCTCGGCCGGCTCGAGCGCGTGGCCCGCGATCTCGCCGGCCGCTACGGCTACCGCGAGATCGAGACGCCGATGTTCGAGCAGGTCGCGGTCTTCGAGCGGGGCGTCGGCGACGCCACCGACATCGTCGAGAAGGAGCTGTTCCGGCTCGCGCCGCGGACCGACGAGGGCGAGTCGTGGGCGCTCCGGCCGGAGGCGACGGCCGGGATCGCCCGGGCCTACGTCCAGCACGGGATGCAGACGTGGCCCCAACCCGTCCGGGTCACGCTCCTCGGACCGATGTTCCGCTACGACCGGCCCCAGGCCGGCCGCTACCGCGAGTTCTGGCAGTGGGACGTCGAGGCGATCGGCGACCCGGGACCGGCGGTCGACGCGGAGCTCGTGGAGCTCGGCGCCCGCTTCTATCGCGAGGCCGGGCTCGACGACGTCGAGATCCTCCTCAACTCGATCGGCGACGGGGCCTGCCGGCCGGCCTACGTCGAGGCGCTTCGGGCCCATTTCGGGGCCCACTCGGCGACGTTGCCCGAGCTCGAGCGGCGACGGCTCGAGACGAACCCACTCCGGCTCCTCGACTCGAAGGACCCGGCGCTCGCCGCGCTCCAGGCGACGGCGCCCGCGATCGCCGACTGCCTGTGCGAGGCCTGCGCCGCCCACTTCGCCGCGGTCCGGTCGCACCTCGACCGGCTGGGGATCGCCTACCGGCTCGAGCCCCGGCTGGTCCGCGGCCTCGACTACTACACGCGGACGGCGTTCGAGTACTACCGGCGCGGCGCCGAGGGCCAGCAGCAGGCGCTCGGCGGCGGCGGCCGCTACGACGGCCTCGTCGAGCTGCTCGGGGGACGGCCGACGCCGGGCATCGGCTTCGCCCTCGGGCTCGACCGGACGCTCCTCGCGATCGAGGAGGCCGGCGCCCGCGCGGCCGACGACGACGCTGCCGCGCCGCTCGCGGTGATCGTCGGGGCCGACCCGGGCGGTACGGAGGCGCGCCTGGAGATCGCGACCCGGCTCCGCGACGAAGGGCTCGCGGTTCGGGCCGACCTCGGGACGCGCAAGCTCGGCCGCCAGCTCGAGGCGGCCGTCCGCGACGGCTCCCACTTCGCGGTCATCCTCGGCGACGAGCTCGATGCCGGTGAGGTCCAGCTGCGCGACCTCCAGGCCGGCACGCAGCGAGCGGTCCCGCTGGCCGACCTCGGCCGGGACCTCGCCCGGGCCCGCCAGTCCCACCGCCACGGCTGAGCCCTTTCGCGAGGGCTGAACGAGGAGTCACAGCATGGCCAACGCGTCGCTCGGCCTGTCGCCCGAGCTCCAGGACTATCTCGTCCGGGTCGGCGTTCGGGAGCCCGAGGTCCTCCGTCGCCTCCGGGAGGAGACGGCCCCGCTGCCGGAGCACGGGATGCAGATCGCCCCGGAGGAGGGGATGCTGCTCGCGCTCCTCGTCGAGCTCACGGGCGCGCGCCGCTGCCTCGAGATCGGGACGTTCACCGGGTACTCGTCGACTGCCGTCGCGCTCGCCCTGCCGTCCGACGGCCGGCTCGTCTGCCTCGACGTCTCCGACGAGTGGACGGCGATCGCCCGACGGACCTGGGCCGCCGCGGGCGTCGCCGATCGGATCGACCTTCGGATCGGACCCGCGCTCGGCTCGCTCGAGGCGCTCATCGCGGAGGGTGCGGCCGGAACGTTCGACTTCGCCTTCATCGACGCCGACAAGGAGTCGTACCCGGCCTACTACGAGCAGACCCTGATCCTCCTCCGGCCGGGCGGGCTGATCGCGATCGACAACGTCTTCCGGGGCGGACGGGTGGTCGACGCCTCGGACACGTCGGCGGGCGTCGTCGCGGTCCGCGAGCTCAACGATCGGATCCGCGACGACGAGCGGGTCTCGATCGCCGTCGTGCCGATCGCGGACGGCCTCACGCTGGCCCGCAAGCGCTAGCCGAACGGGCCCGCGGCGAGCGGCCGGTACGATGCGAACGTGACCGACGCTCCACCGGCCGAACGCGACAGCGGCGGCCCGATCGCGCCGCCCCTTCCGACCCCGTACCGAACGCACACCTGCGGCTCGCTGCGGGCGGCGAACGAGGGCGATCGGGCCCGCCTCGCGGGCTGGGTCCACCGTCGCCGCGACCACGGTCAGCTGGTCTTCCTCGACCTTCGGGACCGGCACGGCATCACCCAGGTCGTCGTCGACCGAACCGACGCGCCCGCCGCGCATGCGGTCGCGTCGCGCGTTCGCGGCGAGTTCGTCGTCGTGGCTGCGGGCGTCGTCGCCCACCGGCTGCCGGGGACCGAGAACCCGCGCCTCGCCACCGGCCAGATCGAGCTCCGGGCGGACGAGCTCGAGATCCTCAACGAGTCGAAGACGCCGCCGTTCTACGTCAACGAGCCCGACGCGCCGGTCGACGAGGCGCTCCGCCTCGAGTACCGCTACCTCGACATCCGACGGGAGCCGATCCTCGCCCGGCTCGTCCTCCGGAGCCGCCTCGTCCAGGCGATCCGGGACGTCCATCACGCCAACGGGTTCGTCGAGATCGAGACGCCGCTGCTCATCAAGTCGACCCCCGAGGGCGCCCGCGACTTCATCGTCCCGTCGCGCCTCCAGCCGGGCGAGGTCTACGCCCTGCCGCAGAGCCCACAGCAGCTCAAGCAGATCCTCATGGTCGCCGGCGTGGATCGCTACTTCCAGATCGCCCGCTGCCTCCGGGACGAGGATCTCCGGGGCGACCGCCAGCCGGAGTTCACCCAGCTCGACCTCGAGATGAGCTTCGTCGACGAGGCCGCCGTCATGGCCTTCGTCGAGGCGATGGCGATCGAGGTGAGCCGCACGGTCGTGCCCGAGCGCCCGCTCCGCGACGTGCCGTTCCCGCGCTTCACGTACGCCGAGGCGATGGAGCGCTTCGGGTCGGACAAGCCCGACACGCGGTTCGCCATGGAGCTCGCCGACCTCGCCCCGGAGCTCGTCGACGCCGCCGGGACGCCCGCGTCCGAATTCCGCGTCTTCGACGAGGCGCTCGCGGCCGGCGGCCGGGTCAAGGCGATCGCCGCGCCCGGGATGGCGGGGGTCACCCGCCGCGAGATCGACGAGCTCGTCGAGCGGGCGAAGCGGTTCGGCGCGAAGGGGCTGGCTCACCTCGCGGTCTCGGCCGAGGGCTCGGTCACCTCGCCGATCGCGAAGTTCCTCGGCGACGACCGGCTGGAGCGGCTCGCGGTCCGCGCCGGAGCGGGTCCCGGCGACCTCGTCCTGATCGTGGCCGACCGGGCCGAGGTGACGAACGACGTCCTCGGGAGGCTGCGGGCGGAGCTCGGCATCCGCCTCGGGCTGGCCGATCCGGACGTCCTCGCGTACGCCTGGGTCGACCGCTTCCCGATGTACCAGTGGGACGCGGAGCGAGGCCGCTGGGACGCGACCCACAACCCCTTCAGCGGGGTTCTGCCCGAGGACGAACCCCTCCTGACCACGACCTCGGGCGACCTCTCCGGGCCGTCGCCCGACGATCCGGCGGGCCGGGCCCGCGCGCTCCAGTACGACCTCGTGCTCAACGGCTGGGAGCTCGGCGGGGGATCGATCCGGATCTGGAGGAGAGACCTGCTCGAGCGCAGCTTCGCCCTCCAGGGCTACTCGCTCGACGAGATGCGGGCTCGCTTCGGCGCGCTCCTCGAGGCCTTCGAGTACGGCGCTCCGCCGCACGGCGGGATCGCCCTGGGCATCGACCGCTGGGCGGCACTGCTCACGAACCAGACGAACATCCGCGAGGTGATGGCGTTTCCGAAGACCCAGTCGGGAACCGACCTCATGCTCGATGCGCCCTCCCCGCCGGACCCGGAGCAGCTCGCCGAGCTCGGGCTCCGCTACGTCGGATCCGCGCCCGCGTCGGTGCCGGCATCCAGGGACGGCACGAGCGGCGCGTGATCGAACCGAGCAACCCGCCGACCGTGGGACCGGACGGCCGGCCCGCGACGACGATCCGTCGGCCCGGGCCCGGGGACCTCGATCGGCTCGGGGAGTTCGTCGAGGCCGCGCGCGGGCGGCACGACTTCGAGCCGTCCTCCGACCCGGAGGCGTCGTTCCTCGTCGAGTACGCGCGGAGCACGCCCGATGCCGTCGCCGTCGCCCTGGCCCCGGACGACTCCGTCGTCGGCCTCATCTCGCCCGAGTTCAAGACCATCGTCGTCGCGCCGGCCTGGCGCCGTCGGGGGGTCGGTGGCGCCCTCGTGGAGGCGGGGCTGGCGATCGAGCGCGACCGCGGGCGGGCGGAGCTCATTCTCGGACTGACGCCCGAGGACTCCGGGGGTCGGTCGTTCCTGACGGCGACCGGCTTCGGCTATCACTCCACGCTGTTCGAGCTCGCGCTGCCAACCGGCGCCGCGTCGCCGCCGCCGAAATGGCCTGCCGCCGTCGTGGCGCGCCCGTTCGACCGCGATCGGGACGTGGCGCCCTTCCTCGAGACCTTCAACACGGCGTTCGCCGAGCATGCGACGCCGCTCCAGATGACCGAGGCGGGGCTCCGGGCGAGCTTCGACGATCCGCGTCTGCGCGACGAGGACGTGCTCGTCCTCGAGGCGGCCGGGGGCGAGCTCGTCGGGCTCTGCGCCACGGTCCCGGCGCGTGCCTCCGGGATAGAAGGGCACGACGACGTCGGGCTCATCGGCGTCCTGCCCGCGTGGCGGGGTCGGGGCCTGGGCCGTCAGCTGCTCGCCTGGGCCGTCGCGTACCTGCGCGGGCTCGGCGCCGGCGACGTCTGGCTCGGGGTGAACGAGCGGAACGACGGCGCCCTCCGCCTCTACGAGTCGGCCGGGTTCGAGCGACGAACGACGCGCGAGCGGTGGGCCAGGGCCGCGTGACCGATGCGCCATCGCCGGCCGAGCTCCCGACCCACCACCGGCTCGCACGGCTCGTCCCCGGGCCGCGCCTCGCGGCGCTGCTCGGCGCGATGTGCATCGCGTTCTCGGGGATCTTCTATCGCGAGGCGCTCGTCTCCCCATCGACCGCGGCCGTCTTTCGCTGCTTCTACGGGCTGCCGGTCCTCGTCGCGGTCGCGGTCTGGGAGCGTCGCCGGTTCGGGCCGCTGCCGCCGGCCGCCTGGCGGCTCGCGGTCGTCGCCGGCGTCTTCTTCGCCGGCGACCTGCTCTTCTGGCACCACGCGATCGAGCAGGTCGGCGCCGGGCTGGCGACGGTGCTCGGCAACATGCAGATCCTCGTCGTCGCGGTGGTCGCCTGGCTCGTCCTCGGCGAGTCGCCGACCGTTCGCTCGGTCGCGGCGATCCCCGTCGTTCTCGTCGGGGCGGTAATGATCTCGGGCGTCGTCGGGCAGGGCGCGTACGGCGCGAACCCGCTGCTGGGCGTCGTCTTCGGGACCGTGACCGCGTTCTGCTACGCGGGCTACCTCCTCGTGATCCGCCACGGCGGCCGCGACGTCCGACGACCCGGCGGGCCGGTCGCCATCGCGACCGCCTCGACGATGGTCATCGCGGCGCTCGTCGGGGCGATCGGCGGCGACCTGTCCCTCGCTCCGTCCTGGCCGGCGCACGGCTGGCTGGTGGCGTACGGCGTCACCTCGCAGTCGCTCGGTTACCTGTTGATCTCGCTCTCGTTGCCGCGACTGCCCGCGACCCTCACCTCGACGATCCTGCTCTCTCAGCCGGTCGCGACGGTCGGCCTCGCGATGGTCCTGCTCGGCGAATCGCCGTCGGTCATCCAGCTCCTCGGCGTCGCCCTCATCGTCGGCGGGATCGCCCTCGCCACGGTCAACGTGCGGCCGATGATGCGTCGCACCGCCACGCGGCCCTCGCCGAGCCCGTAGCCCGCTGCCGGCCCACGACCGCGGTCGATTGTGGGCGGCTCAGCCGGGCTGGTCGGGGACCTCGGCGACGGCCTGCCCATAGGGGGCCAGGCCAGGGCCTTCGAGCGGCGCGTCATCGGACCGGTCGGCGATCGCCGCACCCCACTCGTGCTGGTGTCCGGCGGGCGGTGGCGGCGGCGCCTCGAACGGCGGCAGCTCGGCTCGCGGCGTGTCGAGGTCGAAGACGACGCCCGGATCGCCGAGCTCGACGGTCTCGTTCGCGACGCGGCCGACGAGCTCCGCGACGATGTCGTCCGGCATCAGCCCCGCGTCCATCGTTCGAAGCCCGTCGACGTGGGCGACGGGAACGAGGACCGGCCACCCCGGCGTCGCTCGGAAGGTCGGCCGAAGGAGCGCGCCCGGCCGTAGCCCGTGGGCCTCGATGAGCGAGGTGACCGTCTCCGCGTCGACCCAGCCCATCCGGGCCGGCCAGACGAGCGCGGCGTCGGTCTCGCTCACGACGTTCAGCGCCGCCGCGATCCCGTTCAGGATCTGCCCGGCCGGGCCGGCTTCGGTCGGAGCGGGCCGGGCGTACGTCGCGTTCGTCCCCGCCAGCTCGCCGGTCACGGCCCCGTCCGGGTCGGGCGCGCAGACGACGACGGGGACGGCCCCGCCCGCCCACGCGACGTCAACGAGACGCCGGACGTTCGCCAGGCCCTCGACGTCACGCAGCGCGGATTCGGGCGAGGCGGCCAGGATGATGGCGGCGACGGTCACGGGGCGGCGACCGCGTCGCTGGCGAGCGGCCCTGCCGCGGTCGCGGCGGGGGCGGCAGCGGACTCGGGAACCACGGCCAGCGCCGCGTCGAGCCGGTCGATGAGTGGTCGGGCGCCGAGGCGCTCGAGGATCTCGCGGGCCGAGACGGCGTTCGCCCGGATCGTCGCGTCGCCGGGGCCGAGGACGGTGACGAGCGACAGGCTCGTGAGCGCCTCCTCGAGCGGGAAGCCGATCCGGCGCCAGGCCGCGAGCGCCTCGCGCTGGTGGCCGACCGCGGCGGACGGATCGCCCTCGAGGGCGGCCATGAGCGCGAGGATCGTCGTCCGCTGCGCGCGCACGAGCGGGCCGCGGAGTCGCGTCGCGTCGAAGGCGACGAGCCCGTCTCGCACGCCCGCCAGGTTCCCGGCGGCCGCGGACGCGTGGGCGGCGAGCAGACGTCCGGTCGGCGCGTACGACGCGTCGAGGGACGCAGCGGCGAGCCATCCCTCGGTGGCCTCGGCGAACCGCCCCGCGGCGAACGCGGCGAAGGCGTGCGCGTCCTCGCGCTGCGTCCGCATCGTCAGGTCGTTCGAGGCCGCCGCGATCGCGTCGATCTCGGCGAGCAGGTCGCCGACGTCCAGGCCGCGCAACGCGCGCACGAGGAGCAGATTGGCCAGGAGGACGAACCGGTCGGGCGGCTCGGGGTCGTCGTCGAGGGCGAGGGTCAGCTCGCGCGCCGCGCGGTCCCACTCGCCAGTCCGGAAGAGGCTGTACCCGAGTCCGGTCGTGAAGCCGAACATCCAGAACCGGAAGCCGAGCCGCCGGGCGAGCGCGACGCCGGCCTCGTTGGCCTCGGCGGCGACGCGCGGATCGACGTAGTCGAGGTGGACCGAGCGGTTGTTGAGCGCGCGGAGGCGCGTCGAGTGGAGGCCGTTCGCCTCGGCGAGCCGCTCGCCGACCTCCATCAGCCCGAGCGCCTCGTGGGGCCGCCCGAGCGTCGCGAGGACGCTGCCCTTCGTGACGAGCGTGTCGGCGACGACCGGCACGACCTCCTCCTGCTCGGCGAGCTCGAGGACCCGGTCGCACATCTCGAGCGCGCGCCGATCGTCGCCGACGAACATGTAGGCGCGGGCGAGCTGGCCGTCGAGGGCGATGACGCCGCGATCCGGGGCGAGGTCCGCGAACTCCCCCGACGCGGGCTCGAGCAGCGCGAGCGCCTCCTCCGTCTCGCGTCCGTTCAGCAGGACGCGGGCGAGCGCGGCCGTCGCCCGCGCGATCGCGGGCCGGTCACCGAGATCGCGCTGGCCGGCGATCGCGGCGCGCAGCAGCTCGCCGGCCTCGGTGTGGCGGCCGGCGAGCGACGCCTCCTCGCCGGCCCGCTCGAGCAGCTCCGCCCGGTCGCGAGGGTCCGTCGTCACCCCGAGCGCGGACCGGAGGAACGCGACCGCCTGGTCGTGGCCGCCGAGCGCGGTCGCCCGGTCGGCCGCGGCCCGGAGCGTGATCCGCGCCTGGCCGGCGAGGGCGTCGGCCTCGGCAGCGTCGGACGCATTCTCGTGGGCCGCGAGGTAGTGGCCCGCGAGCGCCGCGGCGAGCTCGTCGCTGCCGACGCTCTCGAAGTAGCGCGCCGCCGCGACGTGGCGCTCCTTGCGGTCGCGTCGGGCGAGCGTCCCGTAGGCGACCTCGCGGATGAGCGCCTGGACGAACCGGTACTGGCCGAGCTCCGGCGAGCGCGGGTCGGCGTCGAGCTGGAGGAGCTCCCGCCGGACGAAGTTGCGCAGCCGCGGCTCGAGGTCGGCGGCCACGTGCCGGGTCACCGCGGCGAGCGCGGCGAGGGTGAAGCTCGTCCCGAGGACCGAGGCGTCCTGGAGGAGCGCCCGGTCGGCCGGCTCGAGCGCGTCGAGCCGCGCGCCGATGAGCGCGGTGAGCGTCTCCGGCACGGCGAGCGTCGCGAGGTCCCCCGACGGGACGTAGCGGTCGCCCTCGAGCGCAAGCCGGCCCTGCGCGACGAGCATCCGGACCGTCTCGACGGCGTAGAGCGGCACCCCGTCGGCCCGGGCGACGATCGTGCTCACCGCCCGCGGCGGCAGGCCCGGCACGAGGCCGGCGAGCAGCTCGCGCATCGCCGGCTCGGGCAGCGGCTCGAGGTAGACCGACGTGAAGCTGCGCTTGCCCGCGCCCCAGGTCGGCCGCTTCTCGAGGAGCTCGGGCCGGGCGAGCGTCACGACGTAGAGCGGGGCGTTCCGCGACCACTCGAGGAGGTGGTCGATGAAGTCGAGGAGGCCGCTGTCGGCCCAGTGGAGGTCCTCGAACACGAGCGCGACGGGCGCCGTCGCGGCCAGGCGCTCGAAGAACGTCCGCCAGGCGGGGAAGAGCTCCTCGGGCGGGACGTCGGCCGCGCCAACGCCGAGCAGCGCGAGGACGGCGGGCTCGATCCAGCGGCGCTCGGTCTCGGACGGCACGTGCTCCGCCAGCATCTCGCCGATGCGGGCGCGGGTCGTCGATTCGTCGTCGGTCTCGCGCAGGCCCGCCCGCGCCCGGATCATCTCGCCGAGCGCCCAGAACGTGATCCCCTCGCCGTACGCCGGCGAGCGGCCCTCGTGCCACCACACGGTCTCGACGAGGCCGTCGACGTACTTCAGGAACTCCCAGGCGAGCCGGCTCTTGCCGATCCCGGCCGGGCCGATGACGGAGACGAGCCGGGCCCGGCTCTCGCGCGCGGTCGAGTGGTAGAGGTCCTTGAGCAGGCGCAGCTCCTCGTCGCGGCCGACGAACGGCGCCTCGAGGACCTCCGCCCGGTTGCGGCCGCCGACGCCGGCGACGACGCGCAGCGCGCGCCAGGCGGGGACGGGTGTCGGCTTGCCCTTGACCGACTGCTCGCCCGCCTCCTCGAACGCGATCGCCTTCGAAGCCGCGACGTACGTCGCCTCGCCGACGAGCACGACGCCCGGCTGCGCGGCCGACTGGAGCCGCGACGCGGTGTTGACGAGGTCGCCCGCGACCAGCCCCTGGTTCGTCGCGCCGATGGTGACCGCGGCCTCGCCGGTCAGGACGCCGGCTCGCGCCTCGATCCCGTCGGCGAGCGAACGGACCGCGTCGACGAGCTCGAGCGCGGCGCGAACGGCCCGCTCGGCGTCGTCCTCGTGTGCGACCGGGGCGCCCCAGACCGCCATCACCGCGTCGCCGATGAACTTCTCGACCACACCGCCGTAGCGCTCGATCAGATCGCGAGCGAGGTCGAAGTAGCGGGTCAGGAGCTCGCGTGTCTCCTCCGCGTCGCGGCCGTCGGCGTAGCTCGTGAAGCCGACGAGGTCGAGGAACATGACCGTGACGACGCGGCGCTCGGCGGCAGGGCCGGAGGTCGGTGGTGGCGGAGGGGTCGCGGACGCCGCGACGGGGGTTGCGGGCCCCGGGACGGTCGCTGTGGGCGCCGGAGCGGCGGTGAGCGGCGTCGCGCACTCGGCGCAGAACTTCGCGCCCGGTGGGTTCTCGAAGCCGCACGCCGGGCAGCCGGCTGCAAGCCTCGTCGCGCACTCGGTGCAGAACTTCGCGCGCGGCGGGTTGTCCGTGCCGCAGTTCGGGCAGATCACGCTCGCGGGCCCTCGTCTGGTGGCACGAGGGTAGCCGAAACGGAGCGCGGAGCGACCGAGGCGGCGTCGACCGGCCCGTCCCGCGGCGTGTGCGACACTTGATCGCGTCCCATGACCGCGATCGCCCGTTCCACCGTGCCCGCCGCTTCGCCCGGCCCCGCCGCTTCGGCCGGCTCGCCCGGGCGTCTCGCCGTACGCGAGGACCTCCGCAATCTCGCGATCGTGGCCCACGTCGACCACGGCAAGACCACGCTCGTCGACGCGATGCTCCGCCAGACGGGCGCGTTTCGGGCCAACCAGGCCGTCGCCGAGCGCGTCCTCGACTCGATGGACCTCGAGCGCGAGAAGGGGATCACGATCCTCGCCAAGCAGACGACCGTCGATTACGACGGCGTCCGGCTCAACATCGTCGACACGCCGGGGCACGCCGACTTCGGCGGCGAGGTCGAGCGCGGCCTGCTCATGGTCGACGCGATCCTCCTGCTCGTCGACGCTGCCGAGGGCCCGCTGCCCCAGACCCGCTACGTGCTCCGCAAGGCGATGGACCGCCGCCTGCCGGTCGTCGTCGCGATCAACAAGATCGACCGCTCGGACGCCCGCCCGGCCGCGGTCCTCGACGAGGTCCTCGAGCTGTTCATCGACCTCGGCGCCGACGCCGCCCAGCTCGACTTCCCGGTCCTCTACACGAACGCCAAGGCGGGCACCGCGACACGCGACCTCGGGCGACCCGGGAGCGACCTCCGGCCGCTACTCGACCAGCTCGTCGTCACGACGCCGCCGCCGACGTACGAGCCCGGCCATCCGCTCCAGCTGTTCGTGACGAACCTGACCGCGAACGAGTACGTCGGCCGGATGGCCGTCGGGCGGATCCGGAACGGGACGATCCGGCTCGGTCAGCGAGTCGTGGTGGTCCGCGAGGAGGCGGACGACACGAGCGGCGCCGTCGAGCCGGGCCGAACCGTGACCCTCGCCGGGATGGTTACCCGGCTCGAGACCGCCCACGGGATCGAGCGGGTGGAGATCGAGCAGGCCGAACCGGGCGACATCGTGTCGGTCGCGGGGCTGCCTGAGGTCACGATCGGCGACACGCTCACCGACCCGGCCGATCCCCGGCCGCTGCCGCGTCTCGACGTCGACGCGCCCACGCTGCGGATGACCTTCGGCGTCAACACCTCGCCGCTCGCGGGCCGCGATGGTCGCTACCTGACCGGCCGGCACATCGGCGATCGTCTCGCGCGCGAGGCTCTCGGCAACGTCTCGATCGAGGTCCACCCGACGGGCAGCGGCGACGCCTACGAGGTCCGGGGCAGGGGAGAGCTCCAGCTTGCGGTGCTCATCGAGCAGATGCGCCGGGAGGGTTTCGAGCTGACCGTGAGCCGGCCCGAGGTGATCCTGCGCGAGATCGACGGCGGGACGCTCGAGCCGTACGAGCGGATCACGGTCGACATCCCGCCCGACTTCATCGGCGAGGTCCAGGCCGCGATGGCCGGCCGAAAGGGCCGCCTCGAGCAGATGACGACCGACGCCGACGGCCGCGTCCGCATGGAGTTCGTGCTGCCGGTCCGCGGCCTCATCGGCTACCGCGGCCAGCTCCTGACCGACACCCGCGGGACGGCGCTCCTCCACCAGATCGCCGAGGGCTACGGGCCATGGGCCGGCGAGGTGACCCACCGCACGAACGGCGTGCTCGTGGCCGACCGGCCGGGCGTCTCGAACGCGTACGGCCTGTTCAACCTCCAGGAGCGAAGCGAGCTGTTCGTCGGCGCCGGCGTCGAGGTCTATGAGGGGATGGTCGTCGGCGAGAACAGCCGATCGGGCGACATGGACGTCAACGCGACGAAGGAGAAGAAGCTCACGAACATCCGGACCCACGCCCACGACGAGGCCCTTCGGCTCACGCCGCCGCGGCCGCTCACCCTCGAGGCCGCGATCGAGTTCATCGGCGAGGACGAGCTCGTCGAGGTGACGCCCTCGTCGATCCGGCTCCGGAAGCGCCTGCTCGCGAAGCAGGACCGCGAGAAGGAGCGCGGCCGGGAGATCGCCCGGGAGCGCGGCGAGTAGCTGTCCGTCGCGCGACAGTCCGCCTGTCGCGCCTCGACTTGCCGGCCCGGTCGGTGTCGGTCCACCCTTCGCCGGAATCCGACTGGAGGGTCCCGATGAGCGACACCGGTTCCGACAAGCCGATCTCCCCGCAGCCGCCGCTGACGTCCGACGACGAGGACACCGAGGGCCAGTCGCTCGCGGCGCTCCTGACGATGCGGGAGCTGTCGAAGGCCCCCCGACCGAAGACGCCATCCGACGACGCGCTGCCGCCGCTCACGAAGAAGTTCCCGCGGATGCGGAGCGACCCGCAGAAGTAGGGATCTGTCCGATCAACGCCGCGCCTGGCCGATCCTGACCTCGGCCCGGACTGTCGTCCGCCATGCCGCCGCGTCGAGGGAGGGTTCGGGCGGGCTCTCCGCCTCGATCGGAATGTGCGGCGGCGTGTCCTCCTCCTGGACCCCGATCGGCCAGCCGAGCTCGTGCGAGGAGCGGAACAGGCCCGCGAGCAGGTCCGACGATCCGCCGATCGCACCGACGACACGACCGGCGGCGCCGGCGAGGAGGGTCAGCCCGGCGAGAGCGAGGAGCAGATCCATCTCGGCCTCGCCTCGAGCGTACGCCGGAGCGCAAGGGACCGGCCGCGAGGAACCCGGACGTACAATCGGCCGGCCATGCCGATCTACCTCGATCACGCCGCGACGACGCCCGTCCGGCGCGAGGTGCTCGAGGCGATGCTGCCGTACCTCGGCGAGCAGTTCGGCAACCCGTCGAGCGCGCATTCGTTCGGACGGTCCGCACGGGCTGGCCTCGACGAGGCCCACGAGCGCGTCGCGGCCGGGCTCGGCGCCGACGCACGCGAGATCGTGTTCACCTCCGGGGGCACCGAGGCGAACAACCTCGCGATCAAGGGCGCCGCCTGGGCCGGCAAGGCCGTCGGGCATCGAATCGTCGCGACCGAGGTCGAGCATCACGCCGTCGGCCACGTCCTTCGCTACCTCGAGAAGTTCGGCTTCGAGACGGTCGAGGTGCCGGTCGACCGCTACGGCCGGGTCGACCCCGACGAGCTCGATGCCGCGATCAACGAGCGGACGATCCTCGTCTCGGTGATGCTCGCCAACAACGAGGTCGGCACCATCCAGCCCGTCCGCGAGATCGTCGAGCGGGTTCGCCGCCACCGCGGCGTCCTCGTCCACGTCGACGCCGTCCAGGCCGCGGCCCATGTCCCGATCGACGTTCGAGCCCTCAACGTCGACCTCCTCTCGATCGCCGCGCACAAGTTCGAGGGCCCGAAGGGGATCGGCGCGCTCTACGTCCGTCACGGCACCCACCTCCTCGGCCAGCATCAGGGCGGCGAGCAGGAGCGCCACCGCAGGGCCGGCACCGAGAACGTTGCCGGCGCGGTCGGTCTCGCGAGCGCGTACGAGCTCGCTCGAGCCGAGCTGCCGGCGACCGGCAGGCGGCTGACGAAGCTGCGCAACCGCCTTCGCGACGCCATCCTCGCCGTGCCCGACACCGAGCTGACCGGCCATCCCGTCGAGCGGCTGCCGGGGCTGCTCTCGATCGTCGCCCGCGGCACGGACGGGACCGCGGTCGCCCTGTCGCTCGACCTCGAGGGGATCGCGGTCTCGGTCGGCAGCGCCTGCACGACCGGGTCGACCGAGCCGTCGCACGTCCTCGCCGCGATGGGGTTTCCGCCCGACGAGGCCCGCGGCGCGCTCCGAATGTCGCTCGGCCGGACGACGACCGAGGCCGAGATCGAGACCGCGATCGAGGCGATCCCGCGGACGCTCGCGGCGATGCACGCCGGCGAGGCGGCGGTCGTCGCCGACCCCCTCGGCGCGGCAGCGATCCCGTGACGCGGGTCCTCGTCGCGATGAGCGGCGGGGTCGACTCCTCGGTCGCCGCGGCGCTCCTCCACGAGCAGGGCCACGAGGTCGTCGGCGTCTGGATGCGGCTCCACGACGTCGCCGACACGTACTCCGAGTTCAAGAAGAGCTGCTGCTCGCTCGACGCGGCCGACGACGCCCGGCGGGTCGCCGCCCGGCTCGGCATCCCGTTCTACGTCATGAACCTCGAGCGCGAGTTCGATGCCGGTGTCCTCCGCCCGTTCCTCGCCGCCTATCTCGGCGGCGAGACCCCTAGCCCGTGCGTCGACTGCAACACGTACGTGAAGTTCGGGGCGCTCCTCGGGCGAGCGCGGCGCCTCTATGACTGCGCGGCGGTGGCGACCGGCCACTACGCCCGCCGCGACGACGACGGGGAGACAGGTGCGGCGCGCCTCCTCGCCGCCGCCGACCCCGACAAGGACCAGACGTACTTCCTCTATGGCCTCCGCCAGGACCAGCTCGCGCATGCCTGGTTCCCGCTCGGCGAGCTGACGAAGCCCGAGGTCCGCTCGATCGCCCGCTCGCTCGGGCTGTCGACCGCCGACAAGCCCGAGAGCCAGGAGATCTGCTTCGTGCCGGGCGGCGACATCCGCGAGGCGCTCCGCGACCGGGCCGGCTGGCGACCCGCGCCCGGTGCCGTGGTGGACGGGAGGACCGGATCCGTCGTCGGCGAGCATCCCGGGGCGGCCGGGTTCACGGTCGGCCAGCGCCGCGGAGTCGGCGTGGCCCTCGGCGAGCCGCGCTACGTCAGTCGGGTGGATCCGCGCTCGAACACGATCACGATCGCTCGGCGGCAGGACCTCGAGACGAAGCGGTTCGCGGTCGACGAGGTGTCGTTCGTCGCCGGGGCGCCACCCGTCGGTCCGGGCGAGGCCTTCCGGGCGGACGTTCGCGTCCGCCACCGCGCCCGTCCCGTCCCGGCCACGGTCTCGCCGGACCGTGAGCGTCGACGCTGGATCGTGGACACGGACGAGCCGGTCTGGGCAGCCGCGCCGGGCCAGGCCGCGGTCTGGTACGCGGGGCAGGTCGTCCTCGGTGGCGGCCGGATCACGGCCTGAAGCGTCACGCGTCGGCCGACACCCGGGACCGCGCCGACCCGGCCGGTTATCCTCCGGCCGTGCTCTCGCCGGCGCTCGTGCTGTCGCTGCTCGTCGGCGTCTTCTGGTCGGCCGCCTCGGTCCTCGTCCGGGGGAGCGCGGGAGGTCGGCTTCCGCTCGTGATCGTCGTCGCGGCGCTCGGCGCCTGGGCGGGCGATTCGGTCGCCGCCCGCCTGGCGATCGACCCGATCCGGGTGGGCGAGTACCACCTGATCGCGGGGAGCCTCGGGGCCTGGGTGGGGATCGGCTTCGTCTCGCTCGTCGCGATCCTCGGTCCGGCCGGACGGAGCACCTCGTGACGACGCCGGTCGCTGCCGAGACCGCTCGTCGCGACGACGGTCCCGACGCCGAAGCCGGCGCGCCCCTTCCGTCGACGCAGCGGGGCCCGCTCGCCGGCCTGGACGACCTCGCGAGCCTGCTCCAGCCCGGTGGGACGGCTCGCAAGTTCGCCCTCGGCGTGCTCGCCGGAGCCGCGATCGGGTTGGCCGTGACCGCCCTCCGGTCCCTTCGCCGCCGGTAGGCCGATCTCCCGTCCGAGGGGCGCTCCGGAAGGGCGGATTCGCTACCCTCCGTTCGATGGCGATCCCCGGCTCCGAGCGCGACGAGCGGATCGCGTGGCTCCCGGCCGCGGAGATCCGCCGCCGCTTCGTCGACTTCTTCGCGGCCCGGGGGCACGAGGTCGTGCCGTCGGCGTCGCTCGTGCCCGTCGCCGACCCGACGCTGCTCTTCACGAACTCGGGCATGGTCCAGTTCAAGAACGTCTTCACCGGCGCCGAGAAGCGGAGCTACACCCGGGCGACCGACTACCAGCGCTGTCTGCGGGTGGCCGGCAAGCACAACGACTTCGAGGAGGTCGGCCGCTCGCCGTGGCACCACACGTTCTTCGAGATGCTCGGGAACTGGAGCTTCGGCGACTACTTCAAGCGCGAGGCGATCCACTGGGCATGGGAATTCCTGACCAACGACCTCGGGATCCCGGCCGACCGCCTGGCCGCCACGACCTACACCGACGACGAGGTCGCCCGCCAGATCTGGCGCGACGAGATCGGGCTGCCCGAGGAGCGGATGGCGGCCTGGGGCGACGTCGATCGCGGCGACGACCACAACTTCTGGCGGATGGCGGACACCGGACCGTGCGGACCGTGCTCGGAGATCCATTTCGATCGGGGCGCCCAGTTCTCGGAGGGGCCCGAGTGCCGTCCCGATCACCGCGAGACGTGCCCGCGCTGGGTCGAGATCTGGAATCTCGTGTTCATGGAGTTCGACCAGCGGCCCGAGGGCCGCGAGCCGCTGCCGTTCCCGAGCGTCGACACCGGGATGGGCTTCGAGCGGATGACGTCCGTGATCCAGCAGGTCGGCTCGAACTACGACACCGACCTGTTCGTCCCGATCCACGCCCGGATGCGGGAGATCCTCGGCCACGACCCCGAGGCGTTCGAGGCCGAGCGGTTCAGCTACCAGGTCATCGCCGACCACAGCCGGGCGATCACGTTCCTCGTCGCCGACGGAGTCCTGCCGAGCAACGAGGGCCGCGGCTACGTCCTGCGCAAGCTCGTCCGGCGGGCCGTCCGGCACGGGCGGCTGCTCGGTCGGACCGAGCCGTTCCTCGCCGAGACCGCGGACGTCGTCATCGAGATCATGCGCGAGGCGTACCCGTACCTCGACGACCGGCGGCCGGAGATCACCTCGGCGATCGTTCGCGAAGAGGGCCAGTTCGCCCGGACGCTCGACGCCGGGACGGTGCACCTCGAGGAGGCCCTCATTCCGCTCACGTCCGAGACCGAGCGGGCGGTGGGTCGCCGGCCCGAGACGCTCCCGCCCGACGCGCCCGAGCTCCCCGGCGACGTCGCGTTCCGGCTCCACGACACGTACGGCTTCCCGATCGACCTCACGATCGAGCTGGCGGCCGAGTACGGCGTCCGGGTCGACCGCTTCGGGTTCGACGAGGCGATGGCCCGCCAGCGCGAGCAGAGCCGGGGCGGTCGAAAGGCCGAGCTGGCCCGCCACGCCGAGGCGCTCCAGGCGTACGAGTCGATCCTGCGGCGCGTCGGCGACAGCCGGTTCGTCGGATACGACGTGACGAGCGAGGTCGGTACGATCGTCGCGATCCTGCGCGATGGGACCGAGTACGACGAGCTGCGCGCCGTGCCCGAGGTGGAGCTTCGCGAGCCCGCGGCGGCCGGAGCGGAGATCGTCCTCGACGTCACCCCGTTCTATCCAGAGGGCGGCGGCCAGATCGGCGACCGGGGCGCGATCCTGCCCCTCGAGTCCGAGGCGTCGCCGACCGCGGAGCCGCTGTTCACGGTCGCTGACACGCAGCGTCCGGTGGGGCCGCAGGGCGGCGGCCTGATCGTCCACCGGGGAGTCCTCCACGGCGCCGTGCGCGTCGGCCAGCAGGTCCGGGCGGTGGTGGACCCCGAGCGGCGCGCCCGGACGATGCGCAACCACACCGGCACGCACCTGCTCCACCGCGCGCTGCGCAACGTCGTCGGCGATCGCGCCCGGCAGGCCGGCTCGCTCGTGACGCCGGACTACCTCCGCTTCGACTACCCGTTCGACCGGCCCCTCACCGAAGGGGAGCGCCGCGCCATCGAGGCCGAGGTCCGATCGGTCGTCCGTGACGACCGGCCGGTCACGGTCGAGTACCTGCCGATGGCCGAGGCGATCGAACGCGGCGCCGACGCCTTTTTCGACGAAAAGTACGGCGAGGTCGTCCGAACCGTTCGTGTCGAGGGCTACTCGTTCGAGCTCTGCGGCGGGACACACGCCCGCGCGTCGGGCCAGATCGGCAGCTTCGTGATCACCGGCGAGCGCTCGATCGGCTCGGGCATGCGGCGGATCGAGGCGCTCACCGGCGACGGCGCCGAGGCCTGGGTCGAAGCGCGACTCGGGCTGCTCGACCGGACGGTCGAGGTGGCCGGCGCGACGACGGTCGAGGCGCTGCCCGACCGGGTGGCCGCGCTCCAGGCGGACCTCCGCGAGAGCCGTCGCCGGCTCCGGGCAGGGGCCGGGGCGGGCTCGGGGCTGCCGAAGCCGGGTGACCTGGCGAAAGCGGCGGAGTCGGTCGATGGCGGGACGAAGCTCGTCGCCTACGCCGGCCCGTTCGAGTCGATCGACCAGCTCAAGGGCGTGGCCAAGGACGTCCGGGGCGTTCTCGGCGAGGGCGTCATCGCCCTGGGTCTCGATGCCGAGGAGCCGCAGCTGTTCGTCACCCTGAGCGACGATCTCGTGGCCCGTGGGCTGTCGGCCGGCGATCTCGTCCGAACGGCGGTCGAGCGGATCGACGGCAAGGGCGGCGGCCGGCCCCAGATGGCCCAGGGCAAGGGCTCCGACCGCGCGGGCCTGGGCGACGCGCTCGACGCCATCCGGGTCGCGATCCGCGACCGGTTGGCGACCTGAGCCGGCGACGGG
>DASTSC010000090.1:0-17706 GCA_035760905.1 Candidatus Limnocylindrales bacterium | reverse complement strand
CCGAGTCGGGTCGTCCCGGAAGAGACGGCTGACGGGCGCGTAGAAGTCGACCCCGTCGGGGATTTCGCGGACCCGGTCGACCTGGTCGCGGTTCGCCCGGACCCTGACCGCCCAGCGGGCGGCGAGGAGGTCGGCCGGGGTGTCGACGTCGGGGTTCGCGCCCTCGACCGCGACCTCGCTCACGAGGTCGGGATGCGCCGCGAGATACGGTCCGAGGCCCCGATCGCCGCTCAGGGCGTCCGACGTCCGGGCGGCCTCGACGGCGGATCGCCGGAGCGCGACCGGGTTCGGGCTGCCGTCGAGGCGATGGCGAACGAGGCCGATCGGTCGGTCCGGGTCGGCGAAGGCTGCGTCCACGGCGGCCCGGATCGTCTCCGGACGGACGAGCGGCTGGTCGGCCGGCAGGACGACGACGACGTCGAGCGTCCCGTCGGTCGCGAGGACGTCGAGCCCGAGCCGAACGCTCGACGAGAGGCCACGCTCGGGGGCGCGATTGCGGACCGACCCCGCCCCGCCCGGGGCGATCGCTTCCTGGAGGCGGTCGCCGTCGGGCCCCGGCGGGAGCACGACGAGCACCCGGTCGGGCCCGCTGGCGCGAACGGCGGCGAGGGTGTGCTCGATCACCGTTCGCGCGTCGAGACGCTCGAGGAGCTTGGCCGCGCCGAACCGCGACGCGCGGCCGGCCGCGAGGACGAGGGCCGCGACCCGCGGGCGCTGCGCCTCCGCCGCGCCGGACATCGATCAGCGCGCGGCGCGAAACGCTTGGATCATCGACTCGACGCTCCGGTCCGCGTCGGCCTCGCGGGTCCACCAGCTCGAGACCGAGATCCGCATCGCGCCGCGACCGTGCCACGTCGTGCCGCCGGCCCACGCCGTGCCCTCGTCCTGGATCGCGGCGATGACCCGGCGGGTGAGCGCGTCGTTGTCGCCGAACCGGACGAGGACCTGGTTGAGGACCACCTCGTTGAGGATCTCGACCCCGGGCTCCGCGGCGAGGCGCTCGGCCATCCGGCGGGCGATCGCGCAGCCGCGCTCGACGAGCTCGGCGACGCCGTCCCGCCCGAGCGAGCGGAGCGCGGCCCAGACGGTGATTCCCCGCGCTCTCCGGGACATCTCCGGGACATAGTCGAACGGGTCGCGCTCCTGGCCGGGGGCCGGCGGCAGATAGGCCGCGGCGAGCCCCATCGCCGCTCGGTGCGCGGCGGCGTCGCGGACGAAGGCGAGACCGCAGTCGTAGGGCACGTTGAGCCACTTGTGGGCGTCGGTCGTCCACGAATCGGCGCCCTCGAGGCCGGTCACGAGCCGCGCGAGCGACGGCACCACGCGAGCCCACAGCCCGAAGGCACCGTCGACATGGATCCAGGCGTCGTCGCGCGCCTCGCGGACGATCCGGACGAGCGCCTCGAGGTCGTCGAACGCGCCGGTGTTCACCTCGCCCGCCTGGGCCAGCACGATCGTCGGCCGGTCGCGGCCGCCGAGCTCGCCGAGTGTCCGACGCAGCTCGGCCGGGCGCATCCGGCCCTCGTCGTCGGTCGCGACGCGGTGGGCGCGATCCCGCCCGAGCCCGAGCAGCCGGAGGCCCACGAAGACCGACGTGTGGGCGTCGGCGCCCAGGACCACGTCGACCTCGGGCGCACCGATCAGCCCGTTCGCCTCGACGTCCCAGCCGACCGTCCGGAGAACCGCGTGTCGCCCGGCCGCGAGCCCGGTGAAGGTCGCCATCGTCGCGCCGGTCGTGTAGCCGACGCTCGTCCCGTCCGGGAGGCCGAAGAGGTCGACGAGCCAGCCGCCGACGACGTCCTCGATCATCGCCGCGGCCGGCGTCGCGAGATAGAGCCCGACGTTCTGGTCCCAGGCCGAGGTGAGCCAGTCGGCGGCGAGCGCGGCCGGCAGGGAGCCGCCCATGACGAAACCGAAGTAGCGCGGCCCGTCGATCGCGACGAGGCCCGGCTCCATCGCCCGGGCGAGTCGCTCGAGGACCGCAGCAGGTGCCTCGCCCCGCTCCGGCAGCGGGCCGCCCAGATCGCGCCGGAGATCGTCGGGCGCGAGCCCGGGGGCTGGTCCGACCCGTCGCGAGGCGAGCGACGCCCGCCACGCGATCGCCCGCTCCGCCGTGTCCCGCAGCAGGTCGGGCGTGCCCTCGTCCGGGCTCGTGGCCGTCGTCGCGAGCCGTTCGTCGCGCGTCGGCGCGGTCATCGCTCCCCTCCTCCGCGTCTAGGCGGGCACGGGCTCCCGTTCGGCCTGTCGACGGGCCAGCTCGCGCATCGGGACACCCGTCCCGCCGTACCGCTCGGCGACGATCTCCGCGAGGATCGCGAGCGCCGTCTCGGCCGGGTCGCGGCCGCCGAGATCGAGCCCGATCGGCCCGCGCAGCCGGTCGAGCTCCTCGTCGCTCAGCCCGGCCTCGCGGAGACGCGCGCGGCGATCGGCCTGGGTCTTCTTCGAGCCGACGGCTCCCACGTAGCGGCAACCGCGCCGGATCGCCTCGACGATCGCCGGCTCGTCGAACTTCACGTCGTGGGTGAGGACCGCGACCGCGTCGGCGCGACCGAGCCCGATCTCGTCCGCGACCTCGTCTGGCCAGCCGACCACGAGCCGGTCGACCGTGTCGGGCGGGAACCGCTCGGGCGTGGCGAAGGCCGGTCGGCCGTCGACGACGATCACCTCGTAGCCGAGCTCGCGGGCGAGGCGCACGAGCGATCGCGCGACCTCGACCGCGCCGACGACCACGAGCCGAGGCTGGCGCGGGAACGCCTCGACGAAGAGCTGTTCGGCGCCGATCGTGACCGTCCGCGAGGTGCCCCGCAGGAGCGCGTCCCGGGCTGCGGCGACGATGGCGGCGTCGGCCTCGGGCGAACCGAGCGACCCGCTCAGCGTGCCGTCGTCGCCGACGAGGAGCTTCGGCGCGGGAGGGGCACCTTCGCCCGGCTCGTGGGCACCGAACGTCGACGGGGGCGCGTCCGGCGGCAGCGGCGTGACGACGGCCCGGCCACCGGCACCCCTGAGCGGCACCTGGGCCGCGTCGGCGACGATCGCCGCCACCGTCGGCTCGACCAGGACGTCGATCGTGCCGCCGCAGGCGAGGCCCACGTCCCATGCCTGCTCGTCGCTGATGCCGTACCGGATGACCCGGGCGAGGCCGGTCTCCCGGGCCTGCTCGATCTCGCCCGCCGCGGCGCCCTCGACGCAGCCGCCGCTGACCGAGCCCGCGATCCGTCCGTCCGCGCTCGCGAGCAGGACCGCGCCCTCTGGTCGAGGCGCCGAACCGAACGTCCGGACGACGACGGCCCGGCCGACCGGCACGCCGTCGGCCTGCCACGCTGCCAGCTGATCGAGCACCTCGCGCATGTCGGGACTGTACTCCGCGCCTCAGCCGAGGGGTCGCGGGGCATCCGGATCGCCGGGCTCGCCGAGCCGTCGGGCAGCGGCAAGGGCGGCATGGAGCGGCACGCTCTCGGCACGTTCACGCTCGGTCACGGGCGCCGGGCGCGATTCGCGGCCGCGCGCCTGCGGGCCGCCGGCGAGGATCTCGCCGAGCCGCTCGAGCGAGGCGACCGTGCCGGCGGCGAGGAAGTCGTCGACGAACGGATACGCCGCCGCCATCCCGGCCGCGAGGGGGCGGTAGCCGGGCGTCCCCGCGAGCGGGTTGAGCCAGATCAGTCGGTGGCAGCTCCGCCGCAGGCGCGCCGTCTCCTCGGCCACGAGCCGCGGGTCGCCGCGGTCCCAGCCGTCCGAGACGACGATCACGACGCCGGACGAGCGAAGCGTCCGCCGCGCCCAGCGCAGGTTGAAGTCGCGAAACGATTCGCCGATCCGCGTCCCGCCCGCCCAGTCGACGACGCTGTCGGCGACCCGCGCCAGCGCGCGATCGCGGTCGCGGTCGCGCAGGAGCCGGGTGACGCGCGTCAGCCGGGTCCCGAACACGAACGACTCGGTCCGGACCGCGGACGCCTGCGAGAGCGCCTGGACGAAGCGCAGGAGGAGCCGCGAGTGGCGCTCCATCGAACCCGAGATGTCGCAGAGGACGACGAGCGGCCGTGGCCGCGTCAGCCGTCGCTGCCATTCCCAGTCGTAGAGCTCGCCGCCGGTCGCGAGGTTCCGGCGGAACATCGCCCGTGGCGCGAGCCGCACTCCGTGCCGGTCGAGGCGGTAACGGCGCGTCGGGCGTCGCTCGAGGCGCGGCGTGAGCAGGTCGACGAGTCGCTCCGCGTCCCGCAGCTCGGCCGGCGTCATCCGGTCGAACTCCCGGTGGCGGAGGACCTCGCCGCGGCTGTAGGCGTCGGGCGCGACGATCACCCGGTCGAGCGGCGCCTCGTCGGCATCCTCGTCCTCACCGGGAACCGGCAGCCCGGTCGGGCCCATCTCCGTCGACGTCCGCTCGTCACCCGGGAGCGGGGCGGGCTCTCCGCCGGCCGGTTCCTCCGGGGTCTCGCCGGGCTCGGGCTCCCGAGCCGCCGGCGGCGACGCCAACGCTCGCCCGCGTCGCCGCCACCAGCGGTCGAAGACGCGGTCGTACGTCGGTCGCTCGTCACGCCGACGGACGAACACGGCTGCGCCCGCCGCCCGAACCTCGGTCCGGTCGCCGAGCTCGAGGAGCGTCAGCGCCCGCGCGAAGTCGACGGCGGCCGACAGGTCGGCCTGGAGACCCGCCGCGCGGAGGGCTCGCCCGAAGCCGACCGCCTGGGCGAGGAGCCGGGCGCCGTCGACGCGCTGGCCGGTGAACGGAACGTCGGCGAAGCGGCCGTCCACTCCGGTCAGACGGTCGCCCCGGCCGCGGCGGCCTCGGCGAGGTAGGCGCGCGCCGTGTCGCCTCGGACCTGGCGCACGTCCTCCTCGTACTTGAGGACGACGCCGAGGGTGGCGTCGACGACGTCGGGCGTGAGCTCGGGCTCCCCGAGCGCGAGGAGCGCGCCGGCCCAGTCGATCGTCTCGGCGATGCCCGGCACCTTCGTGAGATCCGCTTCCCGGAGCCGCTGGACGAAGCCCACGACGTCGCGGGCGAGGCGCTCCGGCGCGTCGGGCACGCGGGCGAGCACGATCTCGAACTCCTTCTGGGCGTTCGGGTAGTCGATCCAGTGGTAGAGGCAGCGCCGCTTGAGCGCGTCGTGGACCTCCCGGGTCCGATTGCTCGTGAGGACGACGCGCGGCGGCCGCTCGGCGCGGATCGTCCCCACCTCGGGCACGGAGACCTGGAAGTCGGACAGGATCTCGAGCAGGTATGCCTCGAACTCCTCGTCCGCGCGGTCGATCTCGTCGATCAGCAGGACCGGGGGCCGCCCCTCGGGGTCCGGCTCGAGCGCCTGGAGGAGCGGTCGCTTGATGAGAAAATCGGGCCCGAAGATGTCGTGCGCGCGGGCGTGCTCGGCCTCGCCGCGCGCCTCGAGCAGGCGGATCTCGAGCATCTGCCGCGGATAGTTCCACTCGTAGACCGCCGTGTTGACGTCGAGGCCCTCGTAGCACTGGAGCCGGATGAGCCGGGCACCGAGGCTGGCCGCGAGGACCTTCGCGAGCTCCGTCTTGCCGACGCCGGCCTCGCCCTCGAGGAGCAGGGGCCGGTCGAGGGCGAGCGCGAGGTAGACCGTCGTCGCGAGCGATCGGTCGGCGAGGTAGTTGCGTGCCCGGAAGGCGTCGACGACGGCATCCGGCGAGGTGAGGCCCGCGGTGTCCACGGGGGGAATCTAGCGGTTGTCGCGGGTCGGCCAGCGGGCTCCGGTCTGAAGCAGGCTCCCGCGGCCCTAGCCTTCGGGCCCCTCGAGGTCGCGGGCGTAGCGCGGGAACCGGAACCGCTGGTCGCGGGTGAGGATGCCGCCGTGACCGAGTCGCGCGATCGTCGCCCGCGTCGGCGGCTCTCCGGCGAGGAGTCGCGGCAGCAGCAGGTCGGCGGCCGTCGCCTTCGAGTAGGCGCCGCAGGTCGGCAGCCCGAGCATCGGGACGGGGCCGAGCCGGGCGAGCCAGAGCATCGAACCCGGGTGCGCGGGCACGCCGCGACGGACGATCCGGCCGCCGACGCGGCGCAGCGCGACGAAGATCGGATCGAGCGGGTCGGTCGAGCCGGCGCCGGCGGTCAGCACGAGGTCGACCGCCTCGGGTCCGGACGTCAGCCCCCGAAACGCCGTCGCGAGGCGTTCGGGCTCGGGCTCGACGTAGTCGATCGACACGAGCTCCGAGCCGAGGGCCTCGAGCTTCGATCGCACGGTCGCCTCGAACCGATCGCGGGCGAGCCGCCCGACCGACTGGCTGACGACGACGCCGACGCGCCGGGATTGGAACGGCTCCACGGACACGATGCCGCCGGCCCGGCGACCGATCGCCTCGCCGCGGGCGACGACGGCGGCCGCGACGACGTGCGGCGCGACCTTCACGCTCGCGACGAGATCGCCGGCCGCGACCACCCGGCCGTCGAACGCGGTGAAGACCTCGAGTGGGTCGATCCGGTCGATCCGCTCCACCGCGCCGACGTCCACCCGCAGGACGCCGTCCGTGGCCGCGCGCAGGTCGACCCGGCTCTCTGCCGGCGGTCGAGCCTCCACGCCGGACCCGGCCACCGCCGTCGCCAGGCGGACGGCCGCCTCGTCCTCGTGGAGATCGGCCGGGCCGGGCACGAGCACCGTCACCTCGCGACCGCCGTCGGCCGACGCGGCGGCGAACCGATCGAGATCGGCGCCGGTCAGCCGCCGCCCCTTCGACCAGCGCTCACCGTCGACGACGACGTCGCGCGTCAGGACCGCGCCGATCAGCCCGGGGGGCGGCCGCTGGCCGGGCCGGAGACGCGCGGTCCGCACGCAGGTCGCCGGCCGAGCTAGCCGGCGCGGCCGGTCGCGGCCTCGAGGGCCCGCGCGACGTAGACGGCCGTCATCGCCGTCCGGTAGTCGCGGTCGCAGTGGATGTCCGAGGCGACGTCGATGCCGTCGGTCGCGTGCGCCGCGGCCTGCTGGATCGATGCGCCGCGGCCGAGGGCCTCCTCGACCGCGCTCGCCCGGTAGGCGGCATGCCCGACGCCGGTGATCCCGACCTGCGCGCCAGCGCGCCCCGTGACCGCCGCCACGCCGACGAGCGCGTAGCCCGACGCCCGCTGCTCGATCGACGCGTAGGCCGATCCCGAGCCCGCCGGGAGGGCGGGGATCCGGATCTCGGTCAGGATCTCGTCGTCGCGGAGCGCGGTCTCGAACGGTCCGCGGAAGAATTCGCCGATGCCGATCGTTCGCTCGCCGTTCAGGCCCCGGGCGACGACCGTCGCGTCGAGCGCGAGGAGCACCGCCGGCATGTCCGAGGCGGGATCGGCGTGGGCGATCGATCCGCCGATCGTGCCGAGGTTGCGGACCTGGACGTCGCCGATCGTGGGCAGCACGTCGGCCAGGACGCCGAGCCGCGCGGCCGGGGAGCCCATCAGCTGCGCGTAGGTCGTGAGGGCGCCGATCGCGAAGCCGCCGTCGCCGGTCTCGGTGACGCCCCGCAGCTCCCCGACCCGCCCGATGTCGACGAGCCGTTCGACCCGAGCGAGCCGCAGCTTGAGGAGCGGCAGCAGGCTCTGGCCGCCCGCGAGGACCTTGACGTCGTTGCCCGCGCCGAGGGCCCGGATCGCCTCGTCGAGGGTGGTCGGTCGTTCGTAGTCGAACGCGGCCGGGATCATGCCTGGCCTCCCTTCGCGGACTGGATCGTCCGCCACACCTTGTCGGCCGTGTAGGGCATGTCGAGGTGGCGGATCCCGAGCGGCGACAGGGCGTCGACGACGGCGTTCGAGACCGCCGCGGTCGACGCGATCGCGCCGGCCTCGCCGACGCCCTTCACCCCGAGCGGGTTGACCGGGGACGGGGTGACGGTCTCGTCGAGCTCGAGATTCGGGAGCCACGACGCGCGCGGGAGCGCGTAGTCGAGCATCGAGCCCGACAGGAGCTGGCCGTCCTCGCCGTAGATCGCCTGCTCCCAGAGCGCCTGGCCGACGCCCTGGACGATGCCGCCGTGAAGCTGGCCCTCGACGATCATCGGGTTGATCTTGTTGCCGACGTCGTCGACCGCGACGTAGCGGACGAGCTCGACCTCGCCGGTCGCCTCGTCGATCTCCACGATCGCGACGTGCGTCCCGAAGGGGAACGTGCAGTTCGGGGTGTCGTGGTACGCGGTCTCGTCGAGGTAGGGCTCCATGCCCTCGGGCGTGTCGAACGCGAGGTCGAGGGCGAAGGCGATCTCCTGGAGCGTCTTCTTCCTGTCCGGCGAGCCCTTCACCCGGTACTCCGCGCCCTCGACCTCGATGTCGTCGGGCGCGGCCTCGAGCATGTGGGCCGCCATCCGCTTCGCCTTCTCCCGAATCTTCGCCGCGGCCTTGATCGCCGCGGTCGAACCGACGTTCGAGGTCCGCGAGCCGTACGAGCCGTAGCCGAACGGGGTGCCCTGCGTGTCCGAGTGCTGGACGACGATGTCCTCCATCGGCACGCCCAGCTCGTGGGCCACGATCTGGGTGTACGTCGTCTCGTGGCCCTGGCCCTGCGGCTGGGTGCCCATCGTCACGACGATCTTGCCGGTCAGGTGGACCTTGATGTTGGCCGATTCCCACATCGCCGCACCCCAGCCCTCGCCGACCGCGCCGATCCACTTCGACGGGGCGACGCCGCAGACCTCGAGGTACGAGCTGAGGCCGACGCCGAGGAGCTTGCCCCGCCGCCGCGCCTCCTCCTTCGCCTTATCGAGCTCGTAGTAGCCGGCCGTCGTCAGGGCCTTGTTGAGCGCCGGCTCGTAGTTGCCCGAGTCGATGTAGATCTTCGAGCCGTTGACGGCCGTCAGGAGTCCCGACGGGTTGTCGTACGGGAAGGCGTCGGGCGGCAGGAAGTTCTTTCGCCGGACGGCGGCCGGGTCCATCCCGATCTCGTCGGCGAAGAGGTCCATCGCCCGCTCGATGACGTACGTGGCCTCCGGTCGTCCGGCGCCCCGGTACGCGTCGACGAATGCCGTGTTCGTGTAGACGCCTGTCACCTCCGCGTACACGTTCGGGATCCGGTAGCAGCCCGACAGGACCCGGCCGTAGAGGGTCGTGGGAATGCCCGGGCCGATCGTCGAGAGACGGCCACCCATGTTCGCGATCGTCTTCACCCGAAGCCCGGTCACCTCTCCGTCGCGCTTGCCGGCGACCTCGACGAAGGTCACGTGGTCCCGACCGTGGATCGTGGCGACGTAGTTCTCGCGGCGGGTCTCGACCCACTTCACGGGCCGGCCGCCGAGGAGCTTGGACGCGTAGAGGACGAGCGCGTAGTCGGGGTAGCAGAAGATCTTCGTCCCGAACGCACCGCCGACGTCCGGCGAGATGCAGCGGAGCTTGTGCTCGGGGATTCCCATCGTGAAGATCCCGACGAGCAGCCGCTGGATGTGCGGGGTCTGGCTCGAGAACCAGAGCGTGTACTCGTCCGTGCCCGGGTCGTAGCGGCCGATGTCGCCGCGGACCTCCATCGGGTTCGGGATCAGGCGCTGGTTGACGAGCCGCTGGCGGACGACGACCTCGGCGTCGGCGATCGCCCGCTCCGTCCCGGCCCTGTCGCCGACCGTCCACTCGAAGACGACGTTGTTCGGCGCGTTCTCGTGGAGCTGGGGCGCGCCCGGCTCGAGGGCCTTCTCGGTGTCGACGATCGTGGGCAGGGGCTCCCAGTCGACGTGGATCGCCTCGAGCGCGTCGACGGCCTGCTCGGCGGTCTCGGCGACGACGGCCGCGACCCCCTCGCCGGTCCACTTCACGCTGTCGGTCGCCAGCACGCGCGGGGTGTTGACGTTGTTCTGGATGCCGGACGAGCCGCCCGCCGGCCAGGCCATCGGCAGCGGGTTGTAGGGGATCTCGGCGCCCGTGATCACGGCGACGACGCCCGGCATCGCCTTCGCCGCCGACGTGTCGATCGAGCGGATGTTCGCGTGGGCGAACGGGCTGCGGAGGATCGCGAGGTGGGTCAGGCCGGGGAACGAGATGTCGTCGAGGAAGCGGCCGGTGCCGGTGATGAAGCGCGCGTCCTCGACCCGCTTGACGCGGGCACCGAGGACGTCCTGGACGTCGGTGGCCATCGGGATCCTCCTCCTCAGGCCGGGGTGGCGGGCGTCCCGGCGCTCGTCCCCTCGCGCGTCACCGCGGCGGCCTGGCGGATCGCCGCGACGATGTTCTGGTAGCCGGTGCAGCGGCAGATGTTGCCCTCGATCCCGTGCCGGATCTCGGCATCGGAAGGATCGGCGTTCCGGTCGAGGAGATCGGCCGCGGCCATGATCATGCCGGGCGTGCAGAACCCGCACTGGAGCCCGTGCTGGTCGCGGAACGCCTCCTGGAGCGGATGGAGCGACCCGTCAGCCGCGGCCATGCCCTCGATCGTCGTGATCGACCGGCCGTCGGCCTGGACCGCGAGGACCGTGCAGCTCTTGACGGCGGCTCCGTCGACGAGAACCGTGCACGCGCCGCACTGCGTCGTGTCGCAGCCGACGTGGGTGCCGGTCAGGCCCAGGTCCTCGCGCAGCGCCTGGACCAGCAACCGTCTCGGCTCGACGTCGAGCTCCCTCCTGGTGCCGTTGACCGTGAGCGAGACGTGCTCGGTCGACACGAGCGGCCTCCTTCCCCTGTTGACGATCGGCTGGCGCGACGACGGGTCGGCACTCGGAGCGGGGCGGCGAGGGGCACATGCTCCCACCGCCGCGGGCGAGGATCAAGCCGAATCGGCGACTGATGCGGCCTCCGGGACGAGGCGCCGCAGGTCCCCGTGACCGGGACCGAGCAGGGTGTCGAGCTGCGCCAGCAACCCCGAGGCGCCGAGCCGTTCGAGGATCGCGCGCGCCTCGATCTGCGCCTCCGTGGGATCGGCGTCCGGGAGCGCCGCGATCCTGTCCATGAGTGCGAGCGCGAGCTCGAGCGGCAGGTCGAGGCGACGGAAGAGCCCGATCGCCTCCGCCATCCACGACTCGGCCTCGTCGGCGCGCCCCTGGAGGGCAGCCCGGATGCCGAGCGACATGAGCCTGATCGCGCGGGTGTAGCGCAGGCTCGGGATCGGCGTGTCGAGGTTCGGCATCGGTTCCGCGGCCGCCTCCGGATGGCCCGTCCAGAGCGCTCCCCGGAGCCAGAAGTGGGTCGCGGCCTCGACCGCGAGCAAGGCGAAGTCGGGCACCTCCGCGGGTCTCAGGGCGGACAGGCGGCCGCGAACGAGAACGTCGACGAGCATCGCGGCCCAGCGCAGGCTGAACGCCACCTGCGGATCCTCCGAATCGGCGTGCATCACCGCGACCGCGGCCGCGATCGACTCGGCCTCCTCGAGCCGCCCCTCGAGAGCCCGGAGCGTCGCGAGCGAGAGGTCGACCCCGCCGCGGAAGATGCTCTGCTGCTCGTCGGCCGCCATGTCGCGGGCGACCTGCTCGATGACGGCCCATTCGCCGGTCCAGAGCGCCGGATCCGCCACGTTGCCGGCGAGCGACTCGGCCCAGCCCTCGTAGCCGAGGCGCCGTGCGGCCTGGTAATGCTCGAGGGCGACACGGAGCGTTTCGCGGGGGTCGTCACTCAGGAGGTTCGCCGTCAGGTTCATCGCGCCCCGGAACCGGGTCGCCGGCGGCGCGTCGCGCTCGGCCAGCACGATCGCGCCGCGGAGGACCGCGATCGCCTCCTGCTGCCGGCCGGCCACGGCGAGCGCCCAGCCACGGCTGATCAGCAGTTCGGCGACGACCTCGCGGTCGCCGATCGCCTCGGCCGGCGCGGCGAACCGCTCGGCCACCTCGAGGGCGGCCATCGGCTCGCCCGCCATGAGCATCGCGCGAGCGAGCTCGGACCCGAGCCGAACGTCGGCGACGTCGGCGGTCGAGTCACCGAGCTCGGCCACGGCGTCGGCGATCGTTCGCACGGCCTCGGCCGGATGGCCCGAGTAGACGAGGCTCCGACCGAGCCGCCAGTAGGCCCGCGCGAACGCCGGATGGTCGGGCACCTGCTCCGATCGAACGAGGTCGAGGACCCGGCGGGCGTAGGCGAGCGACTCCTCGGGCGGCCGGGCTTCGATCGCGGCGTCGGCGGCGTGCTCGAGGAGGGTCCGGCGGGCGACCGCATCGGGTGCCAGCTCGGCCGCGCTCTCGTAGTACCCGATCGCGCTTCCGGGGGCGTGGAGCGTTCGGGCTCGCTCGGCGGCAGCCACGAGCGCCTTGAGCGCTCGATCGCCGAGCTCCGTTCGCTCGCGTCCGTCGGAGGCCGCGCGGTACGCGTCGAGGTAGTGCGAGGCGACGACGCCGGCCAGCTCGTCGTCCTCCTGCTGCTCGTAGAGCCGGGCGGCCGAGAGGTGCCGGGCGAGTCGTTCCCGCCGCGACAGGCGGCCGTGGGCGACCTCGCGGAGAAGCCCCTGGACGAAGCGGTACTGGCCGCGCTCCGGCGACCGCGGATCGTCGTCGAGGACGACGAGCTCGCGTCGTTCGAGCCCATCCAGGACGTGCCGGACGTCGGCCTCGTCCCGCCCGCCGAGCGTGACCAGCCCGCCGACCGTGAAGCTCTGGCCGAGGACGGCGGCGTAGCCGAGCAGCTCGCGCTCGTCCGGCTGGAGCGCGTCGAGTCGCGCCCCGACGAGCCCGGCGAGCGTGTCCGGGATCGCCACCGACCCGAGCGTCCCGGAGACCGCGTAGCCCGCGTCGGTCTCGGTGAGGACGCCCTGGTCGAGGAGCATCCGGACGGTCTCGACGGCATAGAGCGGGACACCCTCGGCGCGTTCGCGGATCGCCCGAACCGCGGACGCCGGGAGCCCGGGCACGAGCCCCGTGAGCAGCGTGTCCATGTCGGTGGGCCCGAGCGGCCCGAGGTCGAGGCTCGTGAAGCTGCGCTGCCCCGCGCCCCAGGTCGGGTGGCGATCGAGGAGGTCGGGCCGGGCGAGCGCGACGACGAAGATCGGTCGGTTGCGGGCCTTCGCGACGAGCTCCTCGACGAAATCGAGGAGGGCGGCGTCGGCCCAGTGGAGCTCCTCGAAGACGAGGACGGTGGTCCCCCGCTCCGAGACGCGCTCGAAGAGCGTCCGCCAGGCCGCGAACAGCTCCTCGCCGCCACCCTCCGGCGCCGGCTCGAGGCCGAGCAGCACCGCCAGGCGTCGCTCGACCCAGGCCCGCTCGTCGGGGTCGGTCAGCCACTCCTCCGCCGCGGCGTGGAGCTTGTCGCGGGCGATCCCGACGTCGTCGGACTCGGCGATCCGGGCGCGGGCCCGGACCATCTCGCCGAGCGCCCAGAACGCGAGGCCCTCGCCGTAGGCGGGCGACCGACCGGCGTGCCAGTAGACCGTCTCCACGAGGCCGTCGAGGTACTTCTCGAGCTCCCACGCGAGCCGGCTCTTGCCGATCCCGGCGATCCCGGTGATCGACACGAGCCGCGGCCGGCGTTCACGGGCCGTCGCGTGGAACAGCTCCTTGAGGAGCCGAAGCTCGTCGTCACGGCCGACGAACGGCGGCTCCGGGCGCGCGGAACGGCCGCTGCCGCCGATGCCCGCCACCACCCGTCCCGCGAGCCACGCGGGCACGGGCGCGGTCTTGCCCTTGAGCGACTGCGGCCCGGCCTCCTCGTAGGCGATCGCGGACTCGGTCGCCCGGACGGTGCCCTCGCCGACGAGGACCCGGCCGGCTGGCGCCACCGACTGGAGCCGCGACGCGGTATTGACGAGATCGCCCGCGACCATGCCCTCGCCGCGCGCCCCGACGGCGACCGCCGCCTCCCCGGTGAGCACGCCCGCGCGGGCCTCGAGCCGCGGCCCGCCCGGCTCGACCTCGAGCGCGCCGATCGCCTCGACGAGCTCGAGCGCGGCCCGAACGGCGCGCTCCGCGTCGTCCTCGTGCGCGGTCGGCGCGCCCCAGACCGCCATGACCGCGTCGCCGATGAACTTCTCGACGACGCCGCCGTAGCGGTCGATGACGTCGCGGGCGAGCTCGAAGTAGCGGCCGAGGAGCTCGCGGACGGCCTCCGCATCACGGTCGGCCGCGAGGGCGGTGAAGCCGACGAGATCCGCGAACAGGACCGACACGAGGCGGCGCTCCGTCGGGCCCCGGGTCGATCCGTTCGACGGCTCCCCGGAGAGCGCCTCCGCCGTGGCAGGGACGTCGGCGGCGGCCAGCGGCGCGCTCGGTTCGTCCGGCAGCGCGCTGCCGCACGTCCCGCAGAACCGGTCGCCCGGCTCGTTCGCCGCGCCGCACACGGGACAGGCGGACGCGAGCGCCGAGCCGCAGTTCCGGCAGAACCGCCGTCCGGCCTTGTTCTCCGTTCCGCAGTGCGAACAGATCACGTCGCCCTCCCGAGGCCCGTAGCGTACCGCCCCCCTCCGGCGGCCCGAACCGCTCAGCCGGGGTGACGGCGACGGCGCGCCTTCGGCGTTCGGCGGAGCGGCGCGTAGCGGCCCATCGCCGCGCTGCGGATGTCGAGTGCCCGCGGATCGATGGCCCGGGCCATCCCGTCGCCCCGCGGGAGCGCCGCGATGCGGGCCGCCTCGCCGAGGACCGCGAGCCGCGCGACCGCGGCGTCCCAGTGCAGCGCCGCGAGCGAGCCCGCCGTCGCGAGCCCGACCCGCTCGAGGCCTCGGCCTCCCGTGGAGGCCGCGTAGTGGGCGGCCCAGACGCCGGTCTCGGGCACCTCGCGGACCCCTGGACGGTGGTCGACCGCCCCGGCGACGATCCCGACCGTCGCCGGCGCCGCGACGGCGAGCCGCCAGTTGTCCGGTCCGAGGATCAGGTCGAGCAGGAAGCTCCGGTAGCCCGGAACGAGGACCGTCGCTGCGCCGGCCGCATCGGCGTTGCCGCCGGTGATCGCGAGGCAGACGTGGATCTCGAGCCCGTCGACGAGTCGCTCGTGCGCCGCCCGAAAACGGTGGCCTGCGTCGGCGTCCGTGCCGAGCGAGGTCGCGAAGGGCTCGTGAACCTCGACGAACGGACACCCCGCAGCCGCGAGCGCGTCGATGGCGGCCCGGGTCGCGTCGACCCGACCGGTGCTCGGCCGCCCGCCGTCGAGCGTCACCGGACCGACGATCGCGGCCTTCACCGGGACCGTCCCCATCGTCGCGGCGACCCGCGTCGCACGACGCCAGCCGTCGACGACGGCATCCCCGGGAAGCGCAGGCTCCGTGTACGAGAGGAGATCGATCCCGGCGGCGATCTGGGCCGCGAGCTGGGCCCGAAGGACTTCGTCGTCGTCGGCCTCGCGGACTTCGGGAGGCGGCAGCGCGCCAACGATCGTCGCAAACACGACGCGATCGTCGCTAGACGCGAGCCGCGGTGCCGACGGCGATCCCGACGACGAACAGCAGCAGGAGCGCGACGACGCCGAGGACACGGAGGAGCGACTGGGTCCCGCCGGCCGCCACCCCCGACGTCCCGCTGCCCGCGGTCGGCCGGATCCAGAAGGTCGACAGTGTCGGCGCGGCGCCGGGTGGGATGAGGTAGCCGAGCCAGATGCCCGTCAGCAGGCCGCCGACGTGGGCGAAGTTGTCGACCGCCGCGCTCATCGCGAAGCCGATGACGAGGTTGACCACGATGAGCGTCCCGAGCTGACCCACGAGCGCTCGACCCTGCCGATCGAGCATCGGGTGGTGGATCCGCGACGCCGCGAGGATCACCCCGAACAACCCGAAGATCGCGCCGGACGCTCCGACCGACGGCACGTCCGAGCCGAACACGAAGCTGGCGATCGAGGCGCCGACCGCGCACAGGACGTAGAAGCTGCCGAAGACGAGGCGGCCGTAGAGCCGCTCCACGATCGGCCCGGCGAGGTAGAGCGCGTACATGTTGAAGAAGAGATGGAGGTAGCCGAAGTCGGGCGGGGCATGGACGAGCGTGACCGTGAACAGCCGCCAGTACTCCCCCATCGCCACGCCCTGCTTGTCGAGCTGGAGCGCGCCGTAGACGTCGAAGTCACGCGACCCCGACCAAGCCGCAAACGAGACGACGACGGTCAGGCCGATGATCAGCCACGTCAGCGGCAGCCCGGCGCTGCCGCGGGCCCGCGCGAACTGGCGTCCGGCTGCCCGCGTCTCGCCGGTCTCCTTGAGGAGCCAGCCGAGCCGGCTCGCGATCTCCGGCCGATCGGCCGCGGGCGCGCGGCGATCCGCCTCGCGATACGCGGCGAGGGCGCCGCGCAGGTCGCCCGAACGAACGCGGGCGGCGGCGACCTCGCGGAACGCCCGATAGGTCGACGGCGTCTCCGGGAGCCGCGCGACCTCCTCCCAGACGGCCAGCGCCTCGTCGTCGCGGTCGAGCCGGTAAAGGGCCTGCCCGAGGCCGAGGAGCGCGGCGGCAGTGATCGCGGGATCGGCGTTGCCAACCACGCGCTGGTAGATCGCAGCGGCGTCGGCGAAGTCGCCGCCCGTCTGGAGCTCCGCCGCCTGGTCGAGGAGCACGCGCGCCTGGTCGGCCGTGAGCGGACCCGTGACGGTCGGGTCGATCGGCTGATCCGGCATCGCGCGCGACTCTACTAGAGTGCCGCCGTGTGCGGCCGCTTCGCCCAGCAACGTCCGGCCTCCGAGCTGGCCGAGATCTTCGGTGCCGAACCGCTCGCCGACGAGCTCGGAGAACGGTTCAACGTCGCGCCGACGGACCCCGCGCTCGTCGTCGCCCAGCGCGACGAGCGCCGGGCGATCGTGGCCTGGTCGTGGGGACTCGTGCCGCACTGGGCCGCGGAGGCTCCCCGCCGCCCGCCACCGTTCAACGCCCGGGCCGAGACGCTCGAGCGGAGCCCGCTCTTCGCCGAGTCGTTCCGACGGCGGCGGTGCCTCGTCCCTGTCGACGCGTTCTACGAGTGGCGACGATTAGCCGATGGGTCGCGGCAGCCCCACGCGATCCGCCGAGCCGACCGACGACCCCTCGCCCTGGCCGGCATCTGGGCCGGGGCACGGCTGCCGTCGGGCGAGATCAGGCGGACGTTCGCGATCGTGACGAGCCCGCCCAACGCCGCCGTCGCTCCGCTCCACGACCGGATGCCCGTCGTCGTGCCCGAGGCGGCCTGGGGCCGCTGGCTCGACCGCACCGCCGCGGTCGACGGCGAGCTCCGCGGGCTGTTCGAGCCAGACGAGAGTCTCGCCCTCGACATCTATCCGGTCGGGCGCCTCGTCAACAGCGTCCGCAACGACGGGCCGGAGCTGCTCGAGCCGGTCGGGGCCTAGCCGCGGGTCACCCAGGCCGGGCAGGCGGGCGTCTGGGTCGCGGCCCCCGGGGTCAGACCGACCGCTCCCAGCCGGCCTCGGCCGTCACCTCGCGAAGAGCGTCGCTCGCATTCGCCCCGGACTCGAGCCGGACTGCGAAGGCCCCGACGAGGCGATCGAACGATACCTCCGCCTCGGGGGCCTCGAGGACGATCGCGCTCGAGAAGGCGGCCGGGAGGGCGGCGCCCGGTTCCGCCAGCACGACGAGCGGCGCGTCGTGGAACCCGGCCGCGTCGGCGACGACCCTCGCGGCGTCGTCCGTGAGCTGCGCGGCAACGACGATCGCCCCGATCTCGGGCAGGTAGCCGAGCGCGACCTTCAGGTCGCCGGCGTCGAGCGGGAGCCCGTCGGGCAGGCGCGGCCCGTCCGGCGTCTCGTCGGGCCCGCTCTCGGCGGCGACCGCGAGGTCGGGCGTGGTCGGCTCGGCGATCTCGTCCGCGGCCGCGACCGGGATGGCGCCCTTCGGTGTCAGCCCGGATTCGGCCCGTGCCAGCGCGGCGTGGCCGATGCCGCGCCGTCCGAGGTCGAGGACGATCGCGTCGCCGGCGAGGTCCTCTGCCAC
>DASTSC010000089.1:0-1329 GCA_035760905.1 Candidatus Limnocylindrales bacterium | reverse complement strand
AGCCTCCTCCGCCCGGAGATCATCCGCGAGCTCGACCTGCCCGGCCACGGCCTCCACATCCTCCCGCTCGACGGCACGTTCACCCCGCTCCGACCGGGCGACGGCCCGAAGGCGGGCGCATCGCGCGCGAAGGCAGGCCCGAACGGCCACGTTCCCGGCACCGGCGACTACCTCTGGCGGGTGAACGACCACGCCCGGACGGTCCGCGAGCTCCGCCGCTGGAGCCTCCGCGACGCCGACGCGTACGAGGAGTACGGGCTCCTCATGGTCGAGATGGCGAAGTTCATCAAGCCGATCCTCGGGCTCATCCCGCCCGACCCGACCGGCTGGGACCCGCGCGAGTTCCTCCCGCTCGGCGGCCTGCTCCGCGACTTCCAGCGCCTGCCCGAGCGCGAGCAGGCCGTCTTCGTCCAGCTCATGACGATGTCCTCGGCCGACTTCCTCGACCAGTGGTTCGAGACCGATCCGCTCAAGGCCACGATGGCGGCTTCGGGGATCATCGGCACCTATCTCGGGATCCGCTCGCCGGGCACCGCCTACGTCCTCCTCCACCACTACATGGGCGAGATCGACGGCGCGTTCCGGGCGTGGGGCATCCCGAAGGGCGGGACCGGCGGCATCTCCGAGGCGATCGGTCGGGCCGCCCAGGCGCAGGGCGCCGAGATCCGGACCGAGGCGCCCGTCGCCCGCATCCTGGCCCGCGACGGCCGGGCCGTCGGCGTCGTCCTCGAATCGGGCGAGGAGATCGAGGCCGACGCGGTCGTCTCGACCGCCGACGCGAAGGTGACGTTCCTCGACCTCGTCGAGCCCGGGCTCCTCGAGCCGACGTTCGAGGCCGAGATCCGGCGCTTCAAGTTTCGCGGCTCGTCCGGCAAGGTGAACCTCGCCCTCGACCGGCTGCCCGAGTTCACCTCGCTCCCGAACGCCGAGGACGTCGAGCACCTCCGCGGGGCCATCTCGCTCTCGCCCTCGACCGACGAGATGGAGCAGGCGTACGACGACGCGAAGTACGGCCGCTGGAGCGGGAAGCCGTACGTCGACATCATCATCCCGACCCTCGTCGACCCGTCGATGGCGCCGCCCGGCAAGCACGTCATGAGCTGCTTCGTCCAGTACGCCCCGTACCACCTCGACCCGTCGCTCGGAACGTGGGACGACAACCGCGACGCGTTCGGCGACACAGTCGTCGACCGGATCGCCGAGTTCGCGCCGAACATCCGCGAGGCGATCGTCGGCCGCCAGGTGCTCACGCCGCTCGACATCGAACGGACGATGGGCCTGACCGAGGGCAACATCTTCCAGGGCGAGCTCTCGCTCGAGCAGCTGTTC
>DASTSC010000088.1:0-1000 GCA_035760905.1 Candidatus Limnocylindrales bacterium | reverse complement strand
CCCGCCCGCTCGACGTGCTCGAGGAGCCCCGGGATGAGGACCCGCTCGCCGTCGGACACCGCGTCGACGTCGACCTCCACCCCCTCGAGGTAGCGGTCGATCCGGACCGGCCGGTCGGGATCGACGACGGTGGCGGCGGTGAGGCTCCGGGCGAGATCCTCGGGCGAGTAGCAGACGTCGATCGCGAGGCCGCCGATGACGAAGCTCGGCCGGACGATGACCGGGTAGCCGATCCGGTCGGCGAGCGTGAGCGCCTCGTCGGGGCCGTGGGCCATCCCGCCGTCGGGCTGCGGCACGCCGAGCCGGTCGAGGAGGTTCGCGAAGCGGATCCGGTCCTCGGTCTCGTCGATCGCCTCGAGCGAGCTGCCGAGGAGCGGCACGGCCGCGGCCGCGAGCTTGGCCGCGAGGTTGAGCGGAGTCTGGCCGCCGAAGGCCACGAACGCTGGCAGGGTCGGGGCGCCCGGCGCCGCCTCGGCGTCGACGACGTTCCGCACCGATTCCAGGTCGAGCGGCTCGAAGTAGAGCCGGGTCGAGGCGTCGAAGTCGGTCGAGACGGTCTCGGGGTTCGAGTTCACCATGACCGCGCTCCAGCCGAGGTCGCGGAGCGTCTCGGCGGCCCGGACCGCGCAGTAGTCGAACTCGATCCCCTGCCCGATCCGGACCGGCCCCGAGCCGATGACGAGCGCGGCCGGACGGGGCACGGGCGGCGCCTCGGGTGGCGAGCCCGCGGCCGCGAACGTCGAGTAGAAGTAGGGCGTCTCGGCGGCGAACTCGGCGGCGCACGTGTCGACCATGGCGAACCCCGGCACGAGCCCGATCGCGAGGCGCGCGGCCCGGACCGCCTCGGCCGTCGTGCCCCCGCCCGCGAGGGTCGCGAGCTCGGCATCGCCGAAGGCCGCCCGTTTCGCGGTCAGGAGGAGGCTTCGGGCGTCGTCGTCCGGGGCGGCGATCGCGGGTCCTGCCTCCCGGACCGCCCGCTCGATCGCGACGTTGCGGGCCA
>DASTSC010000087.1:0-2473 GCA_035760905.1 Candidatus Limnocylindrales bacterium | reverse complement strand
CCTCGCGCGCTTCTCGATCAGCCAGATGGACGTGCCGACTCGCCAGTCGTACACGATGGCCGTCGTCGATCCCGACGAGCGGTCGGCCGCGGCTGGGGTGACGGGGATCGCGCGCAGCCTGGGCGCGGCTGTGGCGCCCCTTGCTTCGGCCCCGCTGATCGGTTCGGTCGCCCTGGCAGGCGCGCCATTTCTGATCTCGGGCGCGCTGAAGATCGTCTACGACCTGCTCCTCTACCGCGACTTTCGCGGACGGACCGAGACTGACGACGGCTGAGCCACCGACAACCAGCGCCGGCGGGGCGTGCGCCTGCTCAGTTCAGATACCGGGCGCTGACCAACTCGTGCTCCCGCCGGCTCGCAGGGGAGGGACGGGGCAAGTGAGAACCTGGTCGCCGGTGGATTGGCGGTCGTGGCAGCGCTAGTTGGCTTCACCATCGCTCGGCGTCGCCCGACGACCTGGGAGTCTGCGAGTGGCGTGACAGGCCTCGCAAGCGTGGGAAAGTGGCATCTTCTCGGCCACCGTCTTCAATCGAAACTCAGGTACGAATGAGCCCAGTCGGCCTCGGCGCCATCGTGCTCCTCCTGGCGGCGGCGGTGCTTCACTGGTATCGGCGCGGGTCCCGCTACTACCTCGTCGGTGCGGTCGCGGTCGTGGCCATCACCGTCGCGGCGGTGGCGGTCGGACGGCTGGCCATCGGTGCGCCGTCGCTGGTGGACGTCGCCCTGATCGTCAGCGCACTTCTCATGCTCGCCGAGGCGATCGGGCTCCCACCCGCCTGGTCCCGCCGGCTCGGCGTGGGATGGCGCAGCCGGGAGTTCGAGTTCGACCGGCGGCTGCAGCGACTGGCGGATGAGTTCAACCGGTTGATCGAGCGGCCCGAGAATCGGCGGGCGGGAGGCGCGGAGCTCAGCCGGGAGGGACGCGCGATCGCGGCCCGAATGGCCAGGCTCGAGAGCGGCAACGCGGCCTGGAGTCAGCTCGCTCGCGACTACGCCGCGTATGTAGAGGTCTGCATCACCGCGGTCGAGGAAGGTTCGATGGCTCGTGACGCCCTCGTCGCCAGGGCGGCGAGCCTTCAGGAGCGCAGGGACGCTCTGCGGTGCGGGTACACCGCCGAGGCGGATCGCCTGCTGGAAGGGCGGTAACGGTTGGCATGGCTGGCACTCGGGTATGTCGCGGTCAGTTATGCGGCGGTGATGCTCGTTCCGCCGATCCGGACGCTACGGATGCTCGCGTTCGTCACGATCGCTGGCGGGCTCTACGTCGGGGTCTACCTCCTCCGCCTGCCGTACGAGCTGCCGGCCCAACTCACGATCGTGCTGGCGACGTTCGGTGCTGCCGTCTTCGCCGAGCGGCTCGGCCTCGCCTCGTTGTCGGTCGAAGCGACGGCGCTCGACCGGGACACGCAGCCGGCCGTGGAAACCCTGGCGAGGGACCCGACGGCGGCCGCCGATCGCTTCGACGGTCTCATCGAGCGGGCGCAGCGTCTGGAACCAGTCTGGGCGGTCGCGGAGCGGCTGCTTCGACAGGCTGCGCTTCGTCGGTCGCCCGATCGGGCGCCCGAGATCGAACTCAGGACGCGCTCGGCCGCCTTCGAGGCGGCCGGCCCGACACTAGTGGTACGAGGCTCGGCATGGCCGCGGGCTCCCGCCACGGCGGTTCGTCACCCTCGCGGACGAGGACGCGGCCCTCCGCTCGTACCTCAAGGAGTTCAGGAACACCGTCCCCGAAGAGGCGTTGACGACCGGCCGGGCCGAACCGGGTCCCTGGGCCGACCGGGCGTCCGTAACGATCGGCGAGATGGCGAGATCCCGCTCCGGGACCGGCAGACACAGCTTCTCCGGGACGAGCTGGTCCGCCAGCTTCGACTCGAGCTGGACATCGCCACGGGCGATCAGGCGGAGGAGGCCATTCGGATGTACGAGCAGGCCATACAGGCGATCGGGTCGCCATGGGACGAGCTCGAGCGCTACCTGGGCATTTCGGCCACCGGCAATCGCTCGTACATGCTGACGCGCTGGCCGGCAGGCGCGCTGGAGAACACATGACGGATCTCGCGATCGCCGTCCTCTTTGAGCTCCTCCACGCCGACCAGGCCTACCGCGACTCGCTCGCCGACGACCTCATGGAGCCCGTCCGCCCGCTCGTCGACCGGTTCGTCCTCGACCTCCTCGCCGAGCGCTCCTTCGCCGCCTCGGACTTCTACGAGACCCGCCAGGGCGTCTGCCGGGTCACCCCGGCGCTCGCCCGCGACCTCGCGGCGACCGCTTCGGTCTGGGCCCGCGCCGTCGGCCGCGTCGCCGAGGACGTCGCCCGTCTCCTGGGCGACGATCGCCCGAGCTCGTCGCGACCGGCGAGCCCGACGCCGATCAGCGGCCGGAACAGGCGGAGGGCCCACCCGGGCCGCGGTCGGGTTCGTCGCCCGCGGTCGCCGCGGGTCGCGGTCCGCTGCACCACCTGCGGCGGCCCGAC
>DASTSC010000086.1:0-1112 GCA_035760905.1 Candidatus Limnocylindrales bacterium | reverse complement strand
ACGACGAACCCGGGCGGGACCGGCAGCCCGAGCTCGCGGGCCATGACCCCGAGGTTCGCCGCCTTGCCGCCGACGAGGGCGGTGGCGTCCGCGAGCGAGCCGCCGTGGGGGTGGTCGAGGCGGTAGGTGTGGCTCATCGGGCGACCGGTTCGGGCGCCTCGGCTGCCCCGGGCGAGCCCGTGCCATTCGATTCGTGGAGCGCGCGCCAGACCCGCTCGGGCGTGAGCGGCAGGTCGCGGATGACCCCGCCGGTCGCGTTCCGGACCGCGGCCGCTACGGCCGGCGCCACGCAGAGGAGCGCGCCCTCGCTCATGCCCTTCGCGCCGTACGGCCCCGGCCCGTCCTCGTTCTCGACGATCTCCGACTCCATCTGCAGCGGCAGGTCCATGGAGGTCGGGATCCGGTAGTCGATCGCGCCGAGATTCCGGATCCGGCCGCCCTCGTCGAGGATGTAGTGCTCCATGAGCGTGTGGCCGAGGCCCATGACCGCGGCGCCCTCGTCCTGGCCCCGGACCTGGCTCTTGTTGAGCGCCTTGCCGACGTCGGACACGGTCACGTGGCGGAGCACGGTCACGTCGCCGGTCTCGCGGTCGACCGCGACCTCGACGGCGGTCGCGTTGAGCTCGTAGAACGCCGCCGTCCCGCCGAGCGGATGGCCCGGCGATGCCTCCTTGCGCATCTCGCCGAGGCCGATCACCTCGCCGCCGAGCGGCCCGAGCCCGCGGGTGAGGACGTCGAGGATCGGCAGGACGCGAGCGCCGGCGCCCTCCCCGATCCGGACCTCTCCCTTGTCGACGACGACGGAGGCCTCGTCGATCCCCTCGACCAGCGCCGCCATCGCCCGGAGCTTTCGCTGGACGTCGCGGCAGGCGTTGAGGACCGCGTTCCCCATGAGCACCGACGAGCGGCTGGCCGAAGTCTGCTGGTCGTACGGCACGACGGCCGTGTCGCCCATGACGACCGTCACCCACTCGAGCGGCGCGCCCAGCTCCTGGGCGGCGATCTGGGCAAAGATCGTCCGCGCCCCCTGACCCATGTCCGAGGTTCCGGCGAAGACGACGACGCTGCCGTCGGCGAGGAGCCGGACGGTCGAGTACGAGAGACCCGTCGTC
>DASTSC010000085.1:0-20459 GCA_035760905.1 Candidatus Limnocylindrales bacterium | reverse complement strand
ACGTGGAGCGTGTAGGTCACGGTCTGGCCGCGGCCGACGATCCCGTCCTGGTCATCGTCGGTCTTCGTGATCGAGATGCCCGGAACCACCACGTTCTGGGTGTCCTGGTCGCAGGCCTCGTCGAAGTCGTTGAAGGCGGGCACGCAGACCGTGGCCACGTTCTCGAGGGTGCCGCCGGTCGCGACGATCGTGACCCGGTAGGTCAGCTCGATCGTGCCGGTCTCGACCCCGCTGAGGTGCCAGGTGAGCGTGCCGTTCTGGCCGTCGGCGGTCTCGCCGGAGAGCGTGCCGCCGTCGCTCGCCGAGCCGTCGACGTAGGCCACGCCGAGCGGCAGGTCATCGGTCACGGTCAGGTCCGTCGGCCCGCCGGTCACCGCCACCGAGAGGTGGTACGTGACCTCGTCGCCGTTCTGGACGATGTGGTCGGCGTCGTCGACGGTCTTCGTGATCGTCGCCGCGGGATGGCGCAGCGCCACGTCCGCGTCGTCGGTCTCGTCGACCCGGCCGCCGACGACCGGCTGGCCGCTCGCGGTGGCGACGTTGTGGACCGTCGCTCCGTCGTCGGCGATCGTGAGCGTGGCCGAGCACTGGAAGACCCAGCTCTCGCCCGGCTCGAGGGTGTCGTTGGCGTTCGTGTCGCCGACGTTGTGGCCACCGTTCGTGACCGCGGCGACCGGCGAGCACTTGTCGTCGCTGACCGAGACCGCCGTGAGGCCGTCAGGGTCGAGCGTCGTGACGACGTACTTGTAGACGACCGTGGAGCCGTCGAGGGTCGTGTAGACCGTGCCGTCCGCGGCCTGGCTGCCCAGGCTCGAGCCGGCCGTCTTCACGACGTCGATGTTCGGGTTGACGACGTGGACGGTTCCCGACTCGTCCTCGTTCGTGTCCGGGGCGGGGTTCTGGAGCGCGTCCGTGCCGTGGCCGAGCGCGTTCCAGACGACGTCATCCGTGCCGACGTCGGCGATCGTGCAGGCGAAGTCGGCGTGCTCACCGGGATCGAGCGTCCCGTCGAACGAGCCGTCGACCGGCTGCCAGTCGCCGTCGGCGCAGCGGCTGTCGCCGTCGAGCGCCGTCACGTGCACGTTGCTGAGGGCGGAGTCGCCCGTGTTCGTCTCGCGGACCGTGATCGTCGTCGAGCCATGCTCCACGACCGGGTCCGGGTTCTCGCTCACGAGCGTGAGGGTCGTCGCGGGGTTGAGGACGTCGATCCGGCCCGCCTCGTCCTCGTTGGCCGCCGGAGCGGCTCCGAGGCTGTACGTGCCGTGGCCGAGGGCCGACCACGAGATGTCGGCGGTTCCGGCCGTGAAGGTGCAGCTGAAGTCGGCGTGCTCACCGGGGTCGAGGGTTCCGTCGAAGCCGGCCTCGGCGACGAACGCCGCGCAATGGCCGCCGGTCGCGCTGCCCGTCACGGACACGTCCGTGAGGGCGACGTCACCGGTGTTCGTCTCGCGGACGGCGATCGTGACGCTCGCGCCGTGCTCGACCGTCGTCGGCGCGCTCACGAGGGTGAGCGTCGTCGCCGGGTGGAGCAGGTCGATCGAGCCGTTCTGGCTCTCGCCGTCGGCCGGGGCCGCGGTGTCGAGCTCGTCGGTGCCGTGGCCGAGGGCGGTCCAGCTCGTCGGGTCCGCGCTCGGCGTGAAGGTGCACGAGAAGTCCACTGACTCGCCAGGCTGGAGGCTGCCGCTGAAGGCGCCCGCCCCGTCGTTCTTGTTCGCGGCGGCCGTCCAGGTCGGGCAGGAGCCCGTTCCGGTGACGCTCACGCCGGTCAGCGTCGAGTCGCCGGTGTTCGTCTCGCGGACGACGAGGGTCACCTCGTCACCGGCGTCGAGCTGGGTCGGCGCGCTGACGATCGTCAGCTCGGTCGCCGGCTTGATGACCTCGATCGTGCCGGCCTCGTCCTCGCCGTCCGCGGGGACGACGCCGCCGAGACCGTCGGTGCCATGGCCGAGGGCGGTCCAGCTGATGTCGCTGCCGTCCGCCGGCGCGGTGAAGGTGCACGAGAAGTTCACGGACTGGCCGGCGTCGAGCGAGCCGCTGAAGGCCCCCGCGCCACCGTTCTTGTTCGCAGCCGCGGTCCACGATGCGCACGAGCCCGTGCCCGTGACCGAGACGTCGGAGATCGCGCCGTCGCCGGTGTTCGTCTCCTTGACGACGATCGTGACCGAGTCGCCGGCATGGACCTTCGAGGGTGCGCTCACGAGCGTGAGCTCGGTCGCCGGGGAGAGGACGTCGTAGCCGCCCTCGACCGTCTCGTTCTTGTCCGAGGCCGGGTCGCCGAGCTCGTCCTTGCCGTGGCCCGTGGCCGACCAGCTGAAGTCGTCACCGGGTGCGTTGAACGAGCAGCTGAAGTCGACGGCCTCGCCCGTCGCGAGGGTGCCGTTGAACGAGCCGCCACCGACCTTCGTCGAGGCGGCCGTCCAGCTGGCGCACGAGCTCGTGCCATTCACGTGGACGTTCGAGAGCGTGGACTCGCCGGTGTTCGTCTCGCGGACGGTCAGGCTGATCGCGTCGCCCGCGTGGAGGAGCGAGCCGTCGGTCGGGCTCGCGGCCTGGAGCGACAGCTCCGTCGTCGCCGTCTTGCGCGGATCGGCGAACTTCACGGTGGCGTCGGCGAAGCCGCCGTTGGCCGGGACGGTCACGTCCTTGCAGGCCGGGCTGGCGAGGTTGTAGCCGGTCGGGGCGACCGTCTCGCAAACCGTGTAGTCGCCGGGCCTGACGGGATCGAGGTCGATCACGCCGTCGGTGTTGTTCGCGTCGCTGCCCTTGTTGTCCTCGATCGTCAGCTTGCCGCTGCCGCCGGGGAGCGGGTTGGGGTCGACGGTGAAGGTCGCGCCGCCGAGGAGGGCTCCCGAGGCGCTGTCGGCATGCTTCTCGATGCGGAGCTTGCCGCAGTTGTTCAGGTCGATCGGGAACGGCGCGGAGGTGTCCTTCAGCTGCGAGCTCGAGACGTCGCCGCCCGCGCGGGTCCGGATGTGGCCGCTCGAGAGGCCGGGGCAGGACGTGCTGATGCCGAGCGCGGACAGGTCGATCGAGGTCTCCGCGAACTCGAAGCTCGGCACGGTGTAGCCGAAGCCGGAGCCGGCGAGGTCCTCGAAGTTCGTCGCCGAATGGACGGCGGCGCTCGTGGCGATGTCCGAGCCGACGGTGACCGTCTGGCCGCTCGCGTAGTTCGTGACGCCGGTGACCTTGTAGACGGTCACGATCGGGTCCGATCCGCCGTTCGAGAACTCGAGCGAGATGAGGATGTCGCCGACGCTTCGGTCGGGCTTCGAGACGCCGTCGCTGTACGTCTTGAACGGCTTGCGGTTGAGCTCGAAGTCGATGTGCGTGTCGCCGGTGTTGATGATCCGCTCGGCGCCCGCGTAGAAGTACGCGCTGTTGCCCACGAACTTCGCGTAGGCCATCACGTGCTTCATGTCGTCCTTGCCGGTGATCGGACCGGTGGTGTAGCCCCAGGTCCGGGTGTCGAGCTCCTTGGCGCCGCCGATGAACTGGTTGTCGGAGTGGCTGTCGGCGGGGTCCGCGATGATCGTCGAGGCGGGCGGGTTCGCCGGATCGACCACGCCGCTGCCGCTCGCGCCGTCGAGCCAGTCGTCACCGTTCGTGAGGCTGTCGATCAGCGCCGCCGGAATCGAGCCCGGGTTGCTCGCGCCGTCGCCTGACACGAGGTCGCCGTCGATCTCGAATCCCTGGACGGTGCTCGCCTTGAGGCCGCTCGCCGCCAGCGCCGTGGGCACGCCGATCGAGGCGTATTGAAGGAGGAGCGAACACACGAAGAGCGCGACCCACAGGAGGGTGAGCCCTCGCCGTGTCCGCGCGCTCGAGAACCGCCAGATACCCCGAGACACCATCGATCAGGCCTCCAGATGAGTCCGATTGCCGATACCGGCACTTCCCCTGCTTCGCCGACCCGACGTGGGCGGCGGAGCCTTCCCTCGACCGGTTGCCTGAGCGCCCGGCCCGGCATCCCCCTGCTTCGTCGCGGCCCCTGACCGTGACGGCGTCTGCCGATGCCTGTGGCAGCGCTCGCCAAACGTACTGGCGGGGATCGCGGCCGACCACGTCCCCGGAATCCACTCGATCCGACCGGATCCCTCGTGATCGCATCACCCGGTCGCCGGTTCCGGTGCGAGCGGACACCGAGTGGGTACTGCCGGCGGCGGTACCTGGGTCCTGGGGATGCGTCGGAGAGGCGTCGGAGATGCGTCGGCGAGGTTGCGCCCACCCGGTCGGGCGGTCGCCTCACCTACGATGGCATCGTGGTGAGCGACGAGGTCTCGATCGGTCCGGGGAAGGCGACGCTGCGCGAGGGCGTCCGCGCCGAGCTCCAGCACGCGCTCGACGGGGCGGTCGGCTCACTCGCGACGCCGGCGCCCGACGTGCGCCCCGACGACCTGCCGCGCGTCGAGGTCGAACGGCCGTCGAAGGCCGAGCACGGCGACCTGGCGACGAGCGTCGCCCTCCGGCTCGCCCGGCCGCTCCGCCGGCCGCCGCTCGAGATCGCCCGGGCCATCGCCGGCGAGGTCCGCCTCGCCGCCGTCGATCCCGCGTCGCCGATCGCGTCGGTCAACGTCGCTCCGCCCGGGTTCGTCAACGTTCGGGTCGCGGACGGCGCGCTCGCGGGACTCGTCGAGCAGGCGGTGAGCGAGCCCGAACGTTGGGGGCGGCGACCGGCCGGACCCGACGCGCCAACGGTGAACATCGAGTTCGTCTCGGCCAACCCGACCGGGCCGCTCCACATCGGCAACGCGCGGGGGGCGTTCGTCGGCGACCTGCTGGCGAGGGTGCTCGACGCCGCCGGGGGCCGGACGACGCGCGAGTACTACTTCAACGACTTCGGGGCGCAGGTCCGGAACCTCGGGCTGTCCGTGCTCGCGGTCCGGGCCGGCGAGCCGATCCCCGACGATGGCTACCACGGCGACTACGTGGTGGACCTGGCCAGCGAGCTCCCCGAGGACGTCGTCTCGGGGGCAGAGGCGGGCGGCGACGACCCCGGCTGGGCGGCCGGCAGGTGGGCGTCCGAGCGCGTCCGATCCGGGATCGAGGCCTCGCTCGAGCGGCTCGGGGTCCACTTCGACGTCTGGCGGAGCGAGGGCAGCCTCCACGGCGGCGGCTGGGTCGAGCGGGCGATCGCCCGGCTCCGGGAGCGCGGCCACGTCTACGAGCAGGAGGGCGCGACCTGGTTCCGCTCGACGTCGTTCGGCGACGACAAGGACCGCGTCCTGATCCGCTCGAATGGCGAGCCGACGTACTTCGCCGCCGACTGCGGCTACCTGCTCGAGAAATTCGACCGGGACTTCGACGAGCTCATCTACGTCTGGGGCTCCGACCACCACGGAACGGTGGCGCGGCTGCTGGGAGCGGCCGAGGCGATGGGCTTCGAACGCTCGCGGGTGCGCGTGCTCCTCACCGGCTGGGTCCGCTTCGTCCGGGACGGGGTCGAGGTCTCGATGTCGAAGCGTTCGGGCACGTTCATCACCCTCGACGAGCTGCTGACGGAGGTCGGCGCCGACGCGGCCCGCTGGTCCTTCGCCTCACGCGGCGCGAACGTCGACATCGACTTCGACATCGAGCTGGCGAAGAAGCAGTCGAACGAGAACCCGGTCTATTACGTCCAGTACGCGCACGCCCGGATCGCCTCGATCGTCCGCAAGGCGACCGCGGAGGGGCTCGCGCCGGCCGCGTCGCTGGGGGACCTGCTCTCGGGTGGGCCCGAGGGTGGGCTCGCGCGGGTGATCGTCCGCTTCCCGGAGGTCGTCGAGGACGCCGCGGCCGGCCACGAGACGCAGGGCGTGACGACGTACGCGACCGAGCTGGCGACCGCGTTTCACGCCTTCTACCGCGACGCGCGGGTCGTTGATCCGGCCGAGCCGGACCGGTCGGCGCGGCGTCTGCTCCTCGTTCAGGCGGCCCAGGTCACCCTGGCGTCGGCGCTCGAGCTGCTGGGGATCTCCGCGCCCGAGGCGATGTAGGCCCGCGGCGTTCGCGCCGTCGTTCGGTTGTTCTTCCGCAGCCGTTGTGCTTGTCGTGCACGACTCTCGAATGAACGAGCACGGCTCGTCCCCTCAGCTCTCCATTCCTCCGACGGGCCACGCTGGTTCGTGCGCAGGTTGTGCTTCAGGTACACACGGCACCGGGCGCGGGATCAGGACGCGAGCCCGAGCGCTCCGGCGAGGCGCGAGACGGCGGCCTCGTCGCTGGCTACGAAGAACGAGAGGCGACCCGTGTCGCCGGCATCGATCGTCGACGTCGCGCCGCTGAGCCGGGCGACTCCGGCGCTCGCGGCATCGTCGAACTCACGCGCGTCCTCGGGGGTGTCCCAGCGCGTCAGGACCGCGACCGCCCACACGCCGCTCGGACCGGTCGCGTAGACCAGCCGATCGCCGCCCCAGCCCGCCGCCGCGGCGGTGGCATCGGCGCTCGACGCGCCGGCGACCTGCTCGAGCCAGATCCGAAGCTGGAACTCGCCGAGCGAGTCGACGAGCGGCACGCTCCAGCCCTTGCCGAGCCGTTTCGCGAGGTCGGTCGGCACGTCGATCGGGAGCACCGCCTCGTGGCTGGCGTATTTCTCGGGGTGGATGAGCTGCTCGGTCGAGTCGGGCGGACGGGCGTAGGCGGCGTCGACGGCCGCCCACCCGCCTGCGGCCCGGAGCGAGGTCACGAACGAGAGCCCCGTCGTGTACGGGAAGAGGAGCGTCTCGCGCAGGATCGCCGGCATCGACGCGAGCAGCTGCGTCTGCTGCGGATCGCTCGATTCGGCGAGCAGCTGGAGCGTCTCGGATGGGCTCAGGCGCTGCTGGGCCCAGAGCGACATGAGGAGGGTCGCGTCGCCCTCGGCCAGGGCAAGCCGGGCGAGGTCGCGGTCGCCCTCCCCGACCTGGTCGACCTTGAGGTTCCCGAGCCCGAAGTTCTGGTCCTGGAGGGCGTGGTCGAACTCGTGGGCGAACGTCACCCGCTCGACCGGCCCGAGCGCGCCCTGCTTCGAGAGGACGTACAGCGTCTTCGCCGTCGGGTCGTAGAGGCCGGCGACCTGGGACGTCAGCATCTGTCGCTGGAGCTCCTCGAGCGACGTGCCGGCCGGAAGGAGGCCGAGCGCGCGGAAGGCGCCCTCGGTCGCCCGGGTCACCTCCGCGGGCGTCGCCGCGAGCTCGTCCTCGACGACCTTCGTCATCCCGGCCTGGTCGACGACGTGGGGTTCGATCGGCGCCTTGGCCCGCAGCTCGCGCAGCGCCTGGACGTCGGATTCGATCGCGGCGTAGACCGCGCGGTTGTCGACCGAAGGGGGAGGGGCGGGTGAGGTCGCGGCCGGCACGCTGCCCGGAGCCGACGGCGTGGCTGACGACGGCGGGGTGGTTGCGGATGGACTCGGGCCGGGCGTGGAGCCGCACGCGGCGAGGAGCACGGCGACGCCGGCGAGCGCCGTCGCTCGCGTTCGGCGGCTGCGGCGCTGTCCGTTCGTCACCGCCGGGATTGTGGCATGCGGGCGGCTCGCGACCAGTCGCCCGATCGGCTCATCCGACGCGGACTCGCGGAATGTCCGTTTCTTAACCGTCCCGGCCCTTGGGGCTGAACCGTGGCCGGACTAGCGTACGCATCGGAACGAACCCCCTCAGGTTCCATCCTCCCTCCCTCCGACCGGAGGCGCCGATTGGGCAGGCGCCTCCGGTCTTTCTCTGTCCGGGAGGTCTGTCCGGCCGGTACGCCCCCGGTGATCGGCATCTGTCAGAATCGGCGGCGTGGAGGTCCAGTGGTACGGCCGGACGTGCATCCGGCTCCGGGGTCGCGATGCCGTCGTCGTCGCCGACCCGTATCAGGCGGTCGTCGGCCCGACGGGCCGCGGCATCACCGGCGACATCGTCACGTTCAGCCATCCTGACGACACGCCGCTGCCCCGGGCGAAGGGCAAGGCCTCGCGCGACGGCAGGACCCTCCTGCCGTCGAGCCTCGAAGACGCGTTCGTCCTCGACGGCCCCGGCGAGTACGAGGTCAAGCACGTCCTGCTGACCGGCGTCCGGACGTTCCGCGACGACGATTCGGGAGCTTCGGGCGGGAGGGGCGTCGCGTTCGCCGTCGAGCTCGACGGCATCCACACGATCCATCTCGGCGACATCGGCCACCTCCTCACCGAGGAGAAGCTCGCCGACATCGGCCCCGTCGACGTCGCCTGCGTGCCCGTCGGCGGCGTGCTCGGCGCGACGAAGGCGGCCGAGCTCATCGCCCAGCTCGACGCGAAGATCGTCGTACCCATGCCCGTGAGCGACGACGACCGCGCCGTCCAGGACGCGCTCGCCAAGTTCTTTCACGAGATGGGGGGCGATCCCACGCCGCAGCAGAAGCTGACGGTGACGATCTCGACAGTCCCCGCCGAGACGACGACCGTCCTGCTCGAGTCCCGCGGCAAGACCGCCTAGCAGCCGGTCGCGCCTAACGCCGGTCGACGACGATCCGTCCGCGCTTGACGACGACCCGGACGAGGTCGGCGCCTGGCCAGTAGGGCAGCTGCTCGACCGTCGGGACCGACCAGACCACGAGGTCGGCCTGCTTGCCCGCCTCGAGCGACCCGACCTCCGACTCGAGCCCGACCGCCCGCGCGGCGTTGATCGTTGCCGCGACGAGGGCCTCGGCCGGCGACATCCGGAGCTGGAGGCAGGCGAGGGTCATCGCCAGCGGCAGCGACGGCGTCGGCGAGGTGCCGGGGTTGAAATCCGTCCCGATCGCGACCGGCACGCCGGCCTCGATGAGCGTCCGGGCCGGCGCGTGCGACGCCTTCATGAGGAACCACGTCGTCGCCGGCAGGAGGGTCGCGACCACCGGCCGCTCGCTCGCCGCGGCGGCGGCGAGGGCGGCGATGCCGGCCTCGGACACGGCTCCGAGATGGTCGGCCGACGCGGCGCCGAGCTCGGCGGCCAGCTCCGCGCCGCCGGACGGCGCGAGCTCGTCGGCGTGGAGCCGCGGCTCCAGCCCGTACGCCCGGGCCGCCTCGAGGATCTCCCGCGACTCGTCGGCCCCGAAGACGCCCTCCTCGCAGAAGACGTCGCAGAACCGCGCCCGGCCCTGGGCGGCGATCCCCGGCAGCTGCTCGTCGATGACGTTCCGGACGTAGGCCGAGGTCCCGTTCGGTCGATCCCGAAACTCCGCGGGGACCGCGTGCGCGCCGAGATACGTCGGCACGACGTCGACTGGCCCCTCCGAGCCGAGGCGGTAGGCGTCGTCGACGAGCCGGAGCTCCGTCGCGAGGTCGAGCCCGTAGCCCGACTTCGCCTCGACGGTCGTGGTCCCGTGCCGGAGCATCTCGTCGAGCCAGCGCCGGCCGTGGGCGAGCAGCTCGTCGCGACTCGCTTGCCGGGTCGCCTCGACCGTCGCGAGGATGCCGCCGCCCGCGGCGAGGATCTCGAGATAGCCGGCACCCTGCTGGCGGAGGAGATGCTCGCGCTCCCGGGTGCCGGCGAAGAGCAGGTGGGTGTGCGGGTCGACGAGCCCGGGGGTCACGAGGTTGCCGCCGGCGTCGAGCCGGGCGAACCGATCGAGCGGCAGGCCCGCTTCGTCGAGGATGATCTGGACGTCGTCGGCCGGGCCGGTGGCGACGACGCGCCCTTCCCACGCGGCCACCCACGCGTCGCGGCCGTCGAGCGAGGCGACGTCGGATTGAGCCTCCCCGCGGCGGAGGCCGCCGGTCATCGTCGCGATCGACCGCGCGCCCGACACGAGCAGGCCGGGCAGGTCGTCCCCGGACCGCCCGCCCTCGATGAGCCGGAGGCCCACGGGCGCGGTCAGCCGACGGTCCGCTCGACGGCGGCGAGCCGAAGCTCGAGCGCCTGGAGCGGCGAGAAGTCACGCAGCCGGATGGCCTCGGCCGCGGCGGCGAGGCGCGCCTCCACCGGCCGCTCCGTCTCCGTGCCGCCGTGATCGGCCACGTCGAGGAGCGCGTCGAGCGGCGCGAGACCGACGAGCTCCGACTCGAGCGGTTCGATCCCCTCCTCCGCCGCGAGCTCCGTCACCGCCTCCCAGACGAGCCAGATCGGTGTCGTCCGGAAGTCGAGCAGGTTCATCGAGACCTGGGCGACTCCGAGCTCGTCGATCCAGAACCCGTTCGCCTGGACTCGCGGCAGGCCGCCCCCCGACTCGCGGACGCGGCGGGCGATCCGCTTCGCGGCCTCGAGGTCGCGCGATGCGAGGTTGACGTTCCAGGCGATGAGGAAGGGCCGGGCCCCCACCGCGACCGCGCCCGCTCGGGGATGCGTCCTCGCCGGCCCGAAGTCCGGCTGGCGACCGTTCTGGCCGATCTCCGCCTTCAGGCCCTCGTACTGGCCCCGGCGGACGTCGGCCAGGCGGACACGATCCGACCGGAGGGCCGCGTTCGCGTAGAGGTAGACCGGCAGGTCGAAGCGGTCGGCGAGGCGACGGCCGAAGGCCCGCGCGAGCGCGATCGCCTCGTCCATCGTGGTCCCGGCGAGCGGCACGAACGGGATCACGTCGACCGCGCCGATGCGGGGGTGTTCCCCGGTGTGGGTCTCCATGTCGATCTCGTCGATCGCGGCGGCAACCAGCGCCTCGAGCGCCGCCTCGACCTGGGCCGAATCGCCGGCGAGGGTGAAGACGCTGCGGTTGTGGCTCGCGTCGCTGGTCCGGTCGAGGAGGTGCGCGCCGGGCACCGACGAGACCGCCTCGGCCAGGCGGTCGACGACGTCGCGACGGCGACCCTCGGACACGTTCGGAACGCTCTCGACGAGGGCCATCGGACGTATCGTGACACGTCCTGCCGGGCCGGCGCCGGCCGGGCCGCGCGCGAGGGGCGCCCCTAACGATCGTTAGACGATAGACTTCCACGCTTCGGCCGCCCGGCCGCGCTCACGGATGAGGTCCGCCCGTGTGGTCGAACCGCCTCGGACTGCTCACGAGACCCGACTTCCGCCGGCTCTGGCTGGCCGAGACGATCAGCCAGTTCGGGACGCAGGTCAGCCTGCTCGCGATCCCGACGGTCGCGATCCTCGCCCTCCAGGCGCCACCGTTCGAGGTCGCGCTTCTCGGCACCGTCGAGTTCCTGCCGTTCCTCCTGTTCGCGCTGCCGGCCGGCGTCTGGGTCGACCGGCTCCGTCGCCGACCGATCCTCATCGCCGGTGACCTCGGGCGCGCCGCCAGCCTCGCCTCGATCCCGATCGCCTACGAGCTCGGCGCCCTGTCGATCTGGCACCTCTACGTCGTCGGCTTCGTCAACGGCGTCCTGACGGTCTTCTTCGACGTCGCCTACCAGAGCTACCTGCCCTCGCTCGTCGAGCGAGACGAGCTCGTCGAGGGCAACTCGAAGCTGGAGGTGAGCCGCTCGGCCGCGCAGATCGTCGGGCCGGGCGTCGCCGGCGGGCTCATCGGGCTCGTCACCGCGCCGCTGGCGATCGTCGCGGACGCGGTCAGCTATGTCGGCTCGGCGGCGTTCGTGACCCGGATTCGACGCGACGAGGTGCTCCCGGAACGCGCGCCCGAGGGCGGGCGCGGGCCGTCGATGCGCGAGGAGATCGGCACGGGCCTCCGGTTCGTCCTCGGCCATCCGTACCTCCGGATGATCGCCGGCGCCACCGGCAGCTCGAACCTGTTCTCGAACATCCAGTTCTCGCTGCTCCTCTACTACATGTACACGGTCCTCGCCCTGACGCCGGAGGCCGTGGGCCTGATCTTCGCGATCGGCAGCATCGGCGCGCTCGTGGGGGCCGTGACCGCGAACCGGATCGCGGGGATCATCGGCGTCGGCCCGGCGATCGTCGGCTCGATTGCCCTCGGCTTCCCGGCGGCGATCCTCGTCCCGCTCGCGCCGGTGTCCGCGCCGCACGCGTTTCTCATCGTGTCGGCGGCGCTCGTGAGCTTCTCCGGCCTCGTCTACAACATCAACCAGGTGAGCTTTCGCCAGGCGATCACGCCCGAGCGGATGCAGGGCCGGATGAACGCCACGATGCGGTTCGTCGTCTGGGGCACGATCCCGGTCGGCCAGATCGTCGGCGGAGCGATCGCGACCGCGTTCGGCGTGACCGCCGCGATGTGGGTCGGCGGCATCGGTGCCGTCGTGCCGCCGCTGTTCGTGCTCTTCTCGCCGGTCCGGCGCCTTCGTCTCATGCCCCGCCCGACCGGCGACGGGCTCGAGATCCACGAGATCGAGGCGGCCACACGGCGGCGTCGGCCGGGCGAGGTGGACCCGGGCGTCCTCGCCGAGGCGCTCGACGAGGAGCCTCGGCCGACCTCCGCGAGCGCGCCACTCGTCCGGGACGACGCCGACCGGTAGGCGCCGAACGAGAACGACCCCGACGCTGGTGCCCCATCAGCGCCGGGGTCGAGTGCGGTCGAGCTGCCGGGCTCGGCCGGGAGGTCGTGTTCGAAAGAGCGCCGGGGTCAGGGTTCCGGCGCGGACCTCATCCTGATCACCCCGGCAGCCGAGCGCCATCGCCCGTCCGCGTGATCGCGACCCCCCGACCCGGGGCCGCCGGACAGGCTGGCCGCGCGCGATCGCTGCCCGGCGTCCGTCCGGCTCCGGCCTCAGCCCGCGTCGAGCATCGGGATGCGAATGCCCCGCTCCCGGGCCACCTCGATCGCCCGCTCGTAGCCGGCGTCGACGTGGCGGACGACGCCCATCCCGGGGTCCGTCGTCAGGACCCGCTCGAGCTTTCGTGCCGAGAGCTCCGTCCCATCGGCGACGACGACCATCCCCGCGTGCTGGCTGTAGCCGATCCCGACCCCGCCTCCGTGGTGGATGCTCACCCACGTGGCGCCCGCGGCCGTGTTCACGAGCGCGTTGAGCAGCGGCCAGTCGGCGACCGCGTCGGTCCCGTCGCGCATGGCCTCGGTCTCCCGGTTCGGCGAGGCGACCGACCCGGCGTCGAGATGGTCCCGGCCGATGACGATCGGCGCCCGCAGCTCGCCTGACGCGACGAGCTCGTTGAAGCGGAGCCCGGCCCGCGCCCGCTCGCCGTAGCCGAGCCAGCAGATCCGGGCCGGCAGCCCCTGGAACGGGACCTTCGCCTCGGCCATCTCGATCCAGCGACGGAGCGCGGCGTTTTCCGGGAAGAGCTCGAGGATCGCGTCGTCGGTCCGGCGGATGTCGTCCGGGTCCCCGGACAGCGCGGCCCAGCGGAACGGGCCCTTGCCCTCGGAGAAGAGCGGCCGGATGAACGCCGGCACGAAACCCGGGTAGTCGAAGGCGTTCGCGACGCCCGCCTCCTTCGCCTGGGCCCGGAGGTTGTTGCCGTAGTCGAAGGCGATCGCGCCCGATGCCCGGAAGTCGAGGATCGCGCGGACGTGGTCGGCCATCGAGGCCATCGAGCGCCGGACGTAGACCTCCGGCTGGGTCCGCCGAAGGACGAGCGCGTCCTCGAGCGAGATCTCGGCCGGCACGTACCCGTCGAGCGGATCGTGCGCGGATGTCTGGTCGGTGACGACGTCGAAGCGTTCGCCTGCCTTCGCCCAGGCCGGCTCGATCTCGGCCGCGTTGCCGACGAGCGCGATCGACACGGCCTCACCCTTCGCGGCCGCCCCCCGGGCCTGGCGGAGCGCGTCGTCGGGGTCGTGGGTCAACCGGTCCACGTAGCCGATCTCGTGGCGGCGCCGGGCCCGCGCCTCGTCGACCTCGACGACGATCGCCACGCCGTCGTTCATCGTGATCGCCAGCGGCTGCGCGCCGCCCATCCCGCCGAGCCCGGCGGTGAGCGTCACGCGCCCCTTCAGCGTCCCGCCGAAGTGCTGGCGGGCCAGCTCGGCGAACGTCTCGTACGTGCCCTGGAGGATCCCCTGCGTCCCGATGTAGATCCACGAGCCGGCGGTCATCTGGCCGTACATCAGCAGGCCCCGGCCCTCGAGCTCCCGGAAGTGCTCCCACGTCGCCCACTTCCCGACGAGGTTCGAGTTCGCGATCAGGACCCGCGGCGCCCATTCGTGGGTCCGGAAGACCGCGACCGGCTTGCCGGACTGGACGAGGAGGGTCTCGTCGTCGGCCAGGCGGCGGAGCTCGCGGACGATCGCGTCGAAGGCCGCCCAGCTCCGCGCGGCCCGGCCGGTGCCGCCGTAGACGACGAGCGCGTCGGGGTTCTCGGCGACCTCCGGGTCGAGGTTGTTCATGAGCATCCGCAGCGCGGCCTCCTGGGGCCAACCGCGCGCGGAGAGCCGGGTGCCGCGTGGGGCGCGAACGGGTCGGGCGCCTGGCAGGGGCTGCGCCATCGCCTTCGATCCTAGCCCCCGGCGGCGGTCATCAGCTGCTCGCCGAGCCGGCGGCCGCCGGCCGACGAGATCGAGACGAGGACGCCGGCCTCCGGGATCACCGCGTGGTACGTCAGGAGGCCGCCGGCGCACGAACCGACGAACGTCCGCCGGCCGCCGAGGGTCGTCTCCGCGTTGCCCGCGACCCCGCCGGCCTGTGAGCACGCCCCGGCATCGAACGAGTCGCGGTAGGCGCGGAACGCGCTGTTGCCGATCCGACCGCCGACGAGCCGGATGAGCGTCGCGTAGGCGAAGTCACCGGCCGCCGGGTCGACGTAGATCGCGCTCGCTCCGGCCGTCCCGATCGCCCGAAGCCCGGGGTCGCCGAAGGCCCGCGCATCCACGTCCGGGTCGGTCTGGCGGTCGAGCCCGGCCAGCTGGCGGGGCAGCAGGTCGAGCAGCGTCGGGTCGATCGCGATGCCGGATCCGGCCGGGGAGGCCGACGGGATCGCCGATGGCGCCGTCGAGGGCTCGGGCGACCCGGAGGCCGTAACGGACGCGGAGGCGGCCGACGACGGAATGGTCGAGGGCACGGGCGCCGGCGAGCCGCAACCCGCCGTCGCGCTCGCCGCGACGAGGACGAGGCCGGCGAGCCCGCCTGCCCGCCTCACGCCAGCTCGCGACGCATCACCGGGAACCGCGCGTCGTCCGCCGCGACCGCGAACCCGGCGGCGAGCCAGAACTCGACCGTCGCCGCGCTCGTCGCGTTCTCCGGCGCGCCAGTCTCCGGGTAGGCCTCGACCGCGACGAAGCCGCGCTCCGCCAGGTCCTCGCAGACCGCTCCGACGAGCCGGCCGGCCCAGCCCTGGTTCCGCCCCTCGGCCGTCGTGGCGATGCAGGTGATCACCGCCGGTGGCGGCGACTGCGGCAGCTGCGGATAGAGATCCCGCAGCCGCTGCGCGCGCGGATACGCGGTCAGCGGCCCGTACTGGGCGTAGGCGACGGACGCGCCGTCGACCTGGAGCACCTTCGCGTACGAGCCGAACACGTGCGCGCCGCGGACGAGGAGCCGAAGCTTCTGCGGCGCGTCATCGGGCGCGGTCGCGGCGGCGCGGGGACGGGCGAGGAACGGGTTGGCGGCGTCGTCCTCCCGGCGCGCGAAGGGGTTGTCGCCAAGGCGCTCGCCGCCGCGCGCGAACGGGTTCGGGGCCGGCTCGGCGCCAGAGGGTCGGGGCGCAAACGGGTTCGCGGCCGGCTCGGGCCGGAACGGGTTCGCGGCGGGCTCGGCGGGCCTCGGCGGGGCGAGCCAGCTCTGGCGGTGCGACTTCGAGCCGCGGGCCGCGTCCTCCCAGTAATCGCAGGTTCGATGGTCGAAGGCGGGATCGGCACAGGGCGGCACGAGCCCGAACGACTCGAGGTCGACGACGTCGACGATCCGGACCTCAGGCACGGCCGGCCTCCGGGGCGGGCGACGCGAGCGGCGCGAGGACGCCCGAGCGGACGATCCCGGTCGCCAGCCCGAGGTCGGGCGCGAGCTCCCGGTCGTCGCCCAATCGGTCGATCCGCGAGCGAACGATCGCGTGGGCGGCCATCACCCCCGCGCCCGCCGCCGGCCGCCCGTCCGAGCCCGCGCCGGCGGCGAGCTCGTCGAGCCGCAGGTCGAGCGCCTGGGCCGCGCAGAGAAGCTCGGCCCCGAGCACGCGCTCGACGTTGGCGAGCACCGCCCGGGCGTGGCGACCGGCGATCGGCCCCATCGACACGTGGTCCTCCTGGTTCGCTGAGGTCGGGATCGAGTCGACGGAGGCCGGGTGGGCGAGCACCTTGTCCTCCGAGACGAGCGCGGCGGCCGTGTATTGGGCGAGCATCAGCCCGGAGTTCGGGCCGGGGTCGGGCGAGAGGAACGCCGGCAGCCCGCCGTTGAGCCGCGGATCGACGAGCAGGGCCGTCCGCCGCTCGCTGATCGAGCCGAGCTCGGCGATCGCGAGCTTCGCGAAGTCGAGCGCCAGGGCGATCGGTTCGCCGTGGAAGTTGCCACCGCTGATCACCCGCCCGCGACCGGTCGCGACCGCGTCCGGCGCGGCCGGCTCCGGGAACACGAGCGGGTTGTCGGTCGCGCTGTTGAGCTCGATCTCGAGGACCCGGCGGAGGTGGTCGAGCGCGTCCCGGACCGCGCCGTGGACCTGGGGCACGCACCGCAGCGAGTACGGGTCCTGGACCTTGTGCCGCGAGCCGTGATGGCCGGCCTGGACTGCCGAGTCGCGCAGGAGATGGCGCAGCTCGGATGCCACGGCGACCTGGCCCGGATGGGGTCGGGCCAGCTGATATGCCGCGGCGTACGCGACCTCGGTCCCGAGGAGCGCCTCGACGGACATCGCGGCCACGACCGACGCCGTCCGGACGAGCCGGTCGGCGTCGGCGAGCAGGAGCGCGCCGAGGGCCGTCATCAGCTGGGTCCCGTTGAGGAGCGCCAGGCCCTCCTTCGGCGCCAGCGTGAGCGGCTCGAGACCGGTCTCCCGGAGCGCGACGAGGCCCGGTACGACCTGCCCGCCGAGCTCGGCCTGGCCGCGGCCGATGAGCGGCAGCGCGAGATGGGCGAGCGGCGCCAGATCGCCCGATGCCCCCACGCTGCCCTGCTCGGGAACGACCGGGTGGATCCCGAGGCGGAGGAAGTCGCCCAGCCGCTCGACGAGGACGGGGCGGCAGCCGGAGTGGCCGAGCGCGAGCGTGTTCGCCCGCAGGAGGAGCATCGCCCGGACGACGTCGCGGTCGAACGGCGGCCCGACGCCGGCCGCATGGCTCAGCAGCAGCCGCTCCTGGAGCGCCGCCGCCTCGTCCGGCGGCACGAACGTCGTCGCGAGGTCGCCGAACCCGGTCGTGACCCCGTAGACCACCTCGCCGTCGGCGACCAGCCGCTCCACGACCCCGCGGGACTCCGCCATCCGCGCCCGCGCATCGTCGTCGAGCCGGACCTCCGCGCCGTGGCGCGCCACCGACTCGACGTCGGCGACCGTCAGGTTCGCGCCGGTCAGGATGACCGGATCGGGGCGGACGTCCGAGGGGGTCACGGCCGGAGGATAGTCGTCATACCCTGACGTCCGAGGCTCTCGTCACGCCTCCGAGGCCGCTCACGCCTCCGACCCGCGATCCGCGCCAACGCGCGTCACGAGCCCGTACGAGGGTGCGACCCCCAAGTGCTTGCCTTCATCGACCAGATCGTCATCCCGTTCCTCGCCTCGCTCTACGGCGCGGTCGGCTACCTCGGCGTCGCCTTCGCGATGGCGATCGAGTCGGCGATGATCCCGCTCCCGTCCGAGCTCGTCCTGCCGTTCGCCGGCTTCCTCGTCTCGGACCCGCTCCAGCTCGAGCCGCTCACCCGCGGTCCGTGGAGCTTCTGGCTCGTCGTCATCGCCGCGACGCTCGGCAACACCGCCGGCTCGCTCATCGCCTACGCGATCGGCGCGTGGGGCGGCCGGCCATTCCTCGAGCGGTGGGGTCGGTACCTCCTTATTCGGCCCCACGAGATCGAGCTCGCGGAGCAGTTCTTCGAGCGCTGGGGGGCACCGACGGCGTTCTTCAGCCGGCTCCTGCCGGTCGTCCGGACGTTCATCTCGTTCCCTGCCGGCGTCGCTCGGATGCCGCTGCCGAAGTTCATCGCCTACTCCACGGCGGGCGCCGTGCCGTGGTCGATCGCCCTCGTCTGGGCCGGCACGCAGCTCGGCGCGCGCTGGGTCGAGATCCGCCATGCGCTCCAGCCATTCGACCTCGCGATGGCCGTCGGCGTCGTCGGCCTCATCGTCCTCTTCGTCTGGTGGCGCCTCGGAATGCCGGGTCGCCGTCCGCAACCCGACTGAGTCGCCGCCACAGAAACGCAGGGAGACATCGAAAGGGAGGGGGAACGTCCGATGAGACGCTCACTCGTCGCGCTCGCGCTCGCCGGGTTCGCCCTGGCCACACTGCCCGCCGCCGGATCCGTCGCCGACGCGAGCGGCTGCACGAAGGTGATCGGAACCGGCCGGTCGCTCACGAATGTCCTGAAGAACCTCAGGCCCGGCGCGGTCCTCTGCCTGCGCGGCGGGACGTACCGCCAGCACGTGAACGCGACGGTCACGGGCAGGCGTCACCACCGGATCACGGTCCGCGCCTACCGGGACGAGCGACCGATCATCAAGGGCCTCTTCTGGGTGACCCCGCGCTACGTCACGTTCGACGGGATCGACGTCACCTGGGACGACGCGATCACGGACCACTCGCTCCAGATGGTCAAGCTCCGCGGCGGCCGGAGCTGGGTCTGGGAGCACTCGAAGGTCTGGGGGGCGCAGAGCTACGCGAACATCCTCGTGACCCGGAGCGGCAGCGGCGCCGCGCCGGTGAACTGGACGATCCGACGGTCGTGCATCCACGACGCCGTCGGCTACTCGGGCCACGATCCGACGCAGGACCACAACATCTACGTCGCCGACATCGCCGGCTCGACGGGCGGCCGGATCACGCGGAACGTCATCTTCAACGCGACCCATGGCCGGAACATCAAGGTCGGTCCGGCCGGATCGGACGTGACGATCAGCTGGAACACGCTCTACCGGGCCGGTCGCGGGATCATCGTCTCCAACGAGACGTCGGGCACGACGATCGCCCACAACCTCATCGTCCGTTCGACCGCCGGGGACCTCATCAGCGGCTACCAGCTGACCGGGTCGGGCAACGTCGCCCGCGACAACGGCGGCTGGGCGTCCGACTCGGGGCGCTTCATCGGTGGCAGCGGCATCAGGCGCGGCGGGGGGAACGTATGGGTCAACCCGCACTTCTCGTCGACGACCTGCTCCGGCTTCCGAACGTCGGCCGACTACGGCCGCTGGGCGCACTAGGCTCGGCGGCCGCTTCAGGCTCGGCGGCCGCTCACTCCCACGGCGGCGCGCCGTCCGCGCAGACGTGCTCGACGTCGTTGAGCAGGAGGAGGCGCGCGTCGGATGGGCCGTCGCCGTGCTCGAAGCGCAGGACCGTGACGTTGACCTGGTCCTGGGTGAAGCGCTGGCGGAACTCGCGGATCGGCAGCCCGAGCGCGAGGCAGACGAGGATCCGGTTGAGGCTGCTGTGGCCGACCGCGAGGACCGGCCACTCATCGGTCTCGCTCGATCCGTGGCGCGCCACGTGGGTCTCGAGGAGATCGACGAGGAAGGCACCGGCGCGGGCGGCGACGTCGTTGCCGGACTCGCCGTCGGGACAGCGCAGGACCGCCGGGTCGCGCTCCCAGGCGCGGCGCCGGACGGGGTCGCGCTCGTGGATCTGGGCGTACGTCAGGCCCTCCCAGGCCCCGTAATCCATCTCCCGCAGCCGCGGATCGACCGTCACGTCGCGGTCACCGGCGACGATCGCCGCGGTCTCGCGAGCACGGGCGAGCGGGCTCGACAGGATCCGGTCGAAGTCGATCCCCGCCAGCCGATCGCGGAGCCGGTCTGCCTGCTCACGCCCGTCGGGGGAGAGCGGCACGTCGATCGTCTGGCCCAGGTGTTGCTCGGGCTTCGAGCGGGTCGTCAGGCCGTGCCGGGTGAGGACGAGGATGAGCACGAATGCGAGTCTAGGGTCGTGCGAGAATCGCGGACGAAGGAGGCACCGCCCGAATGACCGAACAACGAGGTGACGCCGGCGCGGAGGCGATCGCCCACGACGCCGACGCGCCCTCGTCCCACGCGGGAGCCGGCCGCGACCACGGACCGGACGATGACGCCGCCCACCACGCGGCGGTCATCGACGACCACGACGATCACGCCCACATGGGTGAGGCGCTCGGACCGGTCGACCTGACGGCCTGGACGGTCGGGGTCCTCGGGGTCGTCCTCGGCCTCGTCGTCGCCGTCTGTTTCGCGCTCGCGTCGGCCGGCTTCGCCTAGAACAGGCCGACGACGTTGCCGTCGGCGTCGATATCGATCCGCTCGCCACCGGGCACCGACGGCAGCCCAGGCATCGTCCGCATCTCGCCGAGGAGCGGGGTCACGAAGCCGGCGCCGGCGGAGAGCCGGACATCGCGGACGGGCACGCGGAAGCCGCTCGGGCGGCCCAGGAGCGCCGGGTCGTGGCTGAGCGAGTACTGCGTCTTCGCCATGCAGACCTGGAGTCCGCGGTAGCCAGCCGCCTCGAAGCGTGACAGTGCCTTGGCCGCCGCCGGCAGGACGTCGACGCCGGCCGCGCCGTAGACGCCGAGGGCGATGGCCTCGATCTTCTCCGTGAGCGGAACCTCGTCCGGGTAGAGGAGCCGGAACGACGGCGCGCCCTCGACCGCCGCGGCCCAG
>DASTSC010000084.1:0-4006 GCA_035760905.1 Candidatus Limnocylindrales bacterium | reverse complement strand
GGGGATGCGATCGTGGAGGCGGCGGTGTCGGAGAGGGCCGACATGATCGTCGTGGGCAGCCATGGCCGGAGCGGCCTCGGCCGGGCGCTCCTCGGGAGCGTCTCGGACTTCGTCGTCCGCCACGCGCCCTGCCCGGTGATGGTCGTGAAGCCGGATCGCGATGCCGAGATGGCGCCGGACAGCGTGATTTCGTAGGAGCTCGAGGAGGTGGTTCGGGTGGAATCCTTGCGGACCCTGGCGTACGGAGTGGGGGCGGTGGCCACCCTCCTCCTGTTCTGGATGGTCAACCCCTGGGTGGAGGTTCCCGAGGGCCTCCTGTCGATCGTCACCGTGGCGTTCTGGATCCTCGCGATCGCGCTCGTGGTGATCCTCTACCTCGAGGCGCGCCGCGCGCCGGACAGCGACGAGGTCCAGATCGAAGGTCCGGCCTTCGCCCGGTTCCTGTTCAACAACGCGAACGCGGGGCTCGTCTGGCTCCCGATCCGCCTCTTCGTCGGCTTCGAATGGCTCGAGGCGGGCTGGCACAAGGCGACCGGAGGCGGCTGGCTCGACGGTGGTGGCGCGGCCCTGGCCGGCTTCTGGAAGAACGCCGCCGCGGTGCCGGAGGGCGGCCGCCCGACGATCAGCTACGAGTGGTACCGCGACTTCATCAACTTCCTGCTCGGCGGCCACCACGAGGCGTGGTTCGCCTGGCTCATCACGTTCGGCGAGATCGCCGTCGGCCTCGGGCTGATCGCCGGCTGCCTCACGGGCATCGCGGCCTTCTTCGGCGCCTTCATGAACATGTCGTTCCTGCTCGCCGGCTCGGCGTCCACGAACCCGATCATGTTCACGGCGGCGATCGGCCTGATCCTCGCCTGGAAGGTCGCCGGCTACTACGGCGTCGATCGATGGCTGCTGCCGCGGCTGGGCACGCCGTGGCGACCCGGCGTGGTCTTCCAGCGACAGCAGGGGCCGATCCCCGGCTAGTCGTCGGCGTCTCCACGCCCCCGCGAATCCGGCCGCCGGGCTTTCTCGGCGGCCGGTTCGTTTCTTTCGCGCACGTGGCAGGAAGGCCATTCGAAACTGCCGCGGGCGCTGGTCGGCTGAACCGACGGAACCCGCGGCAGCTCAACGACGGGGCGGTCGATCCCGCCCGGGCTCAGGAGGCGTAGCCGAAGTACGCCCCCTCGTCCGCGCCCGTTCGGCCGGCGAACGTCACCTGGTCGCGGAGGTCCGTCCAGAACGCGACCGTGTGGGTCGTTCCGGGCACCACCGCGATGTTCGAGTAGTCGCCGATGAACGAGTTCGCGAACGGGAAGTCGGAGTCGAGCGTGGCCGCGAACCAGCGGTTGTTCTTCGTCGGGTCGGACGAGTGGGTCGAGACCACCGAGCGGGTGTACGTCGACGGCCCCGTCCGGGTGAGGAGCGAGTAGTCGTACAGGTGGTTCGCGGAATCACCGCTCCGGTCGAACGTGCCGATCCGGAGGGTGCCGGCGACATCGAATGCACCCCACGGCATGAACTGGTCGCCGTCGAGCGCCACCGCGTGCGGCGCGCTCCACGTCCGGCCGTAGTCCGTCGACTCGCTCACGATGACGTCCGAGTTGGTGGTCGCCTTGTATGGATCCTCGGGCGCGGGCGTCACGGAGTTGCGCATGTCGGACCAGACGACCGCGAGGTGGCCTGCATTCGTCGGGTCGGCCGTGATGTTGCCGGCCGCCCACGTCCGGAAGATCGAGTCCTGGTAGGTCTGGCGCCCGAGGGCGAGCGGATAGTCGGTGAAGCCGTCGATCGTGAGGGCGACGTCGAACGGGCCGGCGACGCCCGCTCCCGTCGAGGCGCTCACCTCGACGACCTCGTACGTGTCGCGGCCGGTCGTGAGGTCGCCCGTGTTGAGGAAGGCGATGAAGACGCGGCCGTCCGCGCTGACCGTCGGCACCGGGACGAACGACTCGTCGAGATCGCCCGAGACGACCTTCGGAGCAGTCCACGTGGCCCCGAAGTCGTGCGTGACCGAGGTGTAGATCCGGACGCTGATCACGCCGCCGTGCGGGCCCTGCTCGAAGTCGTCCCACGTGACGAGCGCATTCCCGCTGCCCCAGGCGGTGACGTACTCCTTGTCGAGGACGTGGCCGGCGCTGCCGAAGTTGCCGCTGCCGGTCGCGACCCGGCTCAGCGACCAGGTCCTGCCGCCGTCACCCGAGTTCGAGACGAGGACGTCGGGGCTCTGGGCGTTTGTCGGGCCGACGAACTTGAAGCCGAGGGTCGCGTAGTAGGCATGGCCGGTCGCGTCGAAGGCCACCGCCGGGTCGCCGGTCGCCTGGTAGGGCGCGTTCGACCAGAGCGGGTACTCGGACCAGGTCTTGCCGCCGTCGAAGGTGACATGGGCCCGGGAGTGGACCGTCTCGCCGACGTGGCCGCCCGGGTTGAGCGAGAGCTGGTAGTCGTTCGCGCCGCCGATGATGTTGTCGTGGTCGGTCGGGTTGACCGCGATCGACGTCTCGTTGTGGGGGCCCTTGCCCTCGCAGTCGGCCCGGACGTTCGCGGCGTTCGAGGTGGTGGTCGTGCAGATCGCCTGGCCGACCTTCACCTTCGGGCCGTTCGACCACGCCGTCCCGGTCACCGGGGCCGGCGCATCGACGACGGTGTGGGTGAACTCGATCGGCTGGCTGATCTCACCGCCGTCCTCGGCGACGGCCACCCCGGGGCCGAGGGCCAGGCAGAGGATCGCACCGGCGAGCAGGCTGCCTGCACGCAGGGGACGGCCGGAACGGGATCGCGACATCAGACTCCTCCCACGGGCACTTCGTGGAGCCGCGTCACGCGGCTGGTCGCAGGGTCGCGATTGTCCTGCGGCTCGCCGAATCCTGCCGGCGAGCGGTGCGCCGCCGCACCACCGCGCCTACCGCGTGTAGGCGCCGCCCGGGTCGAGCTCCTCGCGAATGAGCCGCAGCTCGGCTGCCGTCGGCGGCGGCGTCGTCGCCAGCTCGTCGGCGACCCGCGGCTCCCAGCCGATCGTCGCCCGGACGTCCTCGAGCGTCGCGCCCGGGTGGAGCGAGTCGAGCTCCATCTCGCCCGTCTCGTCGAAGTGCCAGATCCCGAGGTCGGTGACCACGACCGACGGTCCCCGGCCGTTCCAGCCGCCCTCGCGCCGGATCCGCTCGGCCTGCTCGGCCCCGCCGAGGTTGCCCGGCGACGTCCGGAAGTCGATGGCCTCGACGAACGATCGCTTCGACTGGCGCATGATCACGAACACCTGGCGAGCGTTGATCGCGATCTCGCAGGCACCGCCGGACCCCGGCAGCCGCGTCTCCGGCCGCTCGTACGGACCGATGACGGTCGTGTTGATGTTGCCGAAGCGGTCGATCTGCGCGGCCCCGAGGAAGCCGACGTCGACGAGCCCGCCCTGGAGGTAGAAGCCGAACAGCTCCCACATGCTCACGGTGGAGGTCGAGCCGGTCACGATCGTCGGATCGCCGATGCTGAGCGGCAGGCGGGCGGGCCGGGCGCCGAAGACGCCCGCCTCGTAGACGAGCTCGAGGTCTGGCGCGACCGTCCGCTGGGCGAGGTTGACCGCGATGTTCGGCAACCCGACGCCGACGAAGCAGACGCGCTGGCCGGCCAGCTCGCGCGCGGCCGCGACGATCATCATCTCGGTCTTCGAGAACGCTCGATCGCCGGCGTTCACCGGACCGACTCCTCCCAGGCCGGGTTCCAGGCGATCTCCCAGACGTGACCGTCGGGATCCTCGAAGTACCCGGCATAGCCGCCGTAGAACGTGTCGCCCGGCGGCTTGACGGTGATCGCGCCGGCCGCAACGGCCTCCGCGAAGACGCGCTCGACCTCCTCGCGCGAGCCGACGTTGTGGGCGAGCGTCAGGTCGGTCGGGCTCGGCAGGGTCTGCGCCAGACCGGTGTCGTGGGCGATGCTCGTCCGTGGCCAGAGCGCAAGCCTGAGGCCGCCGTCGAGCTCGAAGAAGGCCACCGCGCCGTGCTCGAACTCCGTCCCGATGATCCCCTCGGTC
>DASTSC010000083.1:0-25693 GCA_035760905.1 Candidatus Limnocylindrales bacterium | reverse complement strand
GCGTCGCCGCCCATCGACCCGGTCACCACCCACGGCCGGCCGTCGCGGACGAGCATCGTCGGCATGAGCGTGTGGAGCGGCCGCTTCCCCGGGGCGAGGACGTTCGGCGAGGCCCGGTCGAGCGAGAAGTACGAGCCCCGGTTCTGGTAGTGGATCCCCGTCTCCGGATCGACGACGAGCGAGCCGAAGCCCGAGTAGTTCGACTCGATGAGGCTCACCGCGTTGCCCTCGCCGTCGACGACCGCGAGGTAGATCGTGCCGCCGCCGCGCGGGACCGCCGCGGCCGGGGCCCGGGCCGCCCGACCGCGGTCGATTCGTGACGCCAGGTCCGCGGCGTAGGCCTCGTCGAGGAGGCGAGCGACCGGGACCTCGACGTGCTCGGGGTCGCACAGCCAGCGGTCGCGGTCGGCCATCGCGAGCTTCGAGGCCTCGATGCCGAGGTGGGCCCAGCGCGGGTCGGACGGGCCATCGGGGCCGAACGTCGAGGCCGGCGGCGGGTCGAAGCGCGCGAGGAGCGCGAGGATCTCGAGCCCGACGACCCCCGAGCTGTTCGGCGGGTGGGTGAGGTCCGCGACGCCGCGGTAGTCGATCGCGATCGGATCGGTCCAGGTGCTCGTGTGGGTCCGGAGGTCGTCGATGGCGATCGTCGCGCCGGCCGCCGCCAGCGCCCTGACCTGCCGCTCGCCGATCTCACCCTCGTAGAAGTCGCCGAGGCCGGCGGTCACGAGGCGCCGCAGCGTCGACGCGAGTGCCCGCAGCCGCACCCGCTCGCCGGCCCGCCACGCTCGCCCGTTCGGGCGAAAGACTCGCTCGAAGCCGTCGTCGACGCCCGCCCCAAGCACGAGCGCCCGCGTCCGCTCGACCGCCTCGACGAAGCCATCCCAGGCGGCGAAGCCGCCGTCGGCGAGCTCGATCGCGGGCGCCAGGAGCCGGTCGAGCGGCAGCCGGCCGAAGCGCGCGTGGGCGTCGGCCCAGGACCGGACCGCCCCCGGAACCGTGATCGTGAGGGGGCCGCGCCGGGGCAGGCGGCTGAGCCCCGATGCGCGCAGCTTCTCTGCCGACGCCGCCGCGCCGGACCGCCCCGAGCCGTTGAGGCCGGCGACCCGACCCTCGGCCTCGGACCAGATGAGCCAGAACGCGTCGCCCCCGATCCCGCAGCCGTTCGGCATGACGACCGCGAGAACGGCGTTCGTGGCGATCGCCGCGTCGACGGCGTTGCCGCCGGAGCGGAGGATCCCGAGGCCCGCCGCGGTCGCGAGATGGTGCGGCGCGACGACCGCCCCGTTCGTGCCGCGGGCGAGGGCCGCGGGAACGAGCGGTCGGGACGCCATCGACGCCGATTGTAGGAGCGCGGGCGCTCTCGCCGGATCGACCGGGCCCGGCTGGAACGACCGGTACCCTTCGCCCGATGTCCCGGTCCCTCGTGGCGGTCCTGATCGGCACGTTCACGCTCCGCTTCAGCACCGGGATCACCGGCGGGCTCCTCGTCTACTACCTCGCGAACCTGCCCGCCCACGGCGGGCCGTCCGTCGACCCGCTCGCACTCGGGATCCTCGCGGCGACGTTCTACGCCGCCGAGCTCATCCTCGCCACGCCGTTCGGCCTCCTTTCGGACCGGTTCGGGCACCACCGGCTCATGCAGGTCGGGCCGATCTTCGGGATCGTCGCCGTCGTCGTCACCTGGTCGACGACGAACCTCGTCCTCCTCGGGGGGACCCGCGTCCTCGAGGGCTCCTCGACGGCCGTGAGCGTGCCGTCGATCCTCGGCTTCATCGCCCTCGCGACCGCCGGCGACGAGCAGCTCCGCGGCCGGATCGCCGCGCGCTTCGAGGCCGCCACGATCGCCGGCCTCGGCGCCGGCTTTGTCGTGGCGGGGCCACTGTGGGCCGTCCTGGGACCGGTCGGCTTCCTCCTCAACGCCGGCATCTACGCGATCTCGTTCTCGATCTATCGCTTCGGCGTCGAAGAGCCGCCGCATGCAACCGCGGCGCGGGCGAGCCACCCGGGAATCAGCCGCTACGGGGCGATCCTACGGTCGTCGAACATCTGGCTCCTCGCGCCGACGTGGATCGCGGTGAACGCGACGCTCAGCCTCTACACGAGCCAGACGCTCTTCCAGCTCGTCAAGGAACCGAACCCGAAGTTCGCCAACCAGATGCTCATGGGCGGCTTCGACCCGGTCGAGGTGAGCGCCGGGCTCCTGCTCGGGCTGGCGGTGTTCTTCGGCGGCCTGCTCTTCTGGGGCAACCGGTTCCGGCGCTTCCGGCGGACGACGATCATCCTCTTCGGGATCGTCGGCGGCGCCGTCCTCGTCGCCTGCGCCTTCCTCCTCAACCACAGCACCGGCCTGCCGCTCGCAGTCCAGGGCGCGGAGGTGGCGGGGCTCGGCATCGGCCTGTTCGTGCTCGCCGGCGCGACGCCGGCCGCTCTCGGCCTCCTCGCCGACGTCACCGAATCGTTCCCGAACGACCGCGGCGCGATCATGGGCCTCTACTCGGTCTTCCTCGGCGTCGGCCAGATCGCCGGCAGCCTCATCGGCGGGGGCGCGGCGGAGGTTCGAGGCCTCGACGGAGTCTTCGTCGCGACCGTCGTCTTCCTCGTCGTCGCGCTCGTGCCGCTGCTCCACCTTCGGTCGGTCGAGCACCTCGTCGGAGCCGATCCCGCGGCGGGCGCCGAGGATCGGTCGAAGATGAGCGCGGCCGGCGGCTCCGAGGGCGAGGCGGGCCCGTAGCCGGGCCGCCTATGATCGGGCCGTGGCGAACCCGACCGTCGCGATCGTCACCGACTCCGCGTCCGACCTCCGCCCCGACGTCGCCGTCGCGGCGGGCATCCGGGTCGTGCCCCTCGAGGTCACGTTCGGCAGCGACCGGTTCAAGTCGGGCGTCGACCTCTCCACCGACGAGTTCTGGCGGCGGATGCTCGCCCCTGACACGCCCTTCCCCACGACCGCCGCAGCGAGCCCGGGCGACTTCCGGACGGCCTTCGACGAGGCCTTCGCGGCCGGGGCGCGGTCCGTCGTCTGCGTGACGGTCGGGGAGAAGCTGTCCGGGACGATCAAGAGCGCCCGGATCGCCCGCGATCTCATGCCGACCCGCGAGATCCACGTCATCGATTCGCGATCGGCATCCATGGGGGAGGGGCTTCTCGCGTTGCTCGGCGCGGAGATGGCCGCCGATGGCGCGACCGGCGACGTCGTCGGCCACACGCTGGCGATGCGCACCGCCGACGTCGACCTCTTCGTCGCGCTCGATACGCTCGAGTACCTGCGGCGCGGCGGTCGGATCAGCCCGGCCCAGGCGGCGATCGGCAGCCTTCTCGCGATCAAGCCGATCATCACGGTCGTCGACGGCGTCGTGGACACGGCCGATCGCGTCCGGACCCGGTCGAAGGCGCGGGAGCGGGTGACCGAGCTGCTGACTCGCCGTCCCGTCGAGGCGCTGGCGATCCTCTACACGCCGCCGGCCGACCCGTACCCGTTCCGGGACGAGATCGTCGCCCGGATGCCCGGCGGCGTCGACCCCGAGCGCGTGTCCATCCAGGCGGTCGGGCCGTCGGTCGGGCCGCACCTCGGCCCGGGCTGCCTCGGCGGCGTGGTGCTCTACCAGGCGAGCTGAGGGCGCTCGGGTCCGCGCAATGAGCCGAACGGCTTGCCCGAGGGGGACCGTCGGCACGTTGGAGGCGCGCACGCCGCGGCCGTAGCCTGCGCTCGGTCGCAACCGGACGGCAACCGAACGACAACCTTCGGACCGCCCTGTGCGATACTCGACCTCACGTCAGAGCGACGCGGCGACGGTCAAATCGCGAGGCCCGGACCGTCCCCTCGCGTCCCGTGGAGCCGTCCGGGAGACGACTCAACAGCTCGGGTCCGGCCCGTCTCGCCGGTCCCGTTCACGGAGGTTCTCCGTTCCATGACGACCGAACGCGCCGCCGCCGTCAACCCGTGGCAGGTGGCGCAGCGCCAGTTCGACCTGGCCGCCGACCGGCTCAATCTCGACGACGGGCTTCGCCAGGTGCTCCGTGAGCCCCGCCGCGAGTTGACCGTCCATTTCCCCGTGAAGATGGACGACGGCTCCGTCCAGGTGTTCACCGGGTACCGGGTCCAGCACAACCTCGGCCGGGGCCCGGCGAAGGGTGGCCTCCGCTATCACCAGGACGTCTCGCTCGACGAGGTCAAGGCCCTCGCGATGTGGATGACCTGGAAGTGCGCGGTCGTCGGCATCCCGTACGGCGGCGGCAAGGGCGGCGTCATCGTCGACCCGAAGCGGCTGTCGAAGAAGGAGCTCGAGGGGCTCACCCGCCGCTTCGCGACCGAGATCGAGGTCCTCATCGGCCCCGAGCGCGACATCCCGGCCCCGGACGTGAACACGAACGCCCAGGTCATGGCCTGGATCATGGACACCTACTCGATGCACCAGGGCTACACGGTCCCGGGCGTCGTGACCGGCAAGCCGATCAGCCTCGGTGGCTCCGAGGGTCGCAACGAGGCGACCGCGCGGGGCGCAGTCTTCTGCATCGTCGAGGCCGCTCGGCATCTCGGCATGGACCTCCGCGGCGCGCGCGTCGTCGTCCAGGGCTTCGGCAACGCCGGCTCGATCGCGGCGAAGCTCATGCAGGGTGAGGGCTCGACCGTCATCGCCGTCTCCGACTCGACGGCGGCGATCCACAATCCGAACGGCCTCGATGTCGATCGGGTCGTCTCGTGGAAGCAGGAGCACGGGTCCGTCCGCGGGTTCCCCGGCTCGACCGAGATCTCGAACGGCCAGCTCCTCGAGCTCGACTGCGACGTGCTCATCCCGGCGGCGCTCGAGGGCCAGATCACGGGCGCGAACGCGGGCAACGTCAGGGCGAAGATCGTCGCCGAGGCGGCGAACGGCCCGACGACGCCCGAGGCGGACGAGATCCTCCACGCGAACGGCGTCTTCCTGATCCCGGACATCCTCTGCAACGCGGGCGGGGTGACGGTCAGCTACTTCGAGTGGGTCCAGGATCTCAACCGCGACCACTGGAGCGAGTCGATCGTCAACGAGAAGCTCCGCGAGATCATGGTCCGTGCCTTCGGCGAGGTCCGCGACATCGCCGGGCGCGAGTCGTGCGACAACCGGACCGCGGCCTACCTGCTCGCGGTCAAGCGCGTCGCCGACGCGACCGCCCTCCGCGGCCTCTACCCGTAGGTCCCGCAGGCCGGATTCGCGGTCGTCCGCGCGTCTGGGCCGGTCGTCCGCGCGTCTGGGCCGGTCGTCCGCGCGTCTGGGCCTCCTCGCGCGCCCTTACGAGCGCCAATTTCGGCCCGGTCGTAATAGTCGCGGTTAGCGCGGGCGTACGGGCCACCTGGCCGGCTCTGTCGTGCACGGCGATCGTGGCGGCGTGCACGATCCAGGCACGAAACTGCGTCGTGTCCGCGCCGTAGGCCCGGTTATTTCGATCGGGTGGAAATCGGCCGGGTCATGTCCCCGAAGGCGCCAAGCCGCCGCGGGGTCGAGCCCCGGCATGCGGCCGAAAACCCGGCCGGGACGACCGCCGCGACCGGTCTCACCAACGCCGACGCTCATGACCCCCGGCTGGCTTGGCCGGGGGTCATGCTCTGTTCGGGGCGCGGCAGGCTTCGCTAGTGCGTCCCGCCGCCCGGGTCCGTCGGCATCGCGATTGCGTCGGAGTCGTCGACCTCGTCGCCGCCGGCCACTCGTCGCGTCTCCGGATTCGACGTTGCGACGCTCAGGCCCGCGCCTCCGGCGAGCCCCGCGGCCTCGCCACCGCCCACACTCGCCTCGGCGCTTCTGCGCGCCTCGGCATCGAGGTCCTCGCGCGGAAGCTCGCGGATCCGATCGGGGTCGCCCGCGGCCGGGTCGCTCGTGTCGAGGCCTTCCGTGACCGGGCCCTGATCGGCTGCCTCCTCGAGTGGGTCGTGATCCCCTGGTCGGCGCGTCGCGTCGTCGGTCATCGGATCCTCCTTCGCGCGCATCCTGGCGGCGTCGACGGATCGGCTCTATGCCGAACGTCGGGCGATGCCTAACGAGGAACGGTCATCCGTCGGGGTGTTCGGTGCAGGATCGACGCCGCCCGGGTCGGGTCGCGCCCGCGTGCCCACCCGGACACGCCAGGGCCTACGGCCCTGGCGCGCCGGGTCCCTGCCGCCTCGATCGCGCGGGCGAAGCCTTACCCTGCGGCCTCGATCGAGGTTCGAGTGCCGGCTGCATGGGCATCTCAGGCGCAGTCGGCGCGGTATGGGGCATCGGGAGGGAAACGACGTCGGGCGGTGGTGCGCACCTCGCGCACGGACCCGTCGTCGGCGGCGGGCCGCGAGGCGGCAGTCGGAGCGTTGTCGCCGGGGTTGCGCTCGGCATGACCATGCACCCGGCACGCGCGGACCGAAGCAGGCGACACGGCACGCGCCGAGCCCGGCACGCCGCAGGCGAAGCGGCACGCCGCGGAGAGCCGAGACGGCACGCCCGCCGCGGACACGGCACGCCGCCGAGAGGGCATCCGCGGAGCCGCCGGACGCCGGTGTTACGATCCCCGCCGATGCTCGACCACGAAGAGAAGTTCCTGTTCAAGGAGGAGATCCTCCACCTCGCGAACTCGATGGCCGAGCCGGGCGCGCTCGACAACGTCGAGGACCTCCTGACCGACGTCATCACCAGCCCGCGCTTCGATTCGGAGGTCTTCACGCTCGAGCGGAGCCTCCAGGTGATGCTCGGGACGCGCGCCGGGACGACCCTCGTCGGCCTCCTGACCGTCTCGCCCGAGGTGTTCGACGAGGTCGCCGAGGTCCGTATCCCGAGCGAAGTTCACGAGCGGCTGACGGCGTGGCGCGCCCGCTTCGGGCTGGCGATCGACAACGCCCTCAACTTCCTCAACAACCCGGACGGCATCCAGGGTCACAACTTCGCGACCCAGGTCGCCCACGTCGAGGAGCGACGCGTCCTCCAGGGTCGGCTGACGATGGTCCGCTACAACAACGAGCCGGAGTTCTTCGTCGCCGACGCCTCGGTCTTCCTCGGGCTCGTCGCCGACGTCATGGAGCGGCTCGGCCCGTACCTCGAGCCGGACTCGGTCGACGGCGAGACGCTGACCCGCCTCCGCGACGCGGTCAACCTCATCGAGCGGAAGACGACCGTCCGGAGCTGACGGTGGCGGGTCGTCGGCCGGGGCAGTCGCGCCGGGCCCAGCGGCGCTCGACCCTCGCGCGCGTGGCGGTCCTCGTCTTCGTCGCGCTCTTCCTCATCGGGATCGCGCTCGCCTACGGCGGCGTCGCGCTCGCTCCGGGGCCGGCTCCCTCATGAGGCAGGTCTACCTCGCCGCGACCGGCCAGAACCGGGGCAAGACGACGGCGGCGCTCGGGCTGCTCAACCTGTTCGTCGACGAGGGCCTTCGGACCGGCTTCATGAAACCCGTCGGACAGCGCACGGTGCTCGAGGACGGCGTGCCGGCCGACGAGGACGCCGTCCTCATGCGGGCGGTCTTCGGCCTGCCCGAGCGGCTCGAGGTCATGAGCCCGGTCCACATCCCGCGCGGCTTCACGAAGGCCTACATCGCCGGCGACGTCGTGGAGGACCTGCCCGCGAAGATCCGCCGGGCGCACGCCACCTTCACCGACGACCATGAGGTCCTCCTGATCGAAGGCACCGGTCACGCCGGGGTCGGCGCGGTCGTCGGGCTGTCGAACGCCGTCGTCGCTCGGCTCATCGGGGCGCCGGCCGTCATCGTCTCGGAGGGCGGGGTCGGGCGGCCGATCGACGAGATCGTCCTCAACGCGTCCCTCTTCACCGCGAACGGGGTCGAGGTCGCGGGAGCGATCGTCAACAAGGTCGATCTCGACGCCCAGCCGTCATTGCCGGGCGTCCTCGAACGCGGCCTCGCGCGGTACGGCATCCCGCTCCTCGGCGTCCTGCCGTACCGACCCATCCTCTCGAACCCGACGCTCGGGATGATCGCCGAGGGCCTCCGCGCCGAGACGCTCCACGCCGGTCCGGACCTCGACCTCGTCATCGACGACGTGACGATCGGCGCCATGGAGCCCGGGCACATGCTCGAGCGGGTCGGTCCGCGGACCCTCGTCATCGTGCCCGGCGACCGCGAGGACATCCTCCTCGCGCTGACCGCGGCCAACCTCGCGAACCCGTCGGGAAACGGACGCGACGCCGAGCGGCTGCGGGCAACGGCCGCGGCCGGGATCGTGCTCACCAGCGGCTACACGCCGCGCCGGACGGTGATCGAGGCGATCCGCGCGGCGAACCTCTTCTGCGCCGTGACCGGCGACGACACCTACGCGGTGGCCTCCGAGGTCCACGACCTGCTCGTCAAGACCCACCCCGCCGACCGCGAGAAGATCGCCCTCATCAAGCGGCTCGTCGCCGAGTTCCTCGACGTCGACCGGATCCTCGAGGTCGCCACGCCCGTCGGCGTCTGAAACGCCCGGCCGAACACATGCCGCCGAACACGCGCGGTCAGGCACCGACCTCGTCGAGGAAGGCCTCCACGAGCCGGACGAACCGCTCCGGGTGCTCCATCGAGAGCATGTGGGCGACGCCGGGCCAGACTTCGAGCCGGCCGTTCGGGGCGTCCGCGGCGATCCTGCGGGCGGTGGCCTGCGCCCCGCTCGCGTCGAGGTCGCCGACGACGACGAGGACCGGCGCGCGCAGCTCGGCGAGTCGGCCGACCGCCCGCGGCTCGAGCGGGGTCATCCCGCCGAGGTCGTCGTCCGCATGGCGCTCGTACGCGGCGCGGTCCATCTCGGCCACCCGGCGCCGCACGTCCGCGACGCGCTCCGGCGGCTGGCCGAGACCGTCGACCCAGTACGCCATCTCGATCTCGACGAGGGCGTCCCATTCGGCCGCCTCCTCGAGGCGCTCGAGCTCGGCCTCGATCGCGGCCTCCTCCTCGGTCGTCCCGCCGTCGAAGCCCGACAGGCCGCCGGCGACCGAGACGAGGGCCGCGACCCGATCCGGGAACTCGACCGCGGTGTCGAGCGCGATCGTGCCGCCGCCGGAGGCACCGACGAGGGCCGCCCGATCGATCCCGAGGTGGTCGAGGAGCGCAACGAGATCGGCCCGGTTCGAGTAGGCGGCGCCGGGCTCGGTCGCGACGGTCTCGCCGAAGCCGCGAGCGTCGTAGCGGACGACCCGTCGGTGCCGGGCGAGGGCGGGGACGACCTCGTCCCACATCCGCCGATCGGCGATCCAGGCGTGGAGGAGCACGAGCGCCGGCCCGTCGCCGGTCACGTCATAGGCGATGCGCGCGCCCGGACGCTCGAGAACCGCGCTCACTCGATCGGCTCGTTGTCGATGAGGCGGGTGGCGCCGAACCGGACGGCGAGCGAGAGGAGGGCCGGTGCCTCGACGACCTCGAGCTCCCGGAGCGTCCGGCCGTCGGCGACCGAGACGTAGTCGACGTCGGCCCGCGGCTCGGCGGCAAGGGTCTCCCGCATGAGGAGGCGGAGCCGTTCGGCCGAGCGCTCGCCGCGAGCGTATGCGTCGCAGGCGGCGGCGAGGGCGCGATGGAGGACCGGCGCCGCGGCGCGCTCGTCGGGCGAGAGGTGGACGTTGCGGGATGACACAGCCAGCCCGTCGGGCTCGCGGACCGTCGGGCAGGCGATGACCTCGGTGCCGATCGCGAGGTCGCGGGCCATCTGCCGGATGACCATCACCTGCTGGGCGTCCTTCTGGCCGAAGTACGCCCGCTCGGCGCCGATGAGCGAGAAGAGGATCGCGACGACCGTCGCGACGCCGTCGAAATGCCCGGGCCGGGCCGCGCCCTCGAGCGGCTCACCGACGGCGCCGACGTGGACGACGGTGTCGAACCCCGGCGGGTAGACCTCGTCGACCGGCGGCGCCCAGACGAGGTCGACGCCCTCCTCCTCGCAGATGGCGAGGTCGCGCGCCTCGTTCCGTGGGTACTGCTCGAAGTCCGCGGCCTCATTGAACTGGCGCGGGTTGACGAAAATCGTGGCGACGCTGGTCGCGCTCTCCTCGCGGGCGCGACGCATGAGCGAGCGGTGGCCCTCGTGAAGCCAGCCCATCGTCGGCACGAGGCCGAGTGGCCGGGAGGCCCCGGCAAGGGCGTCGCGGAGCTCGGTCCTGGTGCGGGCGATGCGGGTAGCGGCCCTCATCGGTGGCATGCGGCCGCATGCTGCGCGCCAGGCACCACATTCGGACCCGTGGTGTCACGGCGCTGACTCAGCGGCAGCACGACGACGCGATCGGGCGCCGAATCCACCCCCGGAGCGTCGCCACGCTGCTTTCGAGTCACCATCCGGGCCCTGGATGACCAAGAGGGGTGCCTCCGAAGCAGCGGGCCGACGCGGCCCTGGCGCCGCGACGCCCTCGGCCCGCCACGGACGACCAAACCGTCAGAGGTCGCGGTCGAGCGGGATCGAGACCGGCTCGGCAGTCGTGCCGGCGGCCCGATCGTCGGAGGTCCGGCCGAGGACCTCGTCGAGGACGCCCTGGTCCATCCGGACGGTCTGCTCGGCCGTCGGGAAGCGCCCGGCAGCGACGTCGTCGGCGTAGGCCCTGGCCGCCGCGAGGATCGTGCCGCGCAGATCGGCGTACGCCTTCGCGTGCTTCGGCCGCCAGTCGGCCATCCCGAGGAGGTCGGGCAGGACCTGGACCTGGCCGCTGCAGCCCGCGCCCGCGCCGATCCCGATCGTCGGGATCCGGAGACGCGACGTGATCTCGGCGGCGAGCTGCTCGGGCACGAGCTCGAGGACGAGCGCGAACGCACCGGCCTCCTGGATCGCGATCGCGTCGGCGAGCAGCGATCGCGCCTTCTCCTTCGTCTTGCCCTGGACCCGGAAGCCGCCGATCGCGTTCACCGCCTGCGGCGTGAGGCCGATGTGGCCCATGACCGGAATGCCGGCCCGAACGATCGCCTCGGTGACGCGCGCGCTCCGCACGCCGCCCTCGAGCTTGACCGCCTGCGCCCCACCCTCCTGGAGGAAACGACCCGCGTTCTCGAGCGCCTCCTCGGGCGACGCGTACGAGAGGAACGGCATGTCGCCGACGATGAGCGCGTGCTGGGCGCCACGCGCGACGGCCGCGACGTGGTGGAGCATGTCGGCCATCGTGACCCGGATCTCGGAGTCGTAGCCGAGGATGTTCCGGACGGAGTCGCCCACGAGCAGCATCGGGATTCCGGCCTCGTCGAGGAGACGGGCGGTCGGGTAGTCGTACGCGGTGAGCATCGCGATTCGCTCGCCGTCGGCGTGCATCCGGGCGATGTCGGCCACGGTCATTCGCTTCGTCGACTGGTTCACCGAGCTCATCGGGCCACCTGTGGCGTCACGCGCTCAGTCTGCCCCGCCGCGTCCCGGGCGTCCAACAGGCCGGCGACGCGATCGAGCAGCCGGTCCGCGACCTCGCGTTTGGTGAGCAGGGGCAGCTCGTCGGTCGTGCCGTCCGCGGCGAGGATCGCCACCCGGTTCGTCTCGGTCCCGAAGCCCGAGCCGGCCTCCGCGACGTCGTTCGCGACGAGGAGGTCGAGCCGCTTCCGGCGGAGCTTGTCGGGCGCCCGCGCGAGCGAGCCGGTCTCGGCGGCGAACCCGACGAGGACCGGTCGGGGCTCGATCGGTCGGCGGGTCGTGGCTCCGGCGGCGTCCTCGCCGTCGACGATCCGGGCGAGCTCGGCCAGGAGGTCGGGCGTGGGCTCGAGCTCGAGCGAGACGGCATCGCCGCGGGCGATCTTCGACTCAGCCGGTCGTGCCGGTCGGAAGTCCGAGACCGCGGCGGCCATGACGAGCGCGTCGAAGCCGGGCTGGCCGCCTTCGCCGACGAGGGCGCGGAGGAGGGCCGCGCGGAGGTCGCCGGTCGTCTCGACCCGGACGGTCTCGGCGCGGTCGGGCAGGCGAACGCTGACGTTCGCGGCGACCAGCGTCACGCGCGCGCCGCGATCGAGCGCCGCCTCGGCGACCGCGACCCCCATTCGACCGGTCGAGCGGTTCGTGATGACCCGGACGGGGTCGATCGGCTCGACGGTCCCGCCGGCGGTGATCACGATGTGCCGGCCGGCGAGGTCGGCCTCGCGGGGGAGGTCGACGGTGGGCGGGCGGTCGTTCGGATCGGGCCGCCGGACGGGTCGCTCGCCGAGCGCCCGGACGACTGCGTCGACGAGAACGGGTGCCTCGGCCAGTCGACCGACGCCCGCCTGCCCCGACGCGAGCGGACCTGACTCGGGCTCGACGATCTCGTAGCCGAACTGCCGGAGACGGGCCACGTTCGCCCGCGTCGCGGGATGCGCGTACATGTCGCCGTCCATCGCCGGCGCCACGACGACCGGCGCGCTCGTGGCGAGACAGGCGGCGGTCACCGGGTCGGCGGCGAGGCCGTTCGCCATCGCTCCCAGCCAGTGGGCAGTGGCCGGTGCGACGAGGATCGCGTCCGCGCTGTCGGCCACGACGATGTGCCCGATGCGGCGGTCCGCCAACAGGCCCGTGACGTCGGCATCGACCGGGTGGCGGGTGAGCGCCTCGAGCGCCAACGGCGCGACGAACCGGGTCGCCGACGGCGTGACGAGCGCGACGACGTCCGCGCCCTCGTCCTGCAGCCGCCGGACGATCTCGGGCGCCTTGTAGGCGGCGATCGAGCCGGTGACGCCGAGGGCGATCAGGCGTCCGGCGAGTCGGCCGGTCATCGGGCGATCGCGGGGCTGACGACGGGCAGGAGGGCCAGGCCGCGAAGCGTCAGGTCGGGATCGACGGTCTCGAAGCCGTCGGGCGCCTCGCTCCATTCGGTCGCGGAGAGCCCTCCGGTGAGGACCGTGTGGACGGCCTCGGGCGCCACGCCGCAGCGCTCGGCGAGCTCGGTCACGATCCGCCGGGTCAGGCCGGTCACGAGCTCGGCGTGGCCGAGCACGGTTCCTGAGCGGATGGCGCTGACGGTGTCCCGGCCGATCGCGCTCGCCGGCAGGTCGACCGACACTCGCGGCAGAAGCGCGGTCCGCTCGGCGAGTGCGTCGAGGCCGAGGCGGAGGCCGGGCGCGATCGCGCCGCCGACGAACGCTCCGGCGGCGTCGACGCACTCCCAGGTGGTCGCCGTGCCCACGTCGACGACCACCGCGGGCACGCCGTGGAGGCGCGCCGCGGCGAACGCGTTCACGAGCCGGTCCGGGCCAACCTCGGCGGGATGGCGGAGGCGGACGGCGATCGGGATCGTGTCCGGCCCGGCGACGATCAGGTCGAGGCCGCGGTGAGCCGCGAAGGCCGTCACCGCTGCGGTCGCGGCCGGAACGACCGAGGCGAGCACGACGGCCTCGACGGCGGAGGTTTCCAGCACCTGGGCGCCCAGCGCGGCCGAGAGGGCGGTCGCAAGACGTTCGGGATCCGTCGCCTCGGCGATCGGCCGACGGTCGGTCGCGAGGAGGTGGCCGTCGTCGGCGAGGGCGGCCGCGATCGTCGAGTTCCCGGCGTCGATCACGAGGCGCATCGTGGCCGGATCATACGCGCCGACCGGGGCAGCCCAGCCGAGGCGCGCACGGATTCCATGCCTCGCCGCATCGATTTCGGGCTGTCGCCGGGCTGCTTCCTGGGGTACGATCCCGCCGTCGCGCGGGCCCCGGCTGTCGCGCCGGCCCCGGTGCCCGTCAGGCGCAGCCCCCGAACCGCGTCGCTCACCGACCGTCCGATCCAGCCGCCGCCGAGGAGCCCGATCGCGTGTCGTCCGTGCCGCCCGCGAAGTTCTTCGTGAATCGAGGCATCGTCACGAGTCGGGCGGACATGCACCACCTCCTGCGGCCGCTCCTCAAGCAGACGGTGTCGTACCGCTACTTCCGCGGTCGCGACCTGAGCGACCATGGGACCGGCTGGGTCGAGCGGGTCGTCGCGGACGAGCCCGAGACCTCCACGTACTTCACCCCCCTCTCGATCTCGGTCAACGTCGACAGCTTCGAGCACCTCGAGTTCGAGACCCGACCCGACCAGCTGCTCGTCTACACGCTCGTCCAGGGCGACGAACGGGTCGTCCTCGAGTTCGCCCCGGTCGGGACGCCGGAGGGCTCGCCGATGGAGCCGCGTCAGCTCGAGTTCGACACGAGCGGCTTCGTCCAGATGGAGCTGCTCGGGCTCGACGGCCGGGACGGTCGCGACCGCCGCGACGACGAGTAGGAGGGCAGAGCCGGGACGAGCCACGGACGCGACGAGGGCGCGACGAGGAGGGGCTCGCGCCGACGAGGGATCAATGGAGGAGGGAGCACGTGACGGCTGTGTCTGACGCCGAACGACGGCCCGCGCCGGGCGGAACGAACGCGATCGCCGAGTACTTCGAGTTCGCCGAGCGGGGCACGAACTTCACGACCGAGATCCGGGCCGGCCTGACCACGTTCATGGTCATGGCCTACATCATCTTCGTGAACGCGGGGATCATCGCCAAGCCGCTCGGCCTGAACCCTGCCGCGGTGTCCGCCGGCACGGCGCTCATCGCGGGGATCATGACGATCGCGATGGGCGTCTACGGGCGCTATCCGTTCGCCCTCGCCGCGGGCCTCGGGATCAACGCGCTCGTCGCCTTCAGCCTCACGGCCCAGGGCCTCGACGCGAAGGGCGCCATGGGCGTGATCGTTCTCGAGGGCATCGTCGTGACGGTTCTCGTCCTGGCGGGCTTCCGGGAAGCCGTCATGAACGCGGTTCCGCTCGCGCTCAAGCGGGCGATCGGCGTCGGCATCGGCCTCTTCATCCTCTTCATCGGCTTCGCGAACGGCGGGATCATCGCCGGCCAGGAGTCGAGCTACGGGAGCATCCCGGCGGTCACGCTGCGGCCGATCGTCGAGCCGGCCCAGGCGGTCTTCCTCATCGGACTCGTCCTGACGTTCGTGCTCTATGCCCGCCGGATCCGCGCCGCGCTCATCATCAGCATCCTCGGCACGACGCTCATCGCCCTCGCCGCCGGCGTCCAGGCGGTGCCGTCGTCCTTCGCGGTCACCCCCGACTTCTCGACGCTCGGGCTGGGCATCCAGGACCCGTTCCAGGTGTTCACGAAGCTCGGCGTCATCGCCGCCGTCCTCACCGTGTTCGCGATCATGCTCACCGACTTCTTCGACACGATGGGCACGGTCACCGGCGTCGCTGCGGAGGCAGGCCTCGCCCGCGAGGACGGCTCCGTGCCGGGCGTCGGCAAGGTCCTCCTCGTCGACTCCATCGCCGCTGCTGTGGGCGGCCTCGGCGGCGTCTCGTCGAACACGACCTACATCGAGAGCGCGGCCGGCGTCGCCGAGGGTGGCCGGACGGGCTTCACGGCGGTCGTCACGGGCGTCCTCTTCCTGCTCGCGATCTTCCTCTCGCCGATCGCCGGGATCGTGCCGGGCGTCGCGACGGCGCCCGCGCTCGTCCTCGTCGGCTACCTCATGTTCATGCAGGTCCGGGACATCCCGGTCGCCGACCTCGAGGACGGCCTGCCGGCCCTGCTCACGATGATCCTCATGCCGCTGACGTACGACATCACCGTCGGCATCGGCGCCGGGTTCATCACCTGGGTCATCCTCAAGGTCGTCCGGGGCAAGGTCGCCGAGATCCACCCGCTCATGTGGGTCGTCTCGGTCGGGTTCGTGATCTTCTTCGCGAACAGCTGGATCCAGGCCCTGATCAAGTAGCGTCGACCCGCTCGACGGCCGGCGCCTCCCCCAGAGGCGCCGGCCGTCTTCGATTCCCGGCGTCCCGTCCGCGGGCTCAGGGACGCCGCTGCCAGCTGGGTTCGCTCTCGAGGTGGCCGCCGAGCGAGAGCAGCTCTGTCGGCCCGCCGGCGATCGGGAAGCGCCCGAGCCGGTCGGGGATCCCGGTCGAGGCGTTGAGGACCGGGGCGAGGATGGAGCGGCCGTCGGGCGACCAACGCGGCGTGGCGAACGGGATCGCGAGGTCGCTCGTGATCGATGTCGCGCCCGAGCCGTCCGCGTTCGCGACGACGATCCGGCCGGACGTCGGCACCTCGAGGCCGAACGGCTCGTCGCTCTCGAACCAGGCGAGGAGCGCTCCGTCGGGAGACCAGGTCGGGTTGTTCGCGTTGACACCGTCCGACGAGATGGCAGCCGGCTCGCCGCCGCCGATCTCCGCGGTCCAGATCGCGTGGACGTAGCTGTCGCCGGCCGAGAAGGCGAGCGTCGTTCCGTCGGGCGACCAGTCGATCCACTCGAAGCAGAACCATTCCTCGGCACAGCTCGTTGGCGCGACGCGACGGAGCCCGGTTCCGTCCGGAGCGATCACGTAGAGGCCCGTGTCGTCCGGCAACCCTTCGCCCCACAGCGCGATCAGGTCCCCCGTGGGTGACCACCGGGCCCGGCGCGGGTTGAGCCCGCGGGTATCGAGGCGAACGGCCGCGCTCGTCTCGACGTCGGCGACCGTGAGGACGAGCGGCGCGAAGGCGAATCCGGCGCTGGGGACCGACGGATCGAGCGTGTTGACCACGACCCGGCGCGAGTCGGGCGACCAGGCGGGCTCGGACGTCGACCGACGGGCCGGGATGACGACATGGGGCGAGGAGCCGTTCGCGTCCACGACGACCAGGTCCAGCGGCGCATCGCCCGCAGCGCCCGTCCAGAAGGCGAGGTGTCGCCCGTCGGGCGCCCATCTCGGGTCGCGACTGAAGGCGCCCGTACCCGACACGCCTCGCGGGTCGGAGCCGTCCGGCTTCGCGACGACGAGCCTGCCGTCGACGCTGTACGCGATGAGCCCCGGCGTCGCGATGAGGCCGCGATGCTGGCCGACCGCGAGCAGCGCGCCGAGCGCCAGGGCGGCCGTGAGCGCGGCGGCGAAGATCAGGAAGGCCGCCCGTGACCGCGGCGTGGCCCGGGCAGCGCGCTCGGCGACGGCCGCCGGAAGGCTCGACAGCGGGACGCGCTCCTGGGGCAGCCGGCGGGCGCGGGCGAGGGCGGCGTCGACGAGCCCGTCGGGCACGGTCTGCGGACCGTCGCTCGCGAGCCAGCTCGCGATCAGCCGCTCGAAGCCGACGTCAGCGTTCATGCCGGCTGGCCTCCCACCGCCTTCTCCGGGTCCCCGTCCTCGACGCCGAACGCGGCCCGCAGCTCCCGCAGGGCGTAGTGGAGCCGCGAACCGACGGTTCCATACGGCACGCCGAGCGCCTCCGCGATCTCCCCCAGCGGCAGCCCCACGTAGTGATGGAGGACGACGACGGCTCGATGCTCGGGCGAGAGCCGTCGAAAGGCACGCTCCAGCTCGTCGCGGACCGCGACGCTGGCCGAGCTGTCGGCCGACGTCGGCTCGGACGGGGACGAGTCGCGCACGGTCACCGCGAACCGCCGCCGCCGGCGCGCCTCGGCGAGGCTGAACCGGACCACGAGTCGATACGTCCAGGCCTCGAAGCGGTCGGGGTCGCGCAGCTTCGGCAGCTCGCGCCAGATCGCCACGAGCGTCTGCTGCGCGGCGTCGTCCGCCGCGTCCGCGTCGCGCAGGATCCGGTGGGCGACGAGGTAGAGCCGGCGCGCCGAAGATCGGGCCAGGAGCTCGTACGCCTCCCGGTCACCGCGACGCGCCCGCTCGACCAGCTCTCGTTCCACGCGCGGGCCCTCCCGGGCGAACCGTCACCGCTGTGGATGCTGCTGCTCGTACTGTCGCTGCCACTCGCGGCCGTACTCCGCGAGCACCGAATCCGACTGAGGGTGCATCTGTTCGTACTGAGCCTGCCACTGCCGACCGTAGTCGATGAGCGACTGGCTGACGGTCGTCGGGTACATCTGGTGATACCGCCGCTCCCACTCCGCGGCCTGGGATGCGACGGCCGCCGCCTGGGCGGCGGAGACCTGCGTCGCGACGGCACGCGGAGCGGCCAGGCCCGTCGTCCGCGTCAGCTGCGCGGCGAGGAGCCCGCCCACGATCCCGCCGACGATCGCGGCCGCGAGCGCGACCGCGATCAGCAGCGCCGGGCCGATCGTCATGTATCTCCGTGTGCTCGCCTGCATCGCCCTGCCCTCCGAACGACCCCCGTGCCGGGCGTCTTACCGATTTGAGCGCGCGACCGCCGCGATCTTTCAGCCGATTTCGTCGGCCAGGGAAGAACGGCGGGGCCGGAGAACGGCTCCGGCGCCGGCCGTCGAGCGCCCGACCTGTACCATCCCGGCCGTGTTCCAACGGACGGCATTGCCCGAGGGGCCGCGTGTCATCAGCGCTCGCGTGCCGGGTGCCCGGTCCGTCTCGATCGCCGCCTACGTCCTTGCCGGGTCACGCCACGAGCGGGCCGGCGAGAACGGCGTCGCCCACTTCATGGAGCACATCACCTTCAAGGGCACGAGCCGCTTCCCGTCGAGCCGGGCGATCTCCGAGGCCATCGAGGGTGTCGGTGGCAGCTTCAACGCGGCGACCGACCGGGAGTCGACCGTCTACTGGGTTCGGGTCCCGCGACGCGAGGCCGAGCGGGGGATGCAGGTCCTCGGCGACCTCGTCGTCCGGCCGCTGCTCGACGAGCACGAGATCGAGCAGGAGCGGACGGTCATCGTCGAGGAGATCCGCTCCTATCTCGACGACCCGTCCGAGTACGCCCAGATCCTGTTCCAGCAGGCCATGTTCGGGAACGGGCCCCTCGGCCGGGAGATCTGCGGCGAGGAGGACCTCATCCGGGCGGTCCCGAGCCGCGCGATCCGCGACTTCTGGGCGACGACCTACCGCCCGGCCAACACCGTCGTCGCGGTCGCCGGCGACCTCGGCCACGACGAGGCGGTGGACCTCGCATCGGCGTTCGGCAACGGCGACGGCTCGCGACCCGAATTCGAGCCGGCGCCGGCACTTCCCGCCGGGCCCCGCTACCAGCTCGCGACCCGCGACACCGCGCAGGCCCAGCTCGTCGTCGGCGTCCCGGGCCTCCGCCGTGACCACCCCGATTCGTGGGTCCTCTCGGTCCTCAATGCGGTCCTCGGCGACGGCATGAGCAGCCGGCTCTTCCTGTCGGTCCGCGAGGAGCAGGCTCTCGCCTACGACATCAGCTCGGGCGTGAGCGACTACGCCGACGCGGGGGCGCTCGAGGTGGCGGCCGGCGTCGATCCCGATGCGCTCGGCCAGGCGCTCGACGCGATCCTCGCCGAGCTCGACCGGATTCGCTGCGAGCCCGTGCCGGACGACGAGCTGGCAAAGACCAAGGCCTACCTCGGCGGCGGCCTCGAGCTGCGAATGGACGAGACGCGCCACGTCGCCTCGTGGCTGGGCGGGCAGGAGGCGCTCCACGACGAAGTCCTGACGGTCGACGACGCGCTCGAGCGGATCGACCACGTCACGGCGGCCGACATCCTCCGTGTCGCCGGGTCGCTCATCCGGGCCGACGCGCTCCGGCTCGCCGTCGTCGCCCCGAAGGGCTACGGGGCGGGTCTCGACGAGCGTCTCAGGCTGAGCGAGGTCGTGGCGTGACCGAGATGGGCCCGATCGAGGCCCAGGAGAACGTGCACGCATCGCCCCGCGGCGCGGTGGCGGGCACGGCCACGATCGGGCCGAGCGGGCCGACCGAGCCCGGCCAGCGGACGACGGCACTCCGCCTCGCCCGGCTCCACCTCCGTCTCGGCTCGTTCGGCCTCGCCCGCGCGGAGCTCGAGGCACTCGCCGGCTCCGGCGAGCTCGACGAGGCGGCCCTGCTCGACCTCGCCGAGATCCGCTGGCGAACCGGTGACCTGCCCGGTGCCGGCGAGGCCGCGGCAGCGGCGATCTCGGCCGGTGACGAGAGCGTGCTCGCGGTCGTGATCGCGGCCGAGGCCGCGGCGGCGTCTGCCCGTCCTGCCGAGGCCCGGCGACTCGCCGGCCAGGCCCTCGCCCGAACCGACGAGCCGCTCGACCTGGTCTTCGCCGGCATGCCGAGAAGCACGATCTGGCCCCACGATGTCGTCGAGCGCGAGACCGGCGAGACGGCCGCCGAGGAGCCCTGGACAGGCCGTCAGGCCCGGCTCGCCGGACCCGCCGTGATGCCCGGAACAGGTCACGGCGCGCGCGTCCGGGCGACCGTCGCCGGGAGCGCCTCCGTCGCCGAGGGGTCGCCGACGTCGCTCGTCGGAGAGGGCTTCGATCCGGCTTCTGTCCTCGCGTCCGCGCGGTCGGACCTGGCGGAGGGGCGTCTGGAGCGCGCGGCTGCCGGTCTCGCCCTCGTTCTCCGCGTCGCGCCCGACCGTTCCGACGACGTCCTCGCGGTGCTCGACGCGTCGGGCGACGATGCCGCGGCTGGCCGCGACGTTTCGCCGGCGATCGCGATCGTTCGGGCCGACGCGCTCGTCGAGCTCGGGCGCGCCACCGACGCGCGGGCGGCCTATGCCACCGCGGTTCGGGCGCTCCGGGCAGAGGATCGGCCGAGCGACTGACGAGCGGCAGGCCGAGTGACGAGCGGCCGGCGGAGCAGCGCGCGGCCGCACCGGCTGCGCTGATATCGTCCCCGGACGCCCCCCATCCGTCGCATCGAAGGATCGCCGTGTCCGAACGAACCCTCGTCCTCATCAAGCCCGACGGCGTCCAGCGTCTGCTCGCGGGCCGGATCCTCGCCCGCTACGAGGACCGTGGCCTCCGGATCGTCGGCCTCAAGCTCGTGACGGTCGATCGCGACCTCGCCGAGCGGCACTACGCCGTCCATCGCGACAAGCCCTTCTTCGGCTCGCTCGTCGACTTCATCACCTCGGGTCCGCTCGTCGCGCTCGCCCTCGAGGGCCCGAACGCGATTGCGGTCGTCCGAACGATCAACGGGGCGACCCGCCCGAACGAGGCCGCGCCGGGCACGATCCGGGGCGACTTCGCGCTCGAGACCGGTCAGAACCTCGTTCACGCCTCGGACAGCGCCGAGACCGCCGAGTCCGAGATCGCGCTCTGGTTCCGGCCCGCCGAGCTGCTCGACTACGAGCGCGACGTCGACCGCTGGGTGATCGGCCCGACCGACTGATCGGGCTCAGGCGACGAGGCCGAGTCCGACCGCGGCAGCGAGCAGGGCGAGGAGCCCCACGGCAGCGAGACCGATGGCGTTCGGGCTCGTCACCGCGTCGATCGGCAGGCTCCTCCGGTCGGCTCGCCAGCCGGAGCGCCCGACCGGCCGCGAGGACGGCTCGAGACGCCAGCTCCGCGCCCGCGACAACGGGCTGACCGCTCGGGCGACCAGCCGCCCGAGGGCGGCGACGGTCACGATCGCGCCGACGGCGAGGAGCGCGTCCGCGGCCGGTCCCTCGCCGAACGCCGCCCGCCCGATCGCGGCGCGTGCCGCCCAGCCGGCGAGGCCCGGCAGCCCGGGGAGTGCCAGCCCCGCGCCGACGAGGGCGACGAGCTCGATCGCGGCGGCTCCCGGTGTTCGACCGAGATCGCCGACACGCGTGGATCCGGTTCCCCGGTCGGCGACGAGCGCGACGCCGCCGAGGGCGAGGCTCGCGGCCGCGAACGCGGGTAGCCAGGCGCTCGCCGCGGGCCATGCGGCCGCCGGCGCGATCACGACGAGCACCGCCCAGCCCGACTGCGCCGCGACGAGATAGGCGAGCGCGTGGACGAGCCGCTCCTGGACGAGCGACGCGATCCCACCGAGGACGATCGTGATCACTGCGACGAATGCGACGAGCGCTGTCCCTCCGGCATCGAGCGGTCGCGAGATGGTCGCTGTCGCTGCGGCGATCCCGCCGAGGGCGGCGAACGCGAAGACCGCGGCGAGCCAGCCGATCATGAGACTCCCGGTTCCGGACGGCGTTCGATCGGCGGTCGCGATCGTCGATCGGTGGAACGGGATCGAGCCGAATCGGAGCGCGACGGCCGTGGCCACGGCGAGTCCCGCGAGCCCCGCGGTCGGAGCGGCGCCCGGAGTCCCGCCCGAGAAGGCGGCGGTCGCGAGGGCAAGGCTCGCGAGGACGGCACTGCCGACGACCACGGCCGTCTCGTCAGGCGCCGGATCCGCGTCCTCGGGCCGGATCGCCCTGGCCGCAGCCGACGCCGTCGCGGCGACCAGGCAGGCCGTGACGGCGTCGGTCACGGCAAGCGCGAGCGCGGCGACCGGCACCGACGCGGCGGGCGCGAGGAGGGGAATCGCGTTCCGGCGTGGGTGGAAGCCACGCTCGGCGAGCGCGAGCAGGGCGGCCCCCAGGCCGCCGACGATCGCCAGGACGAGCGCGGCGCGACCGGCGGGCACGCCCGTGCCGACCGCGCTACTGGTCTCCGTCCACAGCAGGGCGATCCCGACCACACCGACGACGAGGGGCACGACGGCCGCGACAGCGGCCGCGACGGCCATGCCACGCCGGTTCAGCGATGCCGGCGCGACCGCCGTCCCCGCGACGAGCGCGAGCGTCGCCAGGACCGACCCCGCGACGGCGAGCAGCCCGGGGGCGGTCCCGAGCGTGACGCCGGCGAGGCCGGCTCCCGCGAGGCCGGCTCCGGCGAGGCTGCCGCCGGCGACGCCGACCGCGAGCGATTCGCGCCGCGCGCGACCTGTGCCCAGGAGCATCGACGGGACGGCCGCGGCCACGAGCGCCACACCCGCTGCGAACGCGGCCGCCCTCGGGAAGCCGTCCGCCGCGAGGGCGTCGAGCGCCCCGCCGACTCCCAGCCCGATCGCGATCGCGATCGCTGCCGACGCCAGGGCTGGCGCGATGCCGCCGAGCGCCGGGCGCGGCGCGACACGCCCTGCGCCGACGACCGAGGCCGCGGATGTTCGCATCACGACCAAGGCTCCCACCGCCGCGGCGGCGACCCCGACGGCGGCGGCCGGGATCGCTGCCGCGCCCGACGCCTCACCCGGCATCGCCAGCAGCAGCAGCGGCGCCGCCGCCAGGGCGGCGAGCGTGCCGATCGCCGGCAGCGACACCACGACGGCGGCCCGACCGGGCAGCTTCACCGCGACCGCGCCGGCCGAGGCGACGACGGCGATCCCACCGAGCCACGCCGCGCCGCAGATCGCGAGCGCGGCCGCAGTCACGAGCCGGCGGCGTAGGTCGGGGTCGGCAGGATCCCGAAGAAGGGGAGGGGCCAATAGCGCAGCCAGGCCCGACCGATGATCGACGACTCGGAGATCGGCCCGAAGACGCGTGAATCCGACGACGCCTGGCGGTGGTCGCCCATGACGAAGACATCGCCGTCGGGCACGGTCCACGAATGGCGTGATCCGCCCGCGTTCGTCGTCTGGCCCTCGAACAGGTACGGCTCGTCGAGGGCGGTCCCGTCCACGAAGACCCGTCCGCCGTCGATCTCGACGTTCTCGCCGGGCAACCCGACGATCCGCTTGATGAACGGGGTGTCGCCCTCGTCGACGACCGTCGCGGGCGGATCGAAGACGATGATGTCGCCGCGGTGATAGCCATCGAACCGGGGACTCAGCTTGTCCACGAGCACGTACTGGTTCGGCTCGAGGGTGTGCTCCATCGATCCCTGCTGAACCCGGTAGGGCTGGGCGACGAACGCCTGGATGCCGACGAAGATGAGGACGGTGAGGACGAGGGTCTGGACGATCTCGATTGCGCAGCCGAACGCGCCTCGCCTGACCACTGCGGCCGGAGTATAGGGACGCTGGTGCTATCGTGCGGCGCCGTGACCGACGCCTCCCGGACGCGCTGACGTGGGCCGTCGCGTCGTCCAGGTCGGCAGCGTCGTCGTCGCGATCGCGGCGCTCGCCGTCGTCCTCTACAACGCCACCCTCGTCGATCGCCGGCCGCCATCGGTGACCGCGATCGCCCTGTCGGCGCCTGCCGGAGGCGACGGCCGCGTCGGCCAGACGCAGACCGCGATCGACGTCGAGTTCAGCGAGCCTGTCAGGACCTCGACGGTCGAGCAGCGCTTCCACATCGACCCGTTCGTCGCCGGAACGTTCACCTGGGACGGGGCGACGCTGATCTACACGCCCTCGGGCAAGCTCCCGCCCGACACGCCGTTCACCGTCACGGTCGACGCCGGTTTCGCGGACCTGGCCGGCAACGTCGCCGGAACCGGGCTCGATCCGTGGCAGTTCCGGACCGTCGGCCCGCCGGGCGTGACCGCTGCCGACCCGGCCGATGGCACGACCGACGTCGCGGTCACGACCCAGATCCGGCTCACGTTCGACAGGCTGATGGACACGGCGTCGGTCGAGGCGGCGATGACGCTCACGCCGGCCATCCCCTACCACGCCTCGTGGAGCGGTGAGACCGTCACCCTCACCCCGGACGAGCCACTCGCGTTCGGGACCGACTACACGCTGACGGTCGGGGCGGGCGCGCGCGACACCGGCGGAACGCCCCTGCGCGAGCCCTTCGACGTCGGCTTCCGCACGGTCGCGGCGAGTCTGGGGGTCGCGGCGACGGTCCCGGCGTCGAACGTGTCCGGGATCAGCGTCCGGACCTTGATCGCGGTCGTCTTCGACGGCCCGATCGACCCGTCGTCGGTCACCGGCGCGCTGCGGATCACGCCAACGGTCGGCGGGGACCTGCGGGTGCTCGCCCTGCCGGACGATCACGAGGTGGCCGCTCTGCCGTCGGCATCGCCGTCGGCCTCCAGCCCCGGTGGCCGCGTCCTGCTCCTGACGCCGAGCGCGCCGCTGGCGGCGCACACCACCTACACCGTCGAGCTCGCGCCGGTCGTCCGCGGCAGCGGCGGCGACGGCGGCGTCGCCGCCGGACGGAGCTGGTCGTTCACGACCGGCGGTCCGACGACGTCGGCCCAGAACCAGATCGCGTTCCTCTCGGCCCGCAGTGGCTTCCAGAACGTCTGGCTCATGAATCCCGACGGCTCGAACCAGCGCCAGCTGACGAGCGAGCTCGCCCCGGTCACCTCGTTCGACGTCAGCGCGACCGGCGACCAGCTCGCGTTCGCCGCAGGCGGCCTCGTGAAGGTGGCGACCGTCGACGGCGGAACCGTCCGGACGCTGACCCAGCCGGGATCGCTCGAGTACGCGCCGACGTTCGGGCCCCAGGCGCGGTTCGTCTTCCTCGCCCGGCGATCGACGGATGGGACCGACGAGGGCTGGTGGGAGGTACCGCTCGAGGCCGGGGCCGGGCCGGAGCGACAGCTCCTTCCCACGGGGGCGCCCCCGCTCGGCTCGGTCGACCTCGAGGTCGGGCGGCTGACGTCGGCCGACCTCGCCGCGGGCTGGGGACGCCGGGCGCTCCCGTCGGCCGATGGGCGCCGGCTCCTCGTCGTCGGCCCCGACGGGACGCCGACGCTCGTCGACCTCGCCGCGACCGATGCGCTGCCGCCGCAGCGCGTGGACCTCGTGGCGGCGTCGGCACCGGCCTGGGATCGATCGGCAGGCACGTTCCTCGTCGTCGGTGCCGCCTCGGCAACGGGGACCCCGGGTGTCTGGCGGATCTCGCTCGATGGCCGTCCCGTGCGCGTCGTCGACGGCATCGGGTCCGCGTCGGCCTCGGTCGACGGCGCGATCGCCACCGTCACGGCCGCCGGCCGCCACGTCGGGTACGTGGCGCCGCATGGTTCCGACGCCCGTCCCCTGACGACGTCCCCGGGGCTCGTGGATGGAATGCCGTCGTTCGCCCCGGACGGGTCCTCGATCCTCTTCCTTCGCGCCCAGCCGGGTCAGCCGGAGCGTCCCGCGGGGATCTGGCTGGTCGCGCCCGACGGCACCGACTTGCGTCAGCTCGCGACGGATGGGGCCGATCCGCGCTGGCTGCCGTGATACACTCCCGCGCGGCCTGAACAGCCGTTTCTCGGCGTCTTCTTAGGCCCCCAACGTGTCGAAGCCCGGGAGTTCGCCCGCCCCGGGAGCCCACGCCCCGTCCCGGCTCGGAAACCACCGACCGGCCGGATCCTGGAGGAACGTCTGAGCCTGATGGACGCGAGCGCCCT
>DASTSC010000082.1:0-13258 GCA_035760905.1 Candidatus Limnocylindrales bacterium | reverse complement strand
GTTGAGCTGGCCGCCGATGAACCACTTCGCGAACGGGAGGTCCCACTCGAGCGTCTTCTCGAACGGCTTCGACCAGACGAGCCGCTCGCGCGCGAGCGTCGCCCAGAAGGCCTCGAAGTCGCGGTTCGCCTCGTCGTAGAGGTCAGCGTGGGCGTTCGCCGCGGCGACGAAGGCCGGGTCCGGCGCGAACGTGCGGCGCTCGGCGAGGAGGTTCTCGATCTCGGCCTGGCGTTCGGTCGGCTCGACGCTCATCGGTCCCTCCATCTCGGGCGGCTCAGTGATCGTCCGGCCATTCTACGGCCGTGTCGCGGCATGACCGGGTCGTGGGCGAGGCGGCGACGTCCCGCGCGGCGGTGAGGGCAGTGCGGGCTGGCGCGGGATGAAGCGCGTCACGCGAGCGCGGCACGAGAGCGCGGCACGAGAGCGCGGCACGAGAGCGGCACGACACTGCCTGCTGCCCCGGGTGCAGCACGTTCGGCTCGAGCGGGTCGTGCCGCTGCGCGGGGAGCAGCAGGACGACCGAAGGCGGGTCGAACGGCGCGCCGGGGCTAAGCGCTGCGTGGCGCGCAGCGATGCGCCGACTGACCTCGGAAAGTGCTGCGTGGCGTGCAGCGGGTCGCGCAGGCATGCAGCCGCCGACTCGGACGAGTGCCATCGGCGCATCCCACGGGCCGTATCCGAGACCGCCCGGGCGTCATCGGTCAGCGGCCCGTCGGACGGGCCATAGCGCCCCGATCCGCGTTTGCACAGTGCCAGCGGTCCACGGTGCGGGCCCATGACAAGCGGTCGTGACAACGGCTCGCCCCGCGGGCCGGTGTCAAGGGCCATACACGCAGCGAGCCATCCGGAGAGCGAACGCGTCCGTCAGTGACACATTGCGGCCCACTGCCTGGGCCGATGACGGTACCCCCGGCCTCGTTCCGGACGAGGACCTCAGTCGACCGAGTCGGCGAGCTCGTCGTCGGTGGGCCCGGCCTCGACGGTCGGGCCGGGGGCGTTCGGCGGCCCGTCCCGCGCGGGCTGGGCCGCGCCACCCTCGTGGGCGATGAGCACGCGTCGGGGCGAGGGGATCTCCACGCCACGCTCGTGAAACGCGGCGAGCAGCCGCTTCCGAAGCTCGCCGCCGACCGACCATTGCTCGCCGGCCTTGACGGCGCCGAGGATCTTGAGCGTCACGCCGTACTCGCCGAGCGCCTCGACCCGCTCGACGCGCGGGCGTTCGAGGATCCGGCCCTTCCACGACGGCTCGTCGGCGAGCCGCTCCCCCACCTCGTTCGCGATCGCCGTCGCCCGCTCGATGTCCGTGCCGTAGACGACGCTGATGTTCTCGTTGACCCGGGCCCACGTCCGCGTCCGGTTCGAGGTCACGCTGATCTGGCCGTTCGGGACCGTGTGGACGACCCCGTCGAGGTCGCGCAGGGTCGTCCGGCGGAGGCTGAAGTCCTCGACGGTGCCGGTGACACCGGCGATCGACACCACGTCGCCCTTCGAGTACTGGTTCTCGATGAGGATGAGGGCGCCCGTGAAGTAGTCCCGAACGAGGCTCTGGGCGCCGAACCCGACGGCGATGCCGACCACGCCGAGGCCCGCGATCGCCGGACCGAGCTCGAGGTTCGGCGCGATCGCGTGCAGGATCCAGACGAGCCCGATCAGCCCGACGAGGACGCGGAGCGCGTTCGCGGCGAACGTCTCGATCGTGTCCTGGCGCCGCTTGAGCTCGAGGGCGGTGAGGTCCTGCGACGTCCCCTCGGTCGCCTCGCGCCGGAAGAGCGGGGCCACGACGGCGTGCACGGCAGGCTGGACCAGCCGAAGCAGGACGAGGGTGACGACGAGGGCGATCCCGGCGTTCACGACGTAGTCGGCCCAGTCGGGCAGGGCCTGACCGGTGAACGGGTTCTCGAGGGCCGCGAGCATCCCGACTAGCGTAGGCGGTCGCTCCGACGGCGTTCAGGTCGCCCCGGCAGGTCCTCGCGGTAGGTCCACCTGCAGATCGCCCTGCCGATCCGGTCGCGGAGTGTTCAGGCGGTCACGCCTCCCAGGCGTGCCGTGACCGCGGCGGCCGCGTCCCGCACCGCGGCCGCGAGCTCCGGCAGCCGCGAGACGGGGAGCCGCAGCGCCGAGGCCCGCAGCTCGACCGCGGCGACGATCGCGCTGCGGCCGTCGTGGACCGGTGCGGCGATCGTGTGGAGGCCGCCCTCGAGCTCGCCGAGCGCGACCGCGAAGCCGCGCCGCCGGACCCGTGCCAGCTCCTCGAGCATCGGCTCGAGCGCCGTGATCGTGCGCGGGGTATAGGCGCGCAGGCCGGCCCGGACGATCCGGAGGACGTCGCGTTCGGGCACGGCCGCGAGGAGCACCTTGCCGGCCGCCGTGGCGTGGAGCGGCAGGCGCCGTCCGGTCCAGTCCGGGATCGCGGCGACGCTCGGCGGGTCGCCCTGGGCGACGACCGAGACGCGATCGCCGTCGAGGATCCCGAGCGAGGCCGGGTCGTGGGCGGCGCGGGCCAGCCGTTCGAGCTCAGGCAGGGCGAGCCGGCCGACGTCGAGCGTCTGCTCGGCCCGCCGGGCGAGCCGGATGACCGCGATCCCGAGCCGGTACTTGCCGGTCTCGTCGTCCTGCTCCACGAGGCCGCGCCGCTCGAGCGTCGTGAGCAGTCGTGACGCCGTCGACTTGTGCAGGCCGAGACGCCGCGACAGCTCGGTGACGCCGGCGGGCTCGTCCACGTCCCCGAGCGCAAGGAGGAGCGCGGCGGCGCGATCGACCGATCGAACCGCGCTCGTCCCGAGCCCCACCTCGAGCTCGTCGAGGGCGGCGTCGAGGTCGGGGTCGGCCTGGCCGGAACGCTCGAGCTCCGGATCGAGGGTCGAGTCGAGGACCACCGTCTGCCCCCCGATCAGTGAGCGCCGGCGGTCTCGCCGCGGGAACGGGCCTCGAGGGCGACGTCGAGCGCCTCCTCGAAGATCGTCACGACCCGATCGATCGTGTCGCCCTCGGCGTGCGCCTCGCAGATGAACCACGGCTCGCGGGAGTCGGGCTCCGGCATTGCGCCCCGCTGGATCATCCCCGCGGCCACGAGGTCGTACAGGTCGTGGTCCGTGTCGGCCCAGCCCCGATAGTCGGTCGGGATCTCCTCGGCGAACATCACCCCGAACATCGACGGCTGGCCGGTGAAGACGTGCGGCAGGCCGCGCCCGTTCGCGACCTCGTGGATCCCGTCCTGGATCCGCTGGCCGGTCCGGCGGACCGTCTCGAGGGCGTCGGTGTCGCGGAGGATCTCGAGGGTCTTCGTCGCCGCGGCCGCCGCCACGCGGTTCCCGGCGTACGTCCCGCCGTGGCTCACCTTCTCGGGCAGGAGGCTCATGATCTCGCGCCGTCCGGCGAACGCCGCCGCCGGGTACCCGTTGCCCATCGCCTTCGCGTAGCTCGCGAGATCGGGCCTGATCCCGAAGTGCTCGGCGGCCCCGCCGCGGGCGAACCGGAAGCCGGTCTTCACCTCGTCGAAGATGAGGAGGATCCCGAACTCCTCGGTCAGTGCCCGAAGGCCCTGGTGGAAGCCGGGCTTCGGGAGGATCCCCTGGGCGTTCCCGAGGACCGGCTCGACGATCACCGCGGCGATGTCGTCACCTTCGCGCTCGAACAGGCGCCGGAGGAACTCGAGATCGTTGTATGGAGCCGGGATGACGGTCTCGGCGACGGCACCGGGGATGCCCCGGCCCCAGGCGAGCCGGGTCGGGTTGTCGCGGTCGCCGAGGTCGGCGACGTCGTTCGGCAGGACGCTGATCAGCGCGTAGTCGTGGACGCCGTGGTACTGGCCCTCGAACTTCACGATCTTGTTGCGGTCCGTGTACGCGCGCGCGACCCGCATCGCGTGCATCGTGGCCTCCGTGCCCGAGACCGTCAGCCGGGCCATGTCGGCCCAGCCCGAGAGCTGGCAGACGAGCTCCGTCGCCCGGATCTCGTCCTCCGTGGTCAGCGAGAAGCTGACTCCCAGCCGCATCCGCTCGTTGACGTAGTCGTCGACCCGCGGGTCGGCGTGGCCGAGGATGACGGGGCCGTAGCCCATCCGGAGGTCGACGAACTCGTTCCCGTCGGCGTCCCAGATCCGACCGCCCTTGCCGCGGTCGAGATAGACCGTGTCCTCGCCCCAGGCCCGAAAGTTCGAGTTCGTGCCGCCGGGCATCGTCCGCCGGGCACGGTCGTACAACGCGTGCTGGCGGTCACGGGATCGTTCGGCGACCGCTCGGGTCGTCGGATCGGCGGTCATGGATCCTCCGGGAGCATGGGTCCGCGCGAACGCCGTCGGCTGACGGGGCGGGCACCGATCTCCATTGTTGCGCTCTGCGGAACGCCTGCGATCGTGACATAACGAGCGGGGCTGGTCAACGGAATTCGTTGCAGCGGAGGCCATTTCGTCCGAAAGTCGTGCAGTTCGGGAAGGTCACCGGACGCGAGAGCCGTGACCCCAGGGGCCGTCCGGACGACACCCGGCTGCAACGGCGCGCGCGGGTCCGACCGAGCGCACGGTACGACCGAGCGCGCGATCCTCGCCGAACGGAGGTGCGAGATGACGGAGGAGCAGCGCGACCGGCGGAGCCGACGTCAGCCAGATCCCGTCGGCCGCCCGAACGACGACGAGACCGACCGGACCGATCTCGACATGGACGAGCCCGGCGAGGGTTTCGGCGTCGGGCCGTGGGCGGCGCGGGACGTCACCCGCGAGGAGGCGCTCCGCGTTCTCAGCGGGGCGCCCTTCCACGACGGCGCGGACATGGCGGACGTGGCGGACGTGGCGGACGAGACCGCGCCGGCCGCCGAAGGCGAGGACGGGACCCGGGAGGTTCGCTAGCGCGTCTGCCGGGCGGCGCGGAGCGGGGCACGTGGAGCCGCGGCGCCGCGGCTCCAACGCGCCGCGTTGGGGTGTGCTCGTGACGCACAACTCCGGAACGAACGAGCGTGCGACGAAGTCGGATTCTGAGCTTTTCGGTCTCGACCCACGCTCATTCGTCGGGATTCTGTGCTTCGAACACACACGCCCCGAACGCGCAGGAGGCCCAGCGCCTCAGGCCGGCTGGCGAACCCAGGTCGGGAGCTCGCGCTCGAGGGTCGCGAGCGGCAGTGAGCCGTGGCCCAGCAGCTGGTCGTGGAACTCCCGCAGGTCGAACCGGTCGCCGTCCCGGGCCGTCAGCTCGCGGCGCAGCTTCTCGATCCGGATCTGCCCCAGCTTGTACGTGAGTGCCTGGCCGGGCCAGACGATGTAGCGGTCGGTCTCGATGACCGCGTTCGTGTTCGTGAGGCCCGCCTTCAGCAGGAAGTCGATCGACTGCTGACGGCTCCAGCGGAGGCCGTGCATGCCGCTGTCGACGACGAGTCGCGCGGCCCGCCAGGCCTGCCCGTCGAGCATCCCGAACCGTTCGCCCTCGGTCCGGTAGAGGCCCATCTCGTCGGCCAGCCGCTCGCTGTAGAGGCCCCAGCCCTCGACGTACGCGCCGCCGGCCATCCGCGACCCGAGCCGACGGAACGTGTTGAGGTCCGGGTTCTCCATCTCGAGGGCGATCTGGAAGTGGTGGCCGGGGACGGCCTCGTGATAGGTCGTCGAAGCGAGCGTCGTGAACGTCCGCGACGGCAGGTCGTAGGTGTTCGCGTAGTAGATCCCGGAGCGCGAGCCGTCCGCCGATGGCGGGAAGTAGTAGGCGAACGGGCTGTCCTTCTCCTTGAACGGCTCGACCGCCCGGACCTCGACTCCGGCGCGCGGGAGCCTGCCGAAGAAGCGGGGCGACGCCGCGAGCGCCCGCGCGATGTCCTCGTTCGCCCGGTCGAGCAGCTCCTGGCGGGAGGCCGGCACGTTCGAAGGCTCCGCGGCGAGCGCCGCCCGGTACGCGGCGGTGTCGTCGCCGAAGCCGGCCGCGCGGGCGATCTCGCGACGCTCGGCCTCTATGCGCTCGAGATCCTCGAGGCCGATCTGATGAACCTCCTCGGGCGCGATCTCGAGCGTCGTCCAGAACCGGATCTGGGTCCGGTAGAGGTCCGTCCCGTTCGGGGCGGACCAGAGCCCGGGCTCGGTCCGGCTCGCGGCGAGGTACTCGTCGCGGAGGACCCGGGCGAACTCCGCGTCGGCGGGGTAGACGACCTCGCGGACGGCATCGAGGATCGCCGCTCGATCAGCCTCGTCGGCCACCCTGGCCATCTCGACGATCGGCGATTCCTCGGCCGGGATCGCGAGCAGCCGGTCGAGCTGCTCGATCGTCCGCTCCGTGACGATCCGTGGCGCGGTGAGCCCGGTCGCGATCCCGTCGCGGATGATCTGGGTATTGGCGGCCATGAACGGGCCGTAGCCGCGGATCCGGGCGACGAGCTTCTCGAGCCGCTCCGGGCTGTCCGCGGGCTGGAACTGGACGACCTGGGCGAGGAGCGTCTGCGGGCCCGCGATCTGGTCGACGACCCGAAGCCGATGGATCTGCTGATCGTCCTCCTCGATCCCGATCCCGGCGATGACCGCGAGGATGTCGCGGGTGATCCGGTCCTCGACCGAGAGGCCCTCGGGATCGATCGCCTCGGCCTCGGCGAGCGTCCGCTCCATGAGCGCCCGCGTCCGGGCCCGCCCCTCGGGCCCCGGGTCCTCGAGCCGGTCGGCGTAGCGCTCGTCGCCGTACGTCGTCGCGAGCGTCGGGTTGAGCTCGAGCAGCGACTCCCAGAACCGGTCGGCGAGCACGTTCACAGGCGACGCGGGGTCGAATGCGGCCACGGAAGGTCCTCCGATGCACGGAAGGAAGTCCGCGGGCCGGCGAGATGCGCCGGCCGGCGGATGGGCAGTGCGCCTAGCCTACCCGGGCGACGCCTCCGCCGACCGCGTCTCGATGGTCACGGTCGGATCGGCAGTGCCCTCCGCGGGGTCGGCGGCGCTCGTCGAGAGCGAGAACAGCGGCAGCTGCTCCCCGCTCCGCTCGACTCCGGGGTCGAGGCCGACGAACGGTTCGAGCGACTCGAGCGTCGGCGCCTCGAGCGCGGCGAACGTCCGGAGGTGGTTCCACTTGAGGACGTGCCAGTTCTGGGCCTCGACCACCGACCGGAAGAGCGGCGAGGCGTCGAACTTCGCGCGGACGAGCTCCGCCCGCTCCGGCGGGACGACGAGGAACCGGACCAGCCGCTCGGCCGGTGGGATGAGTGCGTGCCGGCCGAGCAGCGGTTCCGCGAGCATCGCCGTCCACTCGACCTCGAAGAGAAACGTGAGGCGGCCCCGGGCGTACCAGGCGACGTCGACCTCCTCGAGCGCCTCGGTCCGACCGGCGGCGATGCCGCCGAGCCAGGCCGTCCGTTCCTCGCGCTCGAGCCACTCGCCGAGCTCCCGACCGCCGATCCTCCGGCGCTGCTCGCGGGCCGCGATCCAGACGCCGAGGCCCAGCCGGTGGCCCGTCTCGGCGAGGAGCGCGATCAGCTCGGCGTGCTCGTGGGTCCGGGCGGCCAGCTCGTCGTTCGTGAGCAGGCGCTCAGCGGTGCTGGCCCGGCTCCGATAGCTCGCCAGCGTCGCCGCGACGAGCGAGGGGTCCGGCCGATCCGGCCCCCGGAACATCGAGCCGATCCTGTCGGCGAAGGCCCGCTCGGACAGCGGGCCGCCGGTCGAGAGGAGGCTGTACGTCGCCCACTCGAGGCGGTCCGCAAGCGGAGCGGCGGCCTCGTCGCGGTCGCTCCGGTCGCCGAGCCACCAGGTGCCCGGGGCGACCTGGGTGAGCCGCCGGTTCGTCGGCCGCGTCAGCTCGGCCCGGACGAGGGCCAGCAGCGTCTCGACCGCGTCGCTCGGCCGAGCCGCCGCATGGCCGGCATCTGCGCCCGCTCGAGCCGCGTCCGGGCCCTCGGCAGCCCCGGTGGCCACCTCCGGTTCGACCCGCTCGGCCGGGGTCGTGAGGGCATACCGGCGGAGGTGCCCGGCACGGTCGAGGCCGAGGAGGATCTCGCCGAGGAGCGTCGCCTCGTCGGCCGGCTCGCCTCGGGCACGAAGCGCCTCCACCGCCGCCTCGGTGATCGCGCGCTCGGCCTCCGACGCCGAGAACGGGCGAGCCTCCACCGGCTCCGGCGCGGAGAACAGCCCGCTGCCGGGAACGAGATCGGGGTCGCCCGGGCCGCCGGCGACCGGTTCGAGTGGGACGTTCGCCCGCGTCCGCGGGCCGGGTGGCCGGGCGCTGCCGGGAGCCGCGAGCTCGAGGACGGCGTGCGCGGGACCACCGGGCGCATCGGGCTCGACCGGCCGGACGTCCACGAGGGTGTAGCGGGCGCCAGCCGCGCCGATCGCGGCCGCGACGACGGCCTCCGGCGCGGCGTCGACGAGGACGAGCGCACGAGCGTCGGGACGCGACGGCAGGAGCGGGCCGGCAGCGGCGAGCGATCGCCGGAGCGAGCCCGCCTGCCAGCTCCACGGGACGCGCACCGACCCGCCGAAGAGCCCCTCGAGCGGCAGCAGCGAGGCCGCCTCCCGGCCGAGGGCCCACGCCGTGGCGTGATAGGCGAGCGCGAGCCGTTCGGGGCTCGGTCGGGGCGGGGCCGTGGCGATCACGAGCCGCACGCGATCGCGGCGCTCCCCCATCTCCTTCGCCTCGTCGGCAAGGGCCCGATACGCGGACGGCGTGCCGAGCCGCACGACGGCGCTGCCGCTGCCGTCGGCGAGCGCCCGGACGTCCGGCGCGTAGCGCGCCTGGACCGGCGGCAGGGCCGCGGATTCGAGCCGCTGGAGGAACGAGCGGACGAGACGGTAGCCGTCCTCGAACGCCAGCCACGGGTTGCGCTCGCGCCACGTGTCGTGGAGGACGTACCTCGCCCGGCCGTTCGCGATCCGGAGCGACCCGACGCGGCCGGGGTAGGCGTTGAGCCGGCTGGCCGGCAGGACCGCGTGGAGGAACGCGACCCGGAGCGCCGATTCGACCGGTGCGGCCCGGAGGTCGGACTCGATCCGTTCGAGGATCGCGGCGAGCCCGGCGAGCTGGCGCGACGAATGGATGTCGAGCAGCTCGTCGGCCAGGCCGCTCCCGGGCTCGAGCACCGGGAACCGCTCGCGGAGACGCTCGCGCGCCCGGGCGGCGTCCTCGTCGTCCCGGTCGGACCGGGCCCGGGCCAGGTCCTCGTCGTCGGGCGGCAGATGGCGCGTCCCGCCGGGTCGCGGCTCGCGGCAGACGGAGCACCGGAACGTCCGCGTCACCGGCTCGGGCAGCCCGTCGGGTTCGCTCGGCGCCTGCTCCCAGACGAGCTCATCGAGCGTGACGAGCCGCTCGCAGGTCGGACAGCGGGTGGCCCAGCGGTCGGCGATCCAGGCCCGAACGCTCGATTCGCCGCGCGGCGCGGTCCCGACGGCGGCGAAGGCGGCGTCGAGATGACGCAGGTCGGGCGGGCGGAGGACGAGCTCGGCGAGGAGACGGGCGAGCGGGCTCGACTCGATCGACAGGGCCCGGCGCTGGCGGTCGATCGCGGCCCGGGCGACCCAGCCGCCCCGGCCATGGAGGTCGACGACGACGTCGCCCGGCGCCGTCAGCGCCTCGATCCGGCCGGCGACGAACGCGGCCGGTGGCGCTGGCGCGAGCCGTTCGAAGACCGGCAGCATCGGCCCCGCGTCCGACGCTCGGACCTCCGGGCCTACGCCTACCACGAGCGCGATTCTGCCAGAGGCCGGGTAGCCGATTCGGGGCACCGCGCGGGTACGATCCGCGGAATGGCCGAGCCCGCCGCGCCGCCCGAACCCGCGAACGCGTCCACTGCCGGCACTGGTTCGCGCCTCTGGCGGACCGTCGCCGAGGCGGTGGACGCGGCCGTCGTCGGCGCCGGGGAGGCCCTCCGACTCGTCCTCGTGGCCCTGCTCGCCGACGGCCACGTCCTCATCGAGGACGTGCCGGGGACCGGCAAGACGCTCCTCGCCCGCGCCGTCGCCCGCGCGCTCGACCTCGAGACCGCGCGGATCCAGGGGACGCCCGACCTCCTGCCGTCCGACGTCACGGGCGGCTCGGTGCTCGAGAACGGCAGCCTCAGGTTCGTCGAAGGACCCGTGTTCACGAACGTCCTCCTCGTCGACGAGATCAACCGGGCGACGCCCCGGACGCAGTCGGCGCTCCTCGAGGCGATGCAGGAGCGGCAGGTGACCGTCGAGGGCACGTCGCGGCCGCTGCCCGAGCCCTTCGTCGTCCTGGCGACCCAGAACCCGATCGAGTTCGAGGGCACGTTCTCGCTGCCCGAGGCCCAGCTCGATCGGTTTCTCGTCCGGGCCCGCCTCGGCTACCCCGGCCCGGCCGACGAAGCCCGGATCGCGCGCCGCTACCAGGAGGCCGCCGAACCGCTCGACGCGGTCCACCCGGTCGCCGACGGCCCGACGGTCCTCGCCCTCCGCGATCGCGTCCGCCGCGTCCGCGTCTCGTCCGACGTGGAGGCCTATCTCGTGGCGCTCGTCGGGGCGACCCGGACGCACCCGCAGCTCCAGCTCGGCGCCAGCCCGCGCGCGTCGGTGGCGCTCTACCGGGCGGCCCAGGCGACGGCGTTCCTCGGCGGCCGCGACTTCGTCCTGCCGGACGACCTCAAGACCGTGGCGCCGGCCGTGCTCCCCCACCGGCTCGTGGTCGACCTCGACCAGGGCCTCCGGGGCGCGACCGCCGAGGCCGTCGTCGCCGAGATCCTCGCGACCGTGCCCGCGCCGCCGGTCCGCGCCGATGACCCTGCCTGAGGCCGCGTCGGCGAGGCGAGGCCGGGGGATCAGCCCGCAGGGCGCCGCGGGGATCGGCCTCGTCGTCCTCGGCAGCCTCGTCGGCAGCCCGCTCGTGGTCGTCCTCGGCGTCGCGGCCATCCTGTTCGATGCCGTCCGGGCGGCCTGGGCGGGTCGCGTCCTCGATCGGGTCGTCTACCGGCGCCACCTGGCCGACGCGCCGCTCGTGGCCGGAGACGAGGTCCCGTTCGCGATCGAGATCTGGAACGCCCAGCGGCTGCCGCTGCCGTGGGTCCGCGTCGACGACCGGGCGTCGGCGAGCGTCGAGATCCGGGAGCGCCGGCTGTCGCTCGTCGAGGACTTCGGGGTCGCGCTTCGAAACGCCTGGACGCTCGCTCCTCACGAGCGCGTCACCCGGCACTTCACGCTGCGGGGAACGCGGCGCGGGATCATCGAGCTCGGCCCGGCCCGGCTCGAGGCCGGCGACCTGTTCGCGCGATCGGCCGACACCAGGGTCGACGCATCGGTCGAGCGGCGGCTCGTCCGGCCGCGCGTCGTCCCGGTTCGGATCCCCGAGGCCGGCGACCCGTGGGGCCTCGCCGAGCGCGCCCGCCGGGGCCTCCTCGAGCATCCGACGAGCTACGCCGGCGTGCGCGAGTACCGCCCGGGCGACCCGGTCCGCCGGATCCACGCCCGGACGAGCGCCCGGATCGGGCGGCCCGTCGTCAAGCGCTTCGATCCGGCCCGGGAGCGCGACGTCCTCCTCGTCCTCGACATCCAGACCGGCGGGGGACCGCCCGGCAGCCTGACGTTCGAGGAGGATCTGGCCGAGGAGCTCTGCGTCGCGGCCGGATCGATCGCCGCCCGCCTCCTCGCCGACGGCGCGGCGGTCGGTCTCGCCGTCGCCGCCTACGCCGCGAGCCTCCGGCGGATCGCGTTCCTCGCCCCGTCCGAGGCCCGCGACCAGCTCGGCCGGATCCTCGACACGCTGGCCCGGCTGAGCCCGTTCCCGTCGGCTAGCTTCGAGCAGCTCGCCGCGAACGCGGCCCGATTCCTCCGGCCGGGCGTCTCGATCGTCGTCCTGACCGCTCGCGACCCGCGGCCGCTCGCGCCGGTGCTCCGCCGCCTCGATCGCAGCGGCTTCCGGGCGACCGTCCTGACGCTCGGTGCCGGCGCGGAGGCGGGACGGCCCGCGCTCCGGGGCGCCAGCGTCGCCTCGCGCACGCTCCGGGTCGACGGGGGCTGGCGAACGCCGGAGCGAGTGGTGGTCGAATGAGCGTCGGGCGCGCGCTCCTCGGCCTCCTGCCGGGCGTCCTGGCCGCGCTCGCGGAAGGGGCCTGGATCTCCATCGTGGCCGCGCTCGTGGCGTCGGCCGTTCACGAGGACGCCTCCCTGCTCATCGGCGGCGCGGTCGTGGCCGCGCTCGTCGGGCTGGGGCTCGCCCGCCGGCTCGGCGGTCGACCGGACTGGCCGAGCCTCACCGTCTGGCTGACGTTCGGTGCCGCCGTCGTCGGCTGGCTCGCGGACGGCGCGACGCTCGCGGCGCTCGGTCGTCTCGACATCCCCGCGGCGGTCGGGAGCCATCCGGCGGGCTGGCTCGCCGGGCTCGCGTTCCTCCGCGGCTCGGCGCACGGCAACGCGGCAAGCTCCGAGGGCGCGATGGAGACCCTCATCCGGATCGCCCTCCCGGCGCTCGCGCTGCCGATCCTCGTCGCCGGGGTCCTCGCCGAACCCTGGCACGGCCGCTTCCTCGACGCGGCCCGGCCGGCGGTCGTCCTCTTCCTCGGCGCGGCGACGATCGGCGTCGGCGTGGCCCGCCTGGCGGCGCTCCGCGGGACGGCCGGCTTCGACTGGCGCGGCAACCGGGCCTGGCTGGCGCTGCTCGTCCTGCTGGTCGTCGCGGTCTCGCTGCTGGCGCTGCCGATCGCGAGCGTGGTCGGACCGGTCGTCCAGGTGCTGATCACGGTCCTCTTCGTGCCGGTCCTCCTCCTCGGGACGATCGCCGGGTTCCGGCACGTCACGCGCTGGGTCATCCTCGCCTACGCGGCCTTCTGGTTCGTCCTCGTGGCGGTCCTCGCGGCGGTCAACAACAGCCCGAAGCCGGAGACCGGCGACGCGGGGGCGGGGACGATCGCACCGCAGGTCGAGACGACCTCGATGACGGTCTTCGCGATCCTCGGCGTCGTCGTGCTCGTGCTCATCGCCGTCGGGATCCTCGTCCTCGCCCGTCTCTGGTCCCGCGACGTCCTCGCCCGGCCGGGTGGCGACGTGCCCGAGGAGCGGTGGATCGACACGTCGGAGCCGGTGATCACCGGGCCGCGACGCGGTCGTCGAGGGCTCTTCGGCCGGCGGCGCCCGAGCCCGACGACTGCGGAAGAGGCGTACCTCGCGGCGCTTGGGGTGCTCGAGCGATCACCCGAGACGCGGCGCGCACCGGGCGAGTCACCGGCCGAACACGCCGCGCGGGTGCGGACGATGGGGCGGCACGGCGCCGAAGGGGGCGCGGCGCATCTTCCCCCGCCGGGGCTCGCCCTCGACCTGCTCGCCGCCGACTACCAGCTGAGCCGGTTCGGTGGCCTCGAGCTGACGGCC
>DASTSC010000081.1:0-5064 GCA_035760905.1 Candidatus Limnocylindrales bacterium | reverse complement strand
TCGACTCGCGCGGAGGTGCGAGGTGAACGTGACGGCCGCCGATCGCGTCGAAGGTCGGATCATCCACGAGGAGCATCAGCGCCTGCGGACGGGCCTCGCCGCGCTCGAGCAGACGATCGCGGACGCCTACCGGCTCAGCCGGCCGGAGCTCTCCGATCGCGTCCACCGGGCCCTCGAATGGATCCGCCGGGATCTCCTGCCGCATGCCGCCTGGGAGGACGCGTGGCTCTACCCGCAGCTCGACCGCGAGGCCGAGACGCCGTGGGCGACGCGCGTGCTCCGCTTCGAGCACACCCAGATCAACGAGATCGCGGTGGGCCTCGAGACCGACGCCCAGGAGCTGCGCGAGCGGTGGAGCATGGAGCTCGCCTTCCGGATCGTCGCCCGCATCGCGAGCCTCCACTGCATCGTCGCCGCCCACGTTGCCCAGGAGGAGCGGTTCGTGCTGCCGGTCCTCGACGCGCAGCCGCTCGTGACGGCGAGGCCGGCCGATCGCCGATGACCGTCACCGAAACGACCGCCCGGGGTCTCGGTCGGAGTCCTGCCGAGCCCCCGCTCGCGCCGGCCGAGGCCGCGACCCGGCTGGGGGACTGGGGCTTCCTCGCGCACCCCGACCTGCCCGACGGGAGCGGACCGGCCTACGTCGTCGCCTCGATCAGCCCCCGGCCGACGCTCCGCCACTTCGACCCGGAGGCCGTCCACTACTGGCGAACGCTGGCGGGTCGGGGCACGCTCGCCGTCCTCGATCGCGACACGCCGACACCGCTCGAGCGGCCGTTCGCCTGGGGCGAGATCCGGCTGGTCGACCGGCTTCACGTCTCGAACGACTACGTGACGTTCGGCGGCACGCTCCGGGCCGATCGGGTCGGCGATGCGACCGTCGCCGTCTTCAGCTCGCCGGCGCCGCTCCTGCGCCGGGGCGGCCACTCCCAGCTCGCCGATCATGCCGCCGCCGACGTCGCCGCGTTCTTCGCCCGCCTCCTCGTCGCGATCGGGGTACAGCCTTCGCTCGAGCGGGACGTGGCGGCGGCCGGACCCCTCGCCCTCTACGCGGCGTTCCTCGAGGACGCCGCCGGTCGCCTGGCTCGCCATCCGGCCGTCGCCGTCGCCCGCCGCGAGTTCGCCACGCTCGTGGCCGTCGAGCGGCAGCGCCTCGCGCTCGGAGCTCCCGACGCGACGAAAACCGGCCGCGACATCCTCGTCGCGGCCGGCCTCGCGCAGGCGCCCGTGGAGGTCGGGGCCTGAGGGTCCGGCGGAGGGCCCCGGCTCGGGCCTCGCCGGCCCGCCCGGGACGTGTCGCCCGGGCTAGGAGGAGAGCTCCTCGAGGCGATCGATGAGGTGCGCCGCCGTCTCGCCGTCGGACTCCTCGACGTCGACCAGGAGATCCGGTCGCCGGTAGAGGGTCACGTACTCGCGCTCGAGCTCCAGTCGGAGCCGGTCCGGTCCGAGGATCGCCACCCGGCGGCGCGGACCGATCTCGTCGACGATCCGAACGAGGTAGGAAAGGTCCTCGGGCTTCCGGCACGGGATGTCGATGACCCCGATCGATGCGTCGGGCAGATTCTTGACGACGATCGCGTGCTCGTCGTCGATGTACGCCACCGCCGACGGCATCGCCGCACGGGTGGTCGTCGCCTCGGCGGGTCTCGTCTCGATCATCGCGCGCCTCCCATCCCACACCGCGACCGCGGCCTGCGTGGACAGGCTCAGAGTCGCGCGAGCGGCCCGCCGCGGCCAGCGACGTCGGTCACGAGGTGACCGGCCGAATGGCCCGAGGCGTCAGTGGACGGTGAACGTGCTGTGCATCCCGGCCTCGTAGTGGCCGGCGATGTTGCAGATGAGGACGTACGTCCCCGACGGGAGCGTGGCCGAGAGCGTCGCGCCGGTCGACGGCGCGATCTCCTCGACCTCGTCGACGATCTCGAGCGCCTCCGTGTCGGCCACGTGATCGTCGAGGGGGAGAGCGTTCCCGTCGACGCCCGGTGGAACCCGAAAGACCTCGAGCTCGTGGACCGCGGCCCCGGCGTTCTGGACGGTGAAGCGCACCGGACCGGCCGACACCTCGGCCGGCACGGGCTCGATCGCGACGTCACGGAGGGTGACGGCGACCGACGTCGCCGGTGTCCCGCCGCAGCCGACCACGAGGGCCGCCGCGCCGACCGCGAGGATCGCGGAACGCACGGGGCGCACAAACGCTCCCGCGGCGAACGGTCGGGGGTCGCGAGCGCGGGCGAGAGGGATCAGGCCGCCTCGGGCCGGGCGGCCGCCGGCGCGCGTGCGGGGCGACGCTGCGGCCAGAGGACGATCGCGGTCATCGGGACCGCGTAGACGAGCCAGGCGGCCACCTCGGCGACCGTCGGTACCGGCCGGAAGCCGAGGATCCCTGTCAGGAGCGAGCCCGTGACCGTTCCCGGGGCGACGAGCCACGACAGGTCGAGCGCGCGCGACTGGAGGACGGTCACGACGCCGGCCTCCGCGAGCGCGTGAACCGCGCTCGCGGTCAGGCCCGCCGCGACGAGCACGAGGACGAAGCCCGTCGCCCGGAAGAACCGGCCGAGGTTGATCCGGACGCCGCCGCGATAGAGGCCGTAGCCGAGACCGACGGCCACGGCGATCCCGAGCAGCGCGCCGCTGCCGGTGGCGAGCGGATCCGTCGAGCTCTGGAAGGCGGCGAGGAGGAAGACCGCGGTCTCGAGGCCCTCGCGGAGGACGGCCAGGAAGGCCATCCCGACGAGCCCGATGACCGATCCGCTGACGAGGGCGGTCGCCGCCTCGGCCTCGAGGTTCCGTTTGAGCTCGTGGGCGTGGTTGCGCATCCAGACGGCCATGTACGTCACGCCGGCCACCGCCACGAGCGCGAGGACGCCCTCCATCAGCTCCCGTTCGCGCGACGGCAGCGACGCCCCGACGACATTGAGCCCGACGGCGACGGCGAGGCAGAGAGCGACCGCGACGCCGATCCCGAGCCACATCGGGCGGAGCGCGGCCCGCTCGTTCCGCTGGACGAGGAAGGCCGTGATGATGCCGACGATGAGCGATGCCTCGAGACCCTCGCGGAGGCCGATGACGAACGTGGGGAGCACGGATCTCCTCGCTGGGGACGCTGTTCGGCCAATCGTAGGGATGCCCCGACGACGGCGTCAAGCACACCTGACGAGGGCCATCAAGGCCGCCTGATCGTGGCCGTCGACAGGGTCGAATCAGGCGACCCAGGTCCGGCCGCCGGCGGCCCTGACGAGCTGGGCCAGGATCGCGGGCCCGAAGGCGACGACCGCGACGAGGGCCCAGTCGGCCGCGTCGAGCGGGGTCGCCCGGAACGCCTCGGCGAGCGGCGGAACGAACGGCAACGCGGCCTGGACGGCGACCACGCCGACGACCATCGCCAGCAGGAGGCCGTTGACCGCGAGCCGGGTCACCGGAACGTGGATCGAGCGGTTCGCATAGGCCCGGGCGACCTGCCCGCAGACGAGCGCGGTGTAGGCGAGCCAGCGGACGTGATCGCCGTCGCCCGGGTGGCTCGACATGAGCCAGAGCGCGGCGACGGCGGTGAAGCCGCCGGCGACCGCGACGCGGGCGAGGAGCGAGCGCGGCAGCAGCGGCAGCCCGACCGGCCGCGGCGGGCGATGCATGACGTCCGGCTCGGCAGGCTCGCGCTCGAATGCGACCGACGTCGAGAGGTCGATGAACAGCTCGAGCCAGAGGATCTGGATCGGCAGGAGCGGCTGGCTGTAGCCGGCGAGCGTCGCGATCAGCAGAAAGCCGAGCAGGGCGACGTGGGTCGAGACGATGAAGACGAGGCCCTTCTCGACGTTGTCGACGATTCGCCGGCCCTCGGCGATCCCGAAGACCAGGGTGGCGAACGAATCGTCGCCGAGGACGAGGTCGGAGGCCTCCTTGGCGACACCGGTGCCGCTGCCCATCGCGACCGCCACGTCGGCATGGTTGAGCGCCGGGGCGTCGTTCACGCCGTCTCCGGTGACGGCGACGAGGCGGCCACCGGCGCGGGCGGCCTCGACGAGCCGCCGCTTGTCGTCGGGCGTCGAGCGGGCGACGACGGCGAGGTCGGCCACGGCTCGCCTCAGCTCCGTGTCGTCGAGCCGCTCGAGGTCGCCGGCGGTGACGATGTCGCCGTCCTCGAGGCCGATCGCTCGCGCGATCGAGGCCGCGGTCGCGGGATGGTCGCCGGTGACGACGACGACCTGGATGCCGGCCGCTCGCGTCGCCCCGACCGCCTCCTCGATACCCGCCCGCACCGGATCGGCGAAGCCGACGAGGGCGTCGATCGACCAGTCGAGCCCGTCCCGCCGCGTGGCGAGGGCGACGACGCGCTCGCCGGCCGCGGTCGCCGCCTCGACCGCCCGGTGCCAGCGCGCGCGTTCGGCGGAGCCGTCGGCCCCCGGCTCCGAGAACGCGAGGTCGAGGATCGCCTCCGGCGCCCCGAGGGCCGCCGCCTCGAGGCGGCCGTCCTCGCGCGCGACCGTCATCGAGTACGGGTGCCGGTCGGTCACGGGCTCCACCGCGACGAGCTGCCGAGGATCGAGGACCGGGTCCGCGTCCGCGTCGATGGCGGCCCGCCGGAGGGCCTGGGTGAACGACCCCGCGACCGCGCCCGCGTGCTGCGCCCAGGCATCGTCCTCGGCCCGGATCGCGGCCTCGAGGACGCGACTGCGCCGGGCCTCGTCGGAGACGATCCCGTCGGGATCCCGAACGCTGACGACCTCGAGGCGGTTGCGCGTCAGGGTGCCGGTCTTGTCGGTGATCACGAGGTCGACGGCGCCGAGGATCTCCTCGGCGTTGAGCCGGCGGACGAGGACGCCGCGCTTGAGGAGGCGGTACGCGCCGAGGCCGAGAATGACCGCGAGGAGCACGGGTGGCTCCTCCGGGATGGCCGCGATCGCCGCCGAGATCCCGGCGAGGAGGTTGGCCCCGATCGAGTTGCCGCGGACGAAGCCGAGGCCCGACGTGATGACGATCAGCCCGATCGCGACGACGAGGAGGATCCGGACGAGGCGATCGAGCTCGTGCTCGAGGGGGCTCCGACCGCGGTCCCGGCCGCCGATCCCG
>DASTSC010000080.1:0-1090 GCA_035760905.1 Candidatus Limnocylindrales bacterium | reverse complement strand
CGCCGGTCCCGACGTGCCCGGCGTGCCCTACAACCACCTCCTCGAGGACTGGTTCATGGTCAACCCGGACCGGATCGAGGCGGCAGTCCGCCAGTTGGCCGCGTACTGAGGTCGGCGCGTCTCCCATCGGCCGCACCCGATGGCCCGCCGCCGCCCATCGCCCACACTGCTATTCGGCGCTTTTCCGGCTGGAATCGCGCCAGATACCAACCAGAGCGATAGGCGAACGCTCTGGCGTCGGAGATCGGCGCGTGCCGCGCCGCCGCTCGAGCGCGATCGTGCTCATCGGGCTCCGAGGGGGCGGTCCGAGCTGCTTCGAAACGCGCCGCTGATTGCCCGGGTTCGTGGATGGCACGAAGAGAATGCCGGCGGCGCGGCCGATGGGGTACCGGAGCCAGCGACGGACCTCCGCCGACGCCAACGGCAGCGCGACCTCGAAGGTCTCCGCGTGCTCCCGGACGTGACGCCGCGCCGCCGTGGTCGCCGGTAGCACGAGCAGCCGGCCGACCGTTCCCGCTCGCCACCCGAAACGGTCACCTGCCACGGCGGCCCCGAGTCTCGCCTTCTCATCGAGCTTCCGGATCGTGACCTCGATCCCGCCCAGCTCGGATTTCACCTCCACGACGAGGAGCGTCAGCGAGCGAGGATCGAAGGCGAGGATGTCGATCGACCCACGCTCGCCGTAGACCGAGTACGAGGTTTCGACCTCGACGAGCCAGCCGAGCCGGCGGAGAAGCCGAACGGTCGCCTCGACCAACGCCGCGTGTCGACGGTCGATGAGCGCATCGAGCTGTCCTCGTCGCCAGCGGATGTCGAGCTCGGCGCTCGCCTCGAGGGCCTCGAACAACCGCCGGATCACGCGGAGCGCGAGCCGATCGAGCTGGCCGCGCTCGGCGAGCGAGACGGTGGACTGGCTCAGGTCCAGGAGGTCGGCAAGCTCGCGTTGCGACAGGTCCCGCCGCTTCCTCAAGGCGCGGAGGGCACGTCCCGCCTGGATGTCGCGCACGACCGGATCATCGCCAGCGCGACTTCACTCCCGATCATCTCGCGATCACGCCGGTCTCCGATCGGCGGGCTCGGGCGGCGACGG
>DASTSC010000079.1:0-7628 GCA_035760905.1 Candidatus Limnocylindrales bacterium | reverse complement strand
GAACACGCCCGACCAGCAGGCCGACGACCTCCACCGGGTGATCGCGGCGGTCGGCGGCCCCGTCGACCTGTTCGCCAGCAGCGGCGGGGCCGTGAATGCGCTCGCCCTCGTCGCCCGCCACCCGGACGACGTCCGGATCCTGGTCGCCCACGAGCCGCCCCTGGCCTCGATCCTGCCCGATCGGGAATGGGCGCTCGCGGCCGTCCGGGCGATCGGGGATGCCTACCAGCGGAACGGCTTCGGCGCGGGGATGGCGACGTTCATCGCCCACACGAGCCATCACGGTCCGTTCACCGCCGAGATCGCGGGCCAGCCGGCCCCCGACCCGGCGATGTTCGGGCTGCCCGCGGCGGACGACGGCTCGCGCGACGACGTCCTCCTGAGCCAGAACCTCATCGGAACGACCCACTACGAGCCGGACTTCGAGGCGCTTCGGGCGGCCCCGACGCGGATCGTCATCGGCGCCGGCGAGGAGTCGGACGGGACGATGGCGAGTCGCGGCGCGTACGCGGTGGCCGAGCGACTGGGAACCGAGGTGGTCCTGTTCCCGAGCCACCACGGCGGCTTCGTCGGGGGCGACGGACCGTGGGCCGGCAAGCCCGCCGAGTTCGCTGCGAAGCTGCGCGAGGTCCTCGGCGCGGAGGCGGGGTCGCGCTGAAGGGTCGCTGCCGCTGGCCGGCACGCAGGACCGGCCAGCGGAGTGATCAGGCTCCGAGCGGCTCGACCGGGAAGCCCGCGGCGCGCCAGCCGTTGAAGCCGCCGTCGAGGTCGGCCGCCAGGGCGAAGCCGAGGTCGCGGAGGGTCGCCGCCGCGAGGCTCGAGCTGTAGCCGTCGGCGCAGACGAGGATCACCCGTCGACCGCGGTCGGAGAGCGTCGCGTCGTGGCTCCCCGACGTCGGATCGAGCCGCCAGAAGAGCACCGACAGGGGGACGTGGACGGAGCCCGGGATGACCCCGGTCGCCGCGCGAGCCTCGGCGCAGCGCGTGTCGACGATCAGGGCCCCGGCGGAAGCCTCCGCGACCGCCTCGGGCGGTCGCAGGCGATCGATCCGGCCCCGGGCGGCCGCGAGGAGCCTGTCGATGGTGGTCGTCTCGGTCATCGGTCCCCTCCCTCGCGGATTGTCGAGCCGCCGTCAACCGCGGGTGCGTCCGCTTCCGGGAAGCGGGCCGGGCATCCGGATCGCGACGACGACGCCTGACGCGGCGGTGAGCGCGGCGACGCCGAGGATCGCGGCCGGCACGCCGGCGGCGTCGGCGACGAGACCCGCGGCGAGCGCTCCGACGGCGAAGCCGAGGTCCCGCCAGAGGCGGTAGACGCCGAGCGCCGAGCCCCGCCAGGCCGGTTCGGCGACATCGGCTACGGCGGCCAGGAGCGTCGGGTAGACGAGCGCCGTCCCGAGCCCGAGCGTCGCCGCGGCAGCGAGCCAGACCGGGAACGTCGAGCCGACCGCGATCACGGCGATCGCGCCGGCCTGGACGAGCATCCCGGCGACGATGAGCGGCTTGCGGCCGGCGCGGTCGGACCAGGCACCCGTGCCGACCTGGGCCACGGCCCAGACCGCCGGATACGTCGCCGCGAGGAGACCGATCTCGCCGACGGAGAGGCCGGCGGCGGCGAAGTAGAGCGGCAACACGCCCCAGGCGAGCCCGTCGTTGAGATTGTTGACGAGGCCGGCCTGGGACGCGGCCGACAGCGTCGGATCGACGAGCGTCGCCCGGGCGAAGACCGTCGGCCAGGTCATCCGAATCGCCGGCGTTCGAGGACCCTGCTCGGAGGCGACGTGGCCGGACGTCTCGCGGACGAGCAGCGCCGAGACCGACAGTCCGAGCCCCGCATAGGCGAGACCCAGCAGGAACGGCGCCGGCCGGAGGCCCGCCCCCTCGGCGATCGCGCCGGTCGCCAGCGCCGTCACCGCGAGCGCGCCGTAGCCCGCCGCCTCGTTGAGGCCCATCGCGAGGCCGCGCCGGGCAGGACCGACGAGGTCGATCTTCATGATCACGGTCGTCGACCAGGTCAGGCCCTGGTTCAGGCCGAGCAGGACGTTGGCCGCGACGACCCAGGCCCAGGTCGGGGCCCAGATCAGCAGCAGCGGCACCGGCAACCCGAAGAGCCAGCCGGCGAGGAGGACCGGGCGTCGCCCGAAGCGATCGGCGAGCGCCCCGGCGACGAGGTTCGCCGCAGCCTTCGTGACGCCGAACGCGACGAGGAACGTGAGCGTGGCCGTGAGGCCCTGGACCCCGAAGACGTCCGACGCGAGGAGCGGCACCACCGTCCGCTCCTGGCCGACCATCCCGCCGACGAGCGCGTTGACTCCGACGAGGAGCGCGAACTGGCCGAGGTTGGCCCGGAGGCCCAGGGCGACCGGGGCCGTCATGGCGTGGTCGTTCTCCTCTCGAGCGTGCCGTCCCTCGGCCCTGCATCGGTAAAGATGAGGGATCCGCCTGAACACCACGTCGCCAACCCGCGCCGCGATCGACATAGCCGTCGGCCTGCCCACCCGGCTCGCCGCCGGTCGGCCTGACCTGCTCCGCGAATGGATCGCGAGGATCGAGGCCGGGCCGTTCTCGAGCCTCGCCGCCGGCGATCGCGTCGTCGAGGCCTCGCTCGAACCGTTGGCCGTCCTCGCGACCGCCGCCGGCATGACCCGACAGGTCCGCCTGCTCGCGAGCGTCGTCGTCGCGCCGAACCGTGAGACGACGTTGCTCGCCCGGCAGGCCGCGTCGATCGACGCGATCTCGAACGGCCGGCTCACCCTCGGGCTCGGCCTCGGCGCGCGGCCAGGCGACTACGCCGCGACCGGGAGCTCGTTCGCGACCCGAGGCCTGCGGTTCGACGAGCAGCTCGAGAGGCTGCGCGCGATCTGGCGCGGAGAGGGGGTCGCGGAGGACGGCCGTTCGGTCGGCCCGTCCCCTGCCCGTCCGGGCGGACCCGAGCTCCTCATCGGCGGCTACGTCGACGCGGTCGTGCGCCGGGTCGTGGCGTGGGGCGACGGCTTCATGGCACCCGGGGGCGGCGACCCGGGCCGGATGGCCGAGCTCTGGGCGCGGACCGTGAGCGCGTGGGCCGACGCGGGCCGAGAGGGCCGCCCGCGCTGGGTGGCGGGAAGCTACTTCGCGCTCGGGCCTGACGCCGGCAGGGCTGCCCGGGCGTACGTCGAGGAGGCGTACGGGCACGACCCGGAGCTCGCTGCTCGTCGGCTCCGTGGCGTCCCGACCACGCCGAGTGGCGTGCTCGAGCTGGTCGAGCGCCAGGCGGCGCAGGGCGTCGACGAGCTCGTCCTCCGCCCGTGCTCGGACGACCCGGACGAGGTCGATCGGCTCGCCGAGCTGGTGCCGTCTGCGGGCAGCCGCTCCCCCAACAGGGTCAGAGACTGAGCCGCGCCGCGAGCCGGGCCACGAAGGCCTGCGCGGTGCGGCGGGCGATGAAGTTGAGGAGCGCGGCGTCGATCACGAGACCGAGCCGGCCGAACGGCGGCGCATACCGGCCGTCGAGCGCGAGACCGTCGGGGGTGATGACGAGGTCGCCCGAGAAGACCGGAAAGAGCGGCGCGAACGTCGCCGACTGCCAGCCGACGGTGGCCGTCACACGGTCCTCGACGCGGCGTGGCGGCCCGAGGTCGATGAAGGCGGACTTGCGCACCGGCCCCGGCGCGCTGCCGTCGCGAACGGGCAGCTCGAGGTCGGCGGCGACGCGACGGACGTCGGGCTCGCCGGGCGGCCCGTCGACGAGGTCTCCGAGCCAGCCCGGGTCGGCGAGCGCGGCATTTGCCGCGTCGAGGTCGACCGGGACATGCTGCTCGGCATGCAAGGGAATGGTCGTGACCGCCTCGACGGCGGGATCCGAAGGCGTGGTCACGAGGCGACGGGCACGGTCACGGGCCAATCCTCGCACGTCCTCGCGAGCGGCCCCCAGGTGGCGCTGATGGCCTACTCGCCACGGTAGCGCCCGGAAGCGCCGGTCGTCCCGTGCACCCGAAGCGTCCAGAGGGCATGGTCGAAGCCCTCGGGCGTGGCGCACCAGCGCTCGTTCGTCGGCTCGTCGCCCCACGGCCCGGCGTCCGGGTGACCGGCGTGGAGGTAGGCGTCCTCGCGCATGAGCAGGTGGCTGAACTCGCCCGGCCGGCCGATCCCGATCGAGAGCCGGATGACCTGCTGATCCTCCTCGATCGGTTCACCACAACCCGCGCACCGCAGCGTCTCCCACTCGTCCACGACCTCACGCTAGAGCATTTGCCTCAGGGGACGCTCCGATCGCGGCCCGCCGGAAGGGGCGCGCTCCTGAACACCCCGACCGACCTAGACCGTGTCTTGCCACTCGAGGCGTGGCGGAGTGAGCGTCAGGAAGAGCCCCGGCGCCGACACGCGGATCCGGCTCCAGGTCTCGCCGAAGGTTCCCCATCGGGCCGTGCGGTCAGCCGGGCACGAGGGTTCGGGCGGTACGGCCGCGAGGGTCATCGTCGCGACAGCGCTGCCGTCATCAGTCGCGTGGACCCGCGCGTTCGCCCGCGAGGTCCCGGTCGACCATCGCCACATGAGGAACGCGCATCCCGCATCCCCGCACGGCTCCGGCTCGACACCGCACACCCAGAGGATCCTCCAGCGGGCCGCGGCGACGAATTTGATCTGCGCGTTCGGCCTCAGCCCGTCGATCGCGACCCGGAGCCTGAGCCTGCCTCTCGAGGTCTGGTAGTCGGGCGAGGGGAAGCGGCCGGTCATCGTCAGCGCGCCCCGGCTGATCGTCGGCCAACCTGTCACCGAATCGGGCGTCGGGGTCGGCACGGGCGTGGGCACGGGCGTCGGGGTCGGTTCGGGTCGCGGTGGTTCAATCGACGGCACGAACCGGGTCGCCTCGCGGACGTCGACCCAGTCCCCGCTCGCGTCGTCGTGCGACCCGCCGACGACGAGGATCGACCCGTCGCTGAGGGTCACCGCGACCGCGCCTGTTCGCGCCTCGGGCATCGCCGGACCGTCGGACCATGTGTCCGTCGAGGCGTCGTAGACGAGGACGGCCGCCGTCGGCCGAAGGTGGCCGTTGTCCGTCGCGACCACCACGCCGTTTCCGCCCGCGATCAGGAGGCGATTGCCGGGCAGGGTCGCCACGGCGGCACCGTCGAGGTTCGGCACGCCCGGCAGCGACAGCTCGTGCTCACGGCCCGAGTCCCAGCCGCTCACGAAGGTCCGCCCGATCTCTGTCCACTTCTCCGATCTCGGGTCGAAGCGGAACGACCTCGTGACGTCGGCCTCGTGCTTCCATTCCTCCGCGTGCCCGATGAGGACGGCCCCGCCGTCATCGAGCGGGACGAGCGCGCCGATCGAGAAGAGGAGGTCGGGCCGGTCACCGGCGTACGGACCGAGGACGGCGCCCGGAAGCAGCCGCGCCAGCGCTGCGCGATCGAACGTCGGCACGCTTCCGACGGTCGCGAACCGGCCGGTCGCCGGGTCGTAGATCTCGCAGCTCGACGCCCCGACGACGAGGACGCGGCCGTCTGCGAGGGTCGTCGCGACGGCGCCGGAGACCGCTCGTCGCAGGTTGCCGGTCGCGGACCAGGTCCCGGTCGTCGGATCGAACAGCTCCGCGGTCGCGAGGGCGATGCCGTACGGCGGAACGTCCACGTCGGCGAACCGCGTGGGCGTGCCCGGAACGACGCCCGCCGTCCTCGTCGGCGCGGCCATGAGGAGCCTTTCGGCCTCCCCGGCGCTGTACCGGCCGCCCGCGACGAGGACGCGGCCGTCACGCAGGACGGCCGCCGCCGGCTCGAACCGCGCCGTCCCGAGCAGCCCGACCTTCGTCCAGGCCGCCGACGTCGGATCGAACGCGTAGGCGCTCGAGTACGCAGCCCGAACGTCGTTCTCGCCACCGGCGACGAGGACGCGCCCGTCGGTGAGCGGCGCGAGCGCGAACGCCGAGCGTCCCTTGTTCAGCCCCGTCACCTCCCGCCACGTCGACGTCGTGGCGTCCCAGAACGCGGCGCGGTTCGGCTCGTCGGTCCAGCCGGAGGTCAGCGCGAGGGCTCCGCCCTTCATCGGCACGAGCCGGATCCCGGCCTCGAGCGGGATCGCGCCGGCCGTGACCCACGCGCCCAGGGCCGCTGACGATCCGTACGACTGGCTCGGGGTCGCCGTCGGGGGCGAGCTGACCGTGCCGCCGCCCGTGGGAGCAGCCGTTGCGCTCGGCGAGGGGGACGTGGGTGACGAGGCACCGCCGAAGCACCCTGTCGCGATCGTCGCGACCGCCACGAGCGCGAGGATCCGACGTGGTCGCGTCATCTCACACCCCCTCGTCACCTTGCCGGCACGAAGCGGAACGTGTCGCCAAGCGCGATGGGCCAGCCGTCGCCGCCGTTGGTCCAGCCGCCCGCCACGAGCGCGCTCCCATCGCGGAGCGCGACCCCGACGGCATCCACGCGGGCGCCGGGCATCCGCGGCAGCGTCACGTACTCCGCGTTCAGCGGGTCGAGGAGCTCGGCGTGGCGCGAAGGGTCTCCGCTGGCATCGAGGCCACCCGCGAGCAGCACCCGCCCATCGCTCAGCGCCACGGCGATCCCGGTCGGGTGACGCGGGCCGCGTGTCGTGACCGTCCACCGGCCGTCGACGTCGCGCCCGTACTCGACCGTCGGTGCGCCGATGTCGCTCCAGCGCTGACGGTCGGGTTCGAGGCGAAGCGTGCGGGTCACCGAGTACTCGTCGTCCCCGGACGACGCGCTTCCCCTCGTGGCGACGAAGAGGGCGTCCCCGTTTGGCAGGGCAGCGACTGTGCCGAGGTCCGACGGCGAAAGTCGTCCGACGACGTCCGAGGGCACACCGAGACCTGTCAGCACCTCAGGTGAGGGCGCGGACGGCGTCGCGACCGTCGTGAACCGGCCGGCGGCGGGGTCGTAGACCTCCAGGACGGGGTGGTAGCTCGGATCGACCGAGGAGATGAGGACGCGACCATCCCTGAGCGTGACCGCGGATCCACTCCAGATCGCGTGCCGCATGGGCCCCGTCGGCGTCCACTGGCCGGTCGCGGGATCGAACAGCTCGGCAGTGGCGAGCGGTCGACCGTCCGGGCCCGGCCAGTCGTCGGCGAGTCGAACGTCGGCGCCCCCGACCGCGGGCCCTGAGTAGGCTGCGAGGTCAATCGCAGCCGCCTCGGTGCGAAGACCCGTGAAGTACCCGCCGCCGGCGACGAGCACGCGTCCGTCCCGAAGCACGGCGATCGCCGGCGCGGTCCGGGCCGTGCCCATGAGGCCGGTCTTCGTCCATCTCCCGGTCCGGCCGTCGTAGACGTACGCGCTCGAGTACGAGACGAACTTCTCGTTCCAGCCGCCGGCGACGAGCGCCCGGCCGTCGCGGAGCGCGATGATCGCGAGGCGGCCCCGGGCCGCTGGCAGGCTCTCCGTCTCACGCCAGGTGCCGGTCCGCGGATTCCAGAGCTCGGCGAAGCGGCTCTGCTCGGGCGGCCCCTCGTACTTGCCGCCCTCGTCGCCGACGACGAGCACGCGACCGTCACCGAGCGCAACCATGGCCGGAGCCCGACGTGGCCAGAGGAGCGTTCCCGCGCCCTTCCAGCGGCCGGCCGCGATCGTCGGAGGCGTGGTGGGGGACGGCCGGACCGTCGGCTCGGCGGTTGGCGAACCGGTCGGCGT
>DASTSC010000078.1:0-4002 GCA_035760905.1 Candidatus Limnocylindrales bacterium | reverse complement strand
CCGTAGAGCTGGCCGATCGGCGCGAGCGCGCCGGCCTCGTCGAGCGGCGTGAGGCGGCCGACCTCGTCCTCGGCCAGGAGCCGGACGTGGCGGGCGCCGAGCGCGCGTGCCGCGAGGGCGAGATCGACGCGATCCGCGGCGTCGAGCGCCAGGAGGCCCACGACGCCCGCGTCCGTCTCGACGGCGAGCACCTTGACGAACGCCCGGATCGACACGCCGTCCGCGCGCGCGGCGGCCGCGGCCGTGGCGGCGTGCTCGTGGCGGTGAACCGAGTACGGGACCCCGTGGTCCGAGAGCCAGGCGAGGATCGCCGGGCTGGGCTCGGCCCGGCGGAGCGGCGTTCCGTGCATCTCAACGCCCCTTTCCGTTTCCCGTCAGGATCGCCGGCCGACGGCCGCCCATCGCAGACAACGACCGGAGATCGGCTTCGCGTCCGATCCGGGTGCCGGCGTCGCCGGTGAGGATCGCGGCCGCCTCGTCGAGCCGGCCGATGAAGGCGCGCCCGCCCGTCCGGCGGACGAACGAGGCGGCAGCCTGAACCTTCGGACCCATCGAGCCCGCCGGGAAGCGCCCCTCGGTGAGCCCGGCGTCGGCCTCCTCGAGCGTGAGAGCGGTCAGCGGCTCGCCCGACAGATCGTCGGAGGACGGGTGGACACCGTTCACATCGGTGAGGAGGAGCAGCGTCCCGGCGTCGACCGCGATCGCGAGCTCGACCGCGGCGAGGTCCTTGTCGACGACGGCCTCGACGCCCATCAGCCCGCGCCGCGCATGGGCGACCGGGATCCCGCCGCCACCCGAGGCGACGACGATGGCGCCCGCGTCGACGATGCTCCGGATCGGCCCGGCCTCCTGGATGGCGAGCGGCATCGGCGAGGCGACGACCCGCCGCCAGTGCGCCCCGTCCCGGGCCACGGCCCAGCCGTTCGCCGCGGCCAGGGTTCGCGCCGTGGCCGCGTCGTACGTTGGTCCGACCGGCTTGGTCGGGCGGGCGAACGCCCGATCGCGCGGACTGACGAGCGTCCTCGTAAGCACGGCGACGACGGGTCGCGGGTCGCCCCGCTCCTCGAGCTCCGCTTCGAGCGCCTGGACGACGAGGTAGCCGATCTGGCCCTGCGACTCGGCGACGAGGACGTCGAGCGGCGGCGGGTCGACGATCGATCGGGCCGCCTCGGCCTCGAGCGCGAGATAGCCGACCTGCGGCCCGTTGCCATGGGTGACGACGAGGTCGGCGCCGCTTCGGGCGACGTCCGCGAGGGCGCGCGCCGCGGCCCGCAGATTGGCCCGCTGGACCTCCATCGAGCCCGGCTGGCCGCGACGGATCAGGGCGTTGCCACCGAGCGCGGCGACGATCCTGCCGCTCATGGCGCCGTGGGACCGGCAAGGTCGCCGGTCAGGAGCGCGTAGAGGAGCGCAGCCTCGGTGTGCTGCCGGTTGCCTGCCTCGCGCCAGACGCGCGATCGCGGTCCGTCGATCACCTCGTCGGTCACCTCCTCGCCCCGGTGCGCGGGCAGGCAATGGAGGAAGATCGCGGTCGGATCGACCCAGCGGAGGAGCGCCTCGTCCACGCGGTAACCGGCGAACGCCGCCCGCCGGGCATCCGCGTCCCCTTCCCGGCCCATCGACGTCCAGACGTCGGCGTAGACGGCCCGGGCGCCGAAGGCGGCCGCCGCCGGGTCGTGGATGAGGGTGATCGTGGCGTGGCTCTGCTCGGCGTCCTCGCGGGCCGCCTCGACGATCGCGGGGTCGGGGTCGTAGCCCTCGGGGGTCGCCACCCGGAGGTCGAGGCCGGTCAGGCCGGCCGCTTCGATGAGCGACGCACAGACGTTGTCGCCGTCGCCGACGAAGGCGACCGGCAGGGCCGTGAGCGCCCCGAACTCCTCGCGCAACGTCAGCAGGTCGGCGACGACCTGGCAGGGGTGGTGCTCGTCGGTCAGGGCGTTGATCACGGGCACGGACGCCGCCGCCGCGAGCTCCTCGACGCGCGACTGGGCGAACGTCCGGATCGCGATCGCGTCGACGTAGAGCGACAGCGTCCTGGCCGTGTCGGCGATCGTCTCGCCGCGGCCGAGCTGCAGCTCTTCGCCGCGGAGCGAGATCGGGAGCATCCCGAGGAGCCAGGCCGCGGCCTCGAAGCTGACCCGCGTCCTGGTCGACGGCTTCTCGAAGACGAGACCGACCTTCCGCCCCGCGAGGGCGTTTCGGAACCGGTCGGGGTTGGACTTGATCGCCGCCGACAGGTCGAGGATCGCCCGGAGGCCCTCGGCGCCGAGCGATCGGAGCGTCAGGACGTGACGCGGCAGCAGGCCCGGCGGCCGGCGTGTTCGCCGGGCGAGCGGCGGAGACGCCGTCATGACGGCGCTCCCACGGCCGCGCGCGACGCCGGTCGTTCGCGATCACCGCCCCCGCGAGCGATCGTCGCGCCGGCGACGATCGGCTCGAGGAGGCCCGCGACCGCGGCCTCGTCGAGTGGCGCGAGCTCGTAACGGACACGGACGATCGGCTTGTTGAGCGTCATGACTCGGGTGAGATCGATCGGCGTCGCGGCGAGGACGAGGTCGGCGTCCACCCCGTCGAGCGTCGCCGCGAGCTCGCGGACCTGCGTCGGGCCGTAGCCCATCGCCGGCACGAGCGGCTCGAGGGCCGGGTAGCGCTCGAGGATGTCGCGGATCGAGCCGACGGCGGCCGGCCGCGGGTCGACGACCGAGGCGCCGAAGCGCCGGGCGGCCACGATCCCCGCGCCGTACGGCATCCCGCCATGGGTCAGCGTCGGACCGTCCTCGACGACGACGACGCGGCGACCCGCGATCGGACCGTCGAGGCCCAGTTCGGACCGGGCCTCGAGCAGCGGGGCTCGCGGGTTGAGGGCCGAGACGGACGCCCGGACCCGGCCGATGTCGGCGGGGGTCGCGCTGTCGACCTTGTTGACGATGATCGCGTCCGCGATCCGGACGTTCGTCTCGCCGGGGTGGTAACGGGTCTCGTCCCCGGCCCGAAGCGGGTCGACGACGACGAGGTAGAGGTCGGGCCGGTAGAAGGGCAGGTCGTTGTTGCCCCCGTCCCAGACGATCACGTCGGCCTCGGTCTCGGCCGCTCGCAGGATCGCCTCGTAGTCGACGCCGGCGTAGACGACGCGCCCGGCATCGAGGTGCGGCTCGTACTCCTCGCGCTCCTCGATCGTCGTTTCGAACCGATCGAGGTCGGCGTAGCCCGCGAAGCGTTCGATGCGCTGGCGGGCGAGGTCGCCGTAGGGCATCGGATGGCGGACGACGACCGGCCGGATCCCCTCTCGCTCGAGGAGCGAAGCCACGTATCGCGTCGTCTGCGACTTGCCGGACCCCGTCCTGACGGCGCCCACCGCGACGACCGGGACATGGCTCCGGAGCATCGTCCGCTCGGACCCCAGGAGGAGGAAGTCGGCGCCTGCCGCGAGCGCCCGCGACGCCGCGTGCATCACGGTCTCGTGGCTGACGTCGCTGTAGGCGAAGACGACGAGGTCCACCCGCTCGTCGCGGACGAGCCGCTCGAGCTCGGCCTCGTCGACGATCGGGATCCCGGCCGGATAGAGCGGTCCCGCGAGGGCCGACGGATAGCGCCGGCCGGCGATGCCGGGAATCTGGGCGGCCGTGAACGCGACAACGCGGTACGAGGGGTCGTCGCGGTAGACGACGTTGAAGTCGTGGAAGTCGCGGCCGGCGGCTCCCATGATCACGACCCGCTGGACGGTCATTCGAGCGCCTCCGCCTGGCACGGCTCGGCCGCGAACCGGGGTCGCCGAACTCGAGACGGGGCTGGACCTCGGCCCGCCCAGCCTCGGCTGGCGGACCGCCGCGGCGCTAGGGGCGCAGGGCCCGAACGTCTCGTGACACTCGGCCTCTCGCTCGCGTCGAGGCTGCTGGCGGGAGCGGCCCCCGCCCCGGTGGGGGGGTCCGGAGCGGGGCAACCCGACGGCGCGCGCACCCCTCGAACGCCCCCCGCGTTCGGCGCGTCCGGCCGAACGCGCGG
>DASTSC010000077.1:0-5855 GCA_035760905.1 Candidatus Limnocylindrales bacterium | reverse complement strand
GCGACGCTCGTCCTCGACGGTTCGGACGCCCTGCTCGCCACGCGGCCCGGGCAGTTCGTCATGGTCGAGCTGCCGGCGTTCCCGCCGCTGCCGATCTCGGTCTCGCGCGTTCGCCCGGATTCGATCGAGCTGACGATCCGGGCCGTCGGCGCGGCGACGAGCGCGCTCGTGAACCTCCGGCCCGGCGCCGAGGTCGGCCTGCGCGGTCCGCTCGGCCGGCCGTGGCCGCTCGAGCGGGCGATCGGCCGTGACGTCGTCGTGGTAACCGGCGGGATCGGCCTCGCGCCGCTCCGTCCGCTCCTCGACGCGCTCGCCGCTGACCGCGATCGCTTCGGGACGCTCCGGCTCTACTACGGCGCCCGAACCCCGGCCGACCTGCTCTACACCGACGAGCTCGCCCGCTGGGCCGCCGACGGACCGTTCGAGGTCGCCCTGACCGTCGACCGGGCTGGCGAGGCCTGGACGCGACCAGTCGGCGTGGTCACCCACCTCTTCGACCGCGAGACGTGGGACGGGGAGCGGGCGATCGCCTTCGTCTGCGGGCCCGAGCGGATGATGCAGGCGACGGCCGACGCCCTCGACGAGCGTGGCATCGGCCGCGATCGGGTCTGGGTCACGCTCGAGCGGCACATGGAGTGCGGCCTAGGGCTGTGCGGGCACTGCCAGCTGGGGCCGTGGTTCGTCTGCCGCGACGGACCCGTGTTCTCGCTCGCCGAGCTCGGTGACGCGTTCGGGAGGGAGGGGCTCTGATGGCCGCGCCGATCCGCGTCGGGGTGGCGAAGTTCGCGTCGTGCGACGGCTGCCAGCTGACGCTCCTCGACCTCGAGGACGAGCTGCTGCCGCTGCTCGATCGGTTCGAGATCGTCGAGTTCCCCGAGGCGAGCTCGGTTCGCTCGGCGGGCCCGTACGACGTCCTCCTCGTAGAAGGGGCGATCAGCACGCCCGACCAGGCCCGGGAGATCGTCGAGCTGCGGCGGCAGGCCCGGACGCTCGTCACCATCGGCGCCTGCGCGACCGCGGGCGGCATCCAGGCGCTCCGAAACTGGCGCGACCACGACGCGATGCGTGGCGCCGTCTACACCCAGCCCGAGTGGATCGACTCGCTGGCGACGGCCACGCCGGTCCGCGACCACGTGCCCGTCGACGCCGAGCTGCGCGGCTGCCCGATCAGCCCCGCCCAGCTCCGCGAGCTGCTCGTCGCCGCGGTCATCGGCCGCCGCCCGCAGCTGCCGGACGAGGCGGTCTGCATGGAGTGCAAGCGGCGCGGCAACACCTGCGTCCTCGTCGCCGGCGGGACGCCCTGCCTCGGCCCGGTCACGGCCGCCGGATGCGGCGCCCTCTGCCCCGCCTACGGCCGCGGCTGCTTCGGCTGCTTCGGGCCGCGTGACGGCGCGAACGTCGCGGCGCTCGCCGACTGGCTGTCGGCCGGCCGGCCGCCGATCGAGGTCTCGCGCCTGTTCGCCGGGTTCACGGCCTGGGCCGAGCCGTTCCGCGAGGCTGCGGGGCCGCACGCAGCCACCATCGATGCGCCCGAAGCAACGGTCGGGCTGGGCGCCGAGGAGGGGACCGATGCACCGGCCTGAGGAGATCAACGGCGGCGGCACCGCGACCGCGGACCCCGGCCTCGACGCCACCTTCGACGTCGGTTACGTCACCCGGGTCGAGGGCGAGGGCTCGCTCCGGCTTCGCGTCGTCGGCGGCGAGGTGACCGAGGCCCGCCTGTCGATCTTCGAGGCGCCGCGCTACTTCGAGCGGCTCGTCGTCGGCCGGACGCCGGACGAGGTCCTCGACATCGTCTCGCGGATCTGCGGCATCTGCCCGATCGCCTACCAGATGACCGCCGTCCGGGCCTTCGAGCACGCCTTCGGCGTGACCGTCGACCCGGAGGTCGCGGCCCTGCGGCGCCTCTTCTACGCGGCCGAGTGGATCCAGAGCCACGCCCTCCACGTCTACCTGCTCCACGCGCCGGACTTTCTCGGCTACCCGTCGGCCGTGGCGATGGCCGCCGACCACCGCGACCTCGTCGAGCGCGGCCTGCGGCTCAAGCGGGTCGGCAACGAGATCATGGCCCTCCTCGGCGGCCGGGCGATCCACCCGGTCAGCATCCGGGTCGGCGGGTTCTCGCGCGTTCCCCGGCCGGCCGAGCTCGCGCCCGTGAGGCGGAGCCTCGACGCGGCGCTCGACGACGCGCTCGCCACCGTCGAGACCGTCGCCAGCCTCGACGCGCCCGACTTCGCCCGCGACCGTCCGCTCGTCGCCCTCCGCGACGCGAACGCCTACCCGTATGCCGACGGCCGGCTCGTGTCGACCGCCGGGCTCGACCTGGCGCCCGACCGCTGGGACGACGCGTTCGCCGAGGAGCAGCACGAGGGATCGAACGCGCTTCACGCCCGAACGCACGACGGCGGCATCTACCTGCTCGGACCGTCGGCGCGGGTCACGCTCGACGCCGGGCAGCTCCACCCGCTCGCCGCCGACGCCCTCGCCCGACATGGCTTCGGCGAGCGGATCCGGACGAATCCGTACTGGTCGATCGCCGCTCGCGCGGTCGAGCTCGTCCAGGCCGTCGCCGACGCCCGCGACGTCATCGACGCCTACCGGACGCCCGCCGAGCCGCGAGTCGCCTGGTCGCCCCGGCCGGCCCGTGCCGCCTGGTCGACCGAGGCACCCCGCGGCGTGATCTTCCATCACTACGAGGTCGACGAGCGGGGCCTGATCGCGGCGGCCCAGATCGTCCCGCCGACGAGCCAGAACCAGGGCGCCATCGAGCAGGACCTGCGCGAGTTCGCGCCGCGGGTCCTCGGCCTGCCGCGGGACGAGGCCACCCTTCGTCTCGAGCAGCTGATCCGCAGCTACGACCCGTGCATCAGCTGCGCCACCCACTTCCTCGACGTCCGGATCGAGGCCGAGCCATGACGCCGCTGGCGGTCGCCCGACCGGGTCGCCTCGCCGTCCGGCCCTCCGACCCGGCCGCGGCACCGACGACCACCCTCATCGTCTGCGGCTCCGCGGACCGGGCCGACGACGGCGCCGCGCTGGCCGCGCTCGCCGCGCTCGATCGGGCGACACTCGCCGGCGTCCGGGTCCACGCCGTCGGCGAGGTGCGGGTGGAGGAGCTCGTGGACGCGGCCGCGCTCGGGCCGGTGGTGATCGCGGACGCGGCGGTCGGAATCGGCGCCGGCGTCGTCGCCGTCATCCCCTTCGAGCGCCTCGGCGCGTTCGTCCGCTCGATCCACGTCCGCTCGACGCACGAGCTGCCGATCGCCGACGCGGTGGCGCTCGCCGAGATGCTCATCGGCCGGACGATCGAAGGCGCCATCGTCGTCATCGGTGCCGGCGACGTGCGCCACGGCGGCCAGCTCTCGGCGCCCGTTCGAGCGGCCCTGCCGCGGTTCGCCCGGACGATCGCCCGGGTTGCGCTCACGGTCGCGGAACGGCCCGGTCCACGCGGTCCCGGCCGGTGGGCCGAACGGCCGTGGAGCGAGTGACCGGCGGACCTCGCCCGGCGCCGTGGCCGGGGCGACGATCAAAACGGATGGAGATCGAGCGGCGATGTGCACCCCGTTTCCCGGCCGAGTGACGGCCGTCGACGCCGAGGGGGCGACGGTCGAGACGGACGGCACCGTTCGTCGCGCCACGACCCTCGTCGTTCCGGATGTCCGGCCCGGCGACTGGGTGCTCGTCGCGAGCGGCGCGATCCTGCGCCGGCTCGAACCCGACGACGCGCGCGAGGTGGTCGCCCTCCTCGCCACGGCCCGATACGGCAGCTGAGAGCAGCGGAGGTCGAGAACCGATGGTCAGGACAGGACGGCGGCTGCCGAACGGGACGGGCGCGGGCGTCGCGCTCGCGTTCGGGACGGCGCTCATCAGCGGTGTCTCGATCTGGGTCAACGCGATGGGCGTGAAGCAGGTCCCCGACGCGGCGGTCTACACGACCGCGAAGAACCTCGTCGCCGGCGCGATCCTCGTCGCGGCGCTCGTCGCCGCGGGCGCCGCCGGGTTCGCGGGGTCGCCACGCCGCGTCCGCGGTCTCGACCGCCGCTCGGTTGCCGGCCTCGGGATCATCGCCGTCGTCGGCGGCAGCGTGCCGTTCGTCCTGTTCTTCTCCGGTCTGGCGATGGCCAGCGCGCCGTCGGCGGCGTTCATCCACAAGACCCTCTTCGTCTGGGTGGCGCTGCTCGCGGTCCCGCTCCTCGGTGAGCGCCTCGGCTGGATCCAGCTCGGCGCCCTCGGCGTGCTGCTCGCCGGGCAGACCCTCATCGCGCCCCCGAACGGCGTTCGGTGGGGCACGGGCGAGACCCTCATCGCGGCCGCCACGGCCCTCTGGTCGATCGAGGTCGTCGTCGCCCGACGCCTGCTGACGGCGGCGCGCGGCGTCGACAGCGGTCTGCTCGGCGCCGCTCGGATGGGCCTCGGCGCCGTGCTCCTGGTCGTCTACCTGGCCGTCAGCGGGCGCCTGCCGGCGCTGCTCGCGCTCAGCGCGACGCAGTGGGCCTGGGTCGCCCTCACCGGTCTCCTCCTCGCGGGCTATGTCGGTACCTGGTTCGCCGCGCTGCGGCGGGCTCCCGCGACCGTCGTGACGTCGGTCCTCGTCGGCGGGGCGATCGTCACCGCCACCCTGAGCGCGCTCCAGAGCGGCGCCGCTCCGAGCCCGGTCGTCCTCGGCGGCAACGCCCTGATCCTGGCCGGGGTGGTGGCGGTCGGGGTCCTCGGCCTGCGCTCTCGCGCCGGCGCACCGGCGGCCCAGACGGTCCGGGCCGATGCGTTCGCCGATCGCTGAGGCGGGCGACGCGCGCGACGAGGGTCGAGCGCATCCGCGGATCGACACCGCCGTCTCCGGCCCCGTCCTCTTCGCGCGCTACGCCTACGGACCGAACCGCCTGGGCCTCTGCGGTCCCGACGAGGCGGGGGCGCTCCTCACGGGAGCGGCGCGGCCGGACGGAAGCGCCGCCGAACGCGACCGCCTCCTCCGCGACCTCGCCCGCCGGTTCGAGGGGGCCTGGCCGTATCTCGAGTTGATCGCGCACGCGAACGCGATCGCCGACCCGCTCGATCGGCGCGTCGTCGAGGCCTACTGGCTGGGCAACGCGCTCCAGCGATCGGTCGGCGCCCGGGCCCTCGGAGGCTCGCTCGACGAGCGCTTCCGGCGGCGCCTCCGGGCCGACGCCTGGCGCTGGCTGGCGGAGACGCCCGCCGCCGGCGCTTGGCCCGTCCACGCCTACCACGTCCTCGACGTCTTTCCGAAGCTCGGGCTGCTTCGTGGTGGCCCGGCACCGGGCATCCTCGAGACGATCGACGCCTGCCGGATCCGGTGGGGAACGGTGGTCGCGGCAGACGGCGACTGGCTGGCCGTCGACGCGCCGGGGATCGAGCTCGTCGACGGCAAGCTCGCCCTCGGACCCGCCCGCCCGACGCGGGTCCGCTCGGCGCTCGACGGCGCGGGATTCGTGGCCGGTGCCCGGCCCGGCGACGTGATCTCGATCCACTGGGATTGGGCCTGCGACCGGCTCTCGCCGGACGCCGCGCGAGCGCTCGAGGCGTCGACCCGCCGGGAGCTCGCGATCGCGAACCGCTCGATCTGACCCGGATCGGAGCGACGAACGGCGCCCCCTCGCGGGACGGATGGCCCTGTTGTCGACGCGGCTCGGGGGCGAGGCTGAAGTCGGATCGACGCCGTGGTCGACCGCCGGCGACTGGCCGGAGCGACACGACGATCGACTCGCGCGGAGGTGCGAGGTGAACGTGACGGCCGCCGATCGCGTCGAAGGTCGGATCATCCACGAGGAGCATCAGCGCCTGCGGACGGGCCTCGCCGCGCTCGAGCAGACGATCGCGGACGCCTACCGGCTCAGCCG
>DASTSC010000076.1:0-5040 GCA_035760905.1 Candidatus Limnocylindrales bacterium | reverse complement strand
CCCGAATGGCGGCCATCGTCAGGCCTCGCCCCCGGCCATCGCCGGCAGGATGACGACCGTGTCGCGCTCCCCGACCGGCGTCGCCTGCTCCTGGAGGTAGCGGACGTCCTGGCCGTCGAGGTAGACGTTCACGAAGCGGTTCAGCTGGCCGTCGCCGGCGAACAGCTGCTCGCGGAGCGAGGGGAACTGGCCGACGAGTGACTGGAGGACCTCGCCGACCGTCGCGCCCTCGACCTCGACCTGCTTCGCGCCGCCCGCGTTCGCCCGGAGGACCGGCGGGATCCGGACGGTGCTCACGCGCCCACCCCCGTTCCGCCGAGGACGAACGGACCGCCGTCGCCGACGCCGACCGTCTCAACCGCCCGACCGGCCTTGCGGGCCTCGACGGCCGCATCCGAGCAAACCGGGCAGTTCGGATCGCGCTTGAGCTTGAGCTCGGTGAAGGTCGTGTCGAGCGCGTCGAAGAGGAGCAGCCGGCCGGCGAGCGACTCGCCGATCCCGAGGATGAGCTTGATCACCTCGAGGCTCTGGAGCATGCCCATGATCCCGGGCACGACGCCGAGGACGCCGGCGACCGAGCAGCCCGGAGCGAGCTCCGGCGGCGGCGGGGTCGGATAGAGGCAGCGGTAGCACGGCCCCTCGTAGGGCACGAACGTCGTCAGCTGGCCCTCGAACCGGAAGACCGAGGCGTGGACGACGGGGATGCCCGCGGCGACCGCCGCGTCGTTGAGCGTGTACCGGGTCTCGAACGTGTCGGTCCCATCGAGGATGACGTCGTAGCCGGCGATGACCCGCTCGACGTTCTCCGCCGTGAGCATCTCCTCGTGAAGGACGACGTTCACGTCGGGGTTGAGGGCGTTGATGGTCCGGCGGGCCGATTCGGTCTTGCGCTCGCCAACCCGGTCGGTCGTGTGGATCACCTGGCGTTGGAGGTTCGAGACGTCGACGACGTCGAAGTCGATGATCCCGATCGTTCCGACGCCGGCCGCCGCGAGGTAGAGCGCCGCCGGCGCGCCGAGGCCGCCCGCGCCGATGAGGAGGACCTTCGCGTCGAGCAGCTTGCCCTGGCCCTCTGCCCCGACCTCGGGGATGAGGAGGTGACGGCTGTAGCGCTGCTTCTGGGTGTCGGTGAGGACCCGCGGCATCGACCACGGCAGGCCCTGGCTCTTCCACTGCTGGAAGCCGCCGGCCATCGAGGCGACGTTCGTGTAGCCGAGCTCTTTGAGGGCTTCGGCCGCGAACAGGCTGCGGACGCCGCCGGCGCAATAGAGGACGACCTGGCGGTCGCGGTCCGGGACGGCGGCCTCGATCTGTTGCTCGATGTAGCTCTTGCTGATGTGGACGGCGCCCGGGACGTGGCCCTGCTCCCATTCGGAGGCCTCGCGGACGTCGACGAGCGCGACGTCGCCCGACTCGCGGAGGGCGTCGGTCTCGAGCGGCGAGACCTCGGGGATGGCGGCCCGCGCCTCCCGGAGGAGGTCGGCGTATGACTTCGGCATTCGATGGCGTTCTCGTGGACGACGGGCTGCCGGGTCCGGCAGGGCGGAAGGGGTCGAAGGGGGTCGAACGTTCGCGCGGGGCGAAGACGCTCGGGCGTCAGCCGGCGAAGGCCGGCGAGCTACACCTGCAGCGGCGCTCGATCATTCGGCCGCCTCCGCGGCGGGCTCGGGCGTCGGCTCGGACTCGACCTCGGCCAGCGCCTTGCGCAGCGTGTCGTGGCTGAGCATCGCGCACTTCAGTCGGGCCGGGCTGATCTCGATCCCGAGCAGGTCGAGCAGGTCGTCGGCGCGGAAGGCGTCGACCGCGGAGAGCGGCTTGCCCTTGATCTCGTCCGTGAGGAGGCTCGCGCTGGCCTGGCTGATCGCGCAGCCGCGCCCGGTGAACGCGACCTCGTCGACGACGCCGTCGTGGACCCCGATCTGGAGGGTGATCCGGTCGCCGCAGAGCGGGTTCGCGCCCTCGATGCTCGCACTCGGACTCTCCAGCGTCCCGAAGTTGTGGGGCCGCCGGTAGTGCTCGAGGATGTAGTCGCGGTAGAGATCGTCCATGGCTCAGCGCTGAGCGTAGCGTGCCATCACGCGTCGACCCCGAACAGCTTGTACACCTCGCGCAGGCCCTCGACGAGGGCGTCGATCTCGGCCTTCGTCGAGTAGACGTTGAACGAGGCGCGGGCCGTCGCCGACAGGTCGAGGCGCTCGTGGAGCGGCATCGTGCAGTGGTGGCCGGCCCGGACGGCGATCCCGAAACGATCGAGGACCTGGGCCACGTCGTGGGGATGGACGCCCGGGACGTTGAACGGGACGACGCCGCCGCGCACGTCCGGGTCCATCGGCCCGTAGAGCTCGAGCGACGGAAACGCCCGTGGCAGGACGTCGAGCGCGTAGGCCACGAGCTCGCGCTCGTGTGCCCGGACGCGGTCCATGCCGAGGTCCATGAGGTACTCCGCGGCCGCGCCGAGCCCGACGGCCGCGGCGATGTCCGGGGTGCCCGCCTCGAACTTCCAGGGGACGTCGTTCCAGTCCGAGCGGCGGAGGTGGACCTCGCGGATCATCTCGCCGCCACCGAGGAACGGCGGCATCGCCTCGAGCAGCTCCTTCCGCGCCCAGAGCGCGCCGGACCCGGTCGGACCGAGCATCTTGTGGCCGCTGAACGCGTAGAAGTCGGCGCCGAGGGCCTGGACGTCGACCGGCACGTGGGGCACGGCCTGGGCGCCGTCGACGAGGACGAGCGCGCCGGCCTCGTGGGCCCGGTCGACGATCTCGCGGACCGGGTTGATCGTGCCGAGCGTGTTCGAGACATGGGCGAACGCGACGAGCTTCGGCCGAAGGCGGAGGAGCACGTCGAGGACGTCGAGGCGGAGGAGCCCGTCGTCGGTGATCGGGATGAACTCGAGGTCGCCGTCCTTCTCCTGGGCGAGGAGCTGCCACGGGACGAGGTTCGCGTGGTGCTCCATCTCGGTGAGGATGATGGCGTCGCCCTGGCCGATGGTCTTCCGGCCCCACGAGTAGGCCACGAGGTTGATCGCCTCGGTCGCGTTGCGGGTGAAGACGATCTCGTGGGCGTCGGGCGCGTTGATGAAGCGGCCGACCGTCGCGCGAGCGTGCTCGTAGGCCGCGGTCGCCCGCTCGCCGATCTCGTAGATCCCGCGGTGGACGTTCGCGTTGTAGTCGCGGTAGAAGCCGTCGACGGCGTCGATCACCGACTGCGGCTTCTGGCTCGTCGCCGCGGAGTCGAGGTAGACGAGCGGATGGCCGTGGACGGTCGTCCGCAGGATCGGGAAGTCGCGCCGGATCGCCTCGGGATCGAGCGGAGCACGCGTCCCCTTCGCCTCCCGGGCGGCCGTAAGCGGCTCAGCCGCGGTGATCGCCATCAGTGGCTCACGCCGGCGGGCTCGCGTGCGGCCTCGGTCGCGGCCCCGCCCTCCTCGCCGGGCTCGGTCGGGAGCGCCAGCGCCTCGTCGGACACGCCGGCCTCGAGACCGGCCTCGCGGAGGACCGGGCCGTAGCCCTCCTCCTCGAGCTGGAGCGCGAGCTGCTTGTCGCCGCTCTTGATGATCCGGCCCTGGGCGAGAACGTGGACGAAGTCCGGGGTGATGTAGTTGAGCAGCCGCTGGTAGTGGGTGATCAGCAGGACGCCCATGTTCGGGTTGAGCATCGCGTTGACGCCCTCGGCGACGATCCGGAGCGCGTCGATGTCGAGCCCGGAGTCCGTCTCGTCGAGGATCGCCATCTCCGGCTCGAGCATCGCCATCTGGAGCATCTCGAGCCGCTTCTTCTCGCCGCCGCTGAAGCCCTCGTTGACGTAGCGGCTGGCGAAGCTCTCGTCCATCTTGAGGAGCGCGAACTTCTCGCGCACGAGCCGCCGGAACTGGCCCATGTTGATGCCGCCGCGGGCGGGATCGGTCGGGTCGACGTTCGGGTCCTTGTCGATCCCCTGGAGCTTCGCGTTGACGGCGCTCCGGATGAACGACGCCACCGACAGACCGGGCACGGCCGTCGGGTACTGGAAGGCGAGGAACATCCCGAGCCGGGCGCGCTTGTCGGGCGAGAGCTTGAGCAGGTCACGGCCCTTCCAGAGGACCTCGCCGCCGGTGACCTGGTACGCCGGGTGGCCCATGAGCGCGTAGGCGAGCGTGGTCTTGCCCGACCCGTTCGGGCCCATGATCGCGTGGACCTCGCCCTTGCCGACCGTCAGGTCGATCCCCTGGAGGATCTCGCGGTCGGGATGGCCGAGCGGGGCGACGCGGAGGCCCCGGATCTCGAGCTGCTGGTCGTCGGTCACGATTCGGGTCTGCTCCTCAGTCAGTTCGAGGTGGGTGGACGGGAGGCGGAGGTCCGGCGGGCGACGACCGTCGCGGTCAGCGCCTCGACCGGGATCGGCGCGGTGTCGACCTCGACCGGCAGCCGCGGCGGGACGAGGTCGGCCAGCGTCATCGAGTCGAGCGTGCCCGAGATCGCATCGCGGATCCGGAGCCAGAGGACATTGACCGTGCAGCGGGCCGTCCGGTCACAGCCGACGTGAGCCGGATCGTCGGTGACGCAGATCATCGGCGCGATCGGACCCTCGAGGGCGCGCAGGATCTCGGCCATCGAGATCTCCGACGCCGGTCGGGTCAGCTCGTACCCGCCGCGGGCGCCGCGGGTCGAGGCGACGAGGCCGGCGTCGCGGAGGACGATCGCCAGCTGCTCGAGGTACGGCCGCGGGAGGTCCTCCTCGGCCGCGATCTCGGTCAGGCTGGCGGGGCCGTTCCCGGCGTGCCGCCCGAGCTGGACCATGAGCCGCACGCCGTACTCGCCCTTCGTGCTGAACGCGAGGGCGCCGGTACCGTGGAACGAGGTTCGGTGGGTCAGCGGTCGGTCTCCCGGCGGTCTCGGCGCCGGGCGCCTGCCGCCCGGCCGTTTTCGATCAGTCGACGGCGCTCGGGCTGGCGGCCGGGGCCGCGGGCTCCGGCGGGATCGGGCCGTGCCGCAGGCGCGTCAGGCCGTAATCCCGAGCAAATCCGTCGGAATTAAGTCTAGGCCGCGCCGCTGGCCGGTGCAA
>DASTSC010000075.1:0-41508 GCA_035760905.1 Candidatus Limnocylindrales bacterium | reverse complement strand
GACAGCCCGACGAGGGCGTCGACGCCGGGATAGCAGCAGATCACCCGGTCGAGCGTGACGACGTCCGCAGCGTCGATCGATGCCGCGAGCCGGGTGAAGTCGCCCTCGACGATCTCGAGCCGATCGAGGAGGTTCGCCCGGCGCGCTTCGTCCCGGGCGACCTCCAGATAGGCGGGCGAGCCGTCGACGAGGACGGCATGCCCGGCTCCCGCGCGCAGGAGCTCGCGGTCGATGACGCCCGTCCCGCCGCCGACGTCGAGGAGCGTCGCGCCGGCGACCCCACGTCGGCGGATCATGTCGAGCAGCCGATGGGTCGTCGGATCCGCGCCCTTGCGCGCGTAGCGGTCGCGATCCCGCTCCGCCTGGCGGCGATCGAAGATCGTCGTGAACCCGTCGCAACCGCAGCGGTCCATCAGGCGGCCTCCGGCACGGCCTCGGTCCGCAGCTCGTGAGAGCCGTCGGGCAGCCGCGCCTCGTACCAGATCCGGTAGCCGCCGCCGGGCAGCGGCAGGACGTCGAGGTATCGGACGTCGGCCTCGGGTTCGGCCGCGATCGACTCGATGGCCCCGTCCGGCCGGCGCGCGGCGAGGCCGGTTCGCTCGAGGAAGTTCTCCTCCTTCGTCGCCCGGCCGTCGTAGGCGGCCCGGCCGTCGGGGAGCATCACCGTCAGCCTCGCGCCCCGCGCGTCCCACGCCCCGGGCCGCGGTCGGAGGGCGGTCCCCTGCCAGCGCCAGTCCCGCCCGTCGTCGCTCGTCGCGTAGGCCGTCGTCATTCGGTCCTCCTCGCCCGGCTCGTCGAGGGGGTGGCAGCAGATCCAGGCCTCCCAGCCGTCGCGGGTCCGTCGCACGACCGGGTCCTTCACCCCCGTCCGGGCGTCGCCGGGGAAGACCGTGCGCGCCTCGGCGTCGCCAAGCCGGGCCGGCTCGTCGGCCTCGAGCACGTCGATCCGCCAGTGCTTCGACCCCGGTGTCGCGCAGCAGACGTAGAGGCGCCAGCGGCCGTCGTCGGTGCGAACGACCGCCGGCCGCTCCATCGAGGCGGCCCCGAAGCGCTCCTGGGGCAGCACCGCCACCGTCTCGAGCCGCGCGCCATCCGGGGACCGGGCGACGACCGTCGATCCGCGGGCCACGTCGCCCCGACGGACGCGGTAGGCGACGACGAACGAACCGTCTGCGGCGAGCGAGGCCGAGGACGCGCCGGCCCAGAAGCCGGGCCCGGACCCGGGCGCCGGAGCCGCGACGTCGAAGGACCGGCCATTCGGCAGGGGGAAGTCGGCCACGACGCGAGTATCGTCGACGATGCGGCCGCCGGCGTCGTCGCGGGATGGAGGCGCAACGCCGACGCAGTCCGGTCGGATGGGGGCGCCACGCGGGTGCGACGCAGTCGGCTGAGAATCGGTTCGGTGCCTGGACTCGTCGTCCGGCGGTTGCCGTCGTTCGCCGGCCCGCTCCTCGCCGCCGTGCTCGCGATCGCCGGCGCGTCCGGCCTCGCCGGCGTAGCCGCCGCGGACGGCATTCCTGACCTGCGCTCCCAGATCACCGACAACACCGGCGTCCTGTCCGGCGACGGGGGGCGGATCGGATCGGCGCTCTCCGATCTCCGGGCGAAGGCCGGCGTCCAGCTCTGGGTCGCGTTCGTCAACACGACGGGCGGGACCTCGGCGGCCGACTTCGCCGCCCAGACGGCCGCCCGCAACGGCCTCGGGGTGGACGACGCGCTCCTCCTCGTCGCGCTCGACGATCGGACCGACCAGATCTGGGTGAGCGACTCGCTGACGAGGATCACGAACGACGAGCTCGACCTGATCATCTCGCGCGATCTCGAGCCGCGCCTCGGGGCCGGCGCGTTCGGCGACGCCGTCGTGGCGACCGCCCAGGGCCTCGAGCAGGCCGCGGTCGGCGACGTCACGCCGTCGACCCCGACGCCCACACCAGGACCGGACGAGGTTCCGGCCGGTGGGATCTCGCTCACGGCGATCCTCGGGGTCCTCCTCCTGCTCGCGGGAACCTGGGTCGTCTGGCGCTCGTTCGCGGCGTGGCGCGCGAACCGCCGGACCGAGGAGGAGCGCGACCGCCAGACGGGCCAGCTGGCGCGCGAGGCGAACGCGAAGCTCATCGCCGCCGACGACGCCGTCCGCGACGCCCAGCAGGACCTCGCCTACGCCGAGGCCCAGTTCGGCGCCGACGGGGTGAAGTCGTTCGCCGCGGCGATCGCCGGCGCAAAGGAGGAGCTGAGCGCGGCCTTCACGGTGCGCCAGAAGCTCGACGACGACGTTCCCGAGGACGCCGACACGCGGGCGGCGATGCTCAAGGAGATCGTCGAGCGAAGCGATCGGGTGACGGCGGGGCTGGCCGCCGGGTCGAAACAGATCGAGGAGCTTCGGCGCGTCGAGCGCGAGGCGCCCAGACTCATCCCGACGCTGCCCGGACGGGCGGACGAGCTCGAGGCCGGCCTCGCCGGCGCCCGAGCCGACCTCGACGCGCTCGGGCGGTACGCGGACGCCGCCTCGGCCCCGGTCCGGGGCAACGCCGTCGAGGCGGGGAAGCGGATCGCGACGGCGCGTGCAGCCTCGACCGAGGCGGCGAAGGAGCTCGCCGCAGGCGACGCCGCGGCCGCCGGTCGCGATGCCCGCGTCGCGTACGAGGCGCTGGCCGAGGCCGACCGGCTGATGACGGCGATCCGTCGGGCGCGCGAGACGGCAGACACCGACGCGGAGGTGGCGCCCGGCGAGCTGTCCGAGGGCCAGTCGATCCTCGCCCGCGTCCGCGCGGCGGCACCCAGCGACGCCCGGACGACGCAGGCCGCGGCCGCGCTCGCCAGCGCGACGTCGGCACTCGGCGGCCCGCGCCCGGACCCGTCGGGCGCGCGTCGGTCGATCGCGACCGCCCGCCAGCTCCTGACCGCGGTCGACGCCGACGTCCAGGCCGCCGCCCAGCAGCGGGCACAGGTGGCGGCGTCCGCCGCGCAGGCCGTGCAGCAGGCCGCCGCGCTCGTCGACCAGGCCGAGGACTTCGTCGCGACACGACGGGTCGCTGTCGATCGCCTCGCGCGGACGCAGCTCGCGACCGCCGCCGATCGCCTCGCCCAGGCCCAGTCGCTGCTCGCGTCGGACCCCGCCGCGGCCCAGGCCCGCGCCATCGAGGCGAGCCGCTACGCCCAGGCGGCGCTGACGGCGGCGCAGGCCGACCTGACCAGGTTCGACCGGTCGGCCGGCCGCGTGGGCGGGTCCGGCGTGGGCGACGCGCTCGGGGCGGCGCTGCCGTGGATCCTGCCGTGGGTCCTTCGCGGCGGCGCCGGCTGGGGCGGCTCGAGCTGGGGCTCGCGCGGCGGCTTCGGTGGGCCGTTCGGGGGCGGCGGCTTCGGCGGCGGAGGCTTCGGCGGCGGCGGGCGGTCCCGCGGTGGGTCGTTCGGCGGCTTCGGTGGCGGCGGCGGCCGCTCGAGAGGCGGGCGCTGGTAGGACAGCGAGGAACATTCAGCCAGGCAGCAGGAAGGAGAGACCGATGGCCCAGACGACGATCCTCGGACGGATCGGCCAGCTCGTGCGCGCGAACATCAACGCGCTCCTCGACCAGGCCGAGGACCCCGAGAAGATGCTCGATCAGCTCGTGCGGGACTTCACGAACAACATCGCCGAGGCGCAGGACGCGGTCGCCCAGACGGTCGGCAACCTGCGGCTCGCCGAGGACGACCAGCGCGAGGCCCGCGAAGCGGCCGGCGAATGGGGCGACAAGGCCCGCGCCGCCTCGAACCGCGCCGACCAGCTGCGCGGCCAGGGCAACTCGGCGGAGGCCGACCGGCTCGATCAGCTGGCCAAGATCGCGATCCGCCGCCAGATGAGCCTCGACCAGCAGGTCGCGACGTTCCAGACCCAGATCGACCAGCAGACCCAGCTCGTGACCCAGCTCAAGGACGGCCTCCTCAAGCTCCAGGCGAAGCGCGAGGAGCTCATCCAGAAGCGCGACGAGCTCGTGAGCCGGGCGAAGATGGCCCAGGCCCGGATCCAGGTCCAGCAGGCGGTCAAGAGCGTGTCGGTGATGGACCCGACGAGCGACCTCGGCCGGTTCGAGGACCGGATCCGCCGGCAGGAGGCGCTCGCGACCGGGATGGAGGAGGTCGGTCGAACGAACCTCGAGGACGAGTTCGCCCAGCTCGAATCCGGCGAGGACGATCTCGAGGTCGAGGCGCGGCTCCGGGAGCTCAAGGGAGGCGAGCCGGCGGCTCGGCTCACGAGCGGCGCGGGGACCGCGACCGGCTGACCGAGGCGAAAGCCCCGCGGCCTAGCGGTCGGCGCGGGGTGCCGGCGGCTCGACTGCGCCCCAGTACGGCCCGCAGTCGAGACCCTCGATCCGGTCCCTGATCCGTTCGACGAGCGTCCGCTCGAAGCCGAGCACCTCGATGTACTCGCTGCTGCCCGGCGTCGCCTCGAGCCGCCGACGCTCCATCCGCCGCAGCTCGTCGATGAGGACGGCGAGCCTCGCGTCGTCCTCGGCGAGCCCGTGATCGTGACCGGAAGAGGCGGTTGTCACGACCGGTAGGATACTGTTTCTAACCTCGTTCCGGCTCGGGGGGACGACATGACAATCGGTGGGAACTGGGGGCGGTGCGAGGCTCCGCGAGGGTCTAGTGCGGGTAGGGGATGCCTCCGCCGTCGGCGAGGGCGATGCCGGCCGAGACCAGGCTCAACGCCAGTGCGGTGGCGAGCGCGAGGAAGCCGCGAACCTTCGAACGAGTCATGGGCGACGCTCCTTTCCGTCGCCCCGCTCGAGCCGGACCGTGCGATCACGAGTGACCGTCGGTGGGGAAGGTAGGCTGTTCGAGTGGGAAAGTCAAATAATACTTGCCTCTTGCCGGAGGCTCGGCTGGCGGCGGTCCGTCGGACGCTCGGGGCCGAGATCCGCGACCGGCGGCGGGCGGCAGGGTTGAGCCAGGCGGACCTGGGCCGCCCGCTCACGCGTGCGTACGTCGGGATGCTCGAAGCCGGCCAGACCCTCCCGTCGATCCCCGCCCTCATCCTCATCGCCGAACGGCTGGGAATTACCGCCGACGAGTTGATTCGGGTGGTCAATGGATCCTGACCGCGTGTATAGTCGCCGCCATGACCGTCACGGGCCCGCGACGTAGCCTCGCTCACGAAGACCGGCACGTAGCCCGCGCGATCGGCCAGCGGATCCGCACCGCGCGGCTGCGGGCAGGGATGACCCAGCGCGAAGTCGCCGGCGACCGCTACACGAAGGCCTACATCAGCGCCCTCGAGAACGGCCTCATCAAGCCGTCGGTCGCCGCGCTCAACTTCCTCGCCGGCCGACTGGGGACCAGCTCGGCCGCGCTCCTCACGGATCCCGAGGCGGGCTGGCAACGGCTCGACGCCGACGTCAGGCTCGCCGCAGGCGACTGGCAGGCCGCGGCCGACGAGTACCGGACGCTGCTCGACGCCGAGCCGGACCCACGGTCGCGGGCAGAGGAGCTGCTCGGGCTGGCCGAGGCGCTCGCCCGGCTCGAGCGGCCCCGCGAGTCGCTCGCCGCGGCATCCGACGCCGCGGCGCTCTTCGATCGACTGGGCGCCCGGAGCGCGCACGCCTACGCCCGCTACTGGATCTCGTCGGCCCACCAGGTGCTGGGCAACATCGACGAGGCGACCCAGCTCCTGCGGGTGATCCTGGCCGATATCCGGGAGGGCCTCGACGTCACGCCGGACTTCGAGGTCCGCGTCCTCATCAGCCTCGCGATGAACGACGCGCAGGCCGGCCAGCCGGACCGTGCCCTCGCCCACCTGACCGAAGCCCGGGCGCGCGTCGACGAGCTCGACGATCGGCGGCGGGCGACGTTCTACTGGGCGCTCGCCCGGGGCTACCGTGAGGCGGGCGACATGGAGGCCGCGATCCGCGCCGGCCAGCAGAGCCTTGCCCTCTATCGCTCGGTCGACGGGCGCGACGTGGTCGCCTCACTCTCGAACGAGCTGGCGCTCGTCCACCTCGCCCTCGGCCAGCTCGAACGCGCCCGCGAGCACGCCGACGAGGCGCGCCGGGAGTTCGAGCGGACCGGGGATCAGCGCTGGCTCGCCCACGTCCTCGAGACGGAGGCGCAGATCGAGCTGTCCGCCGGTGATGCCGAGGCGGCCCTGGCGAAGGCCGCCGAGGCGATCCGGGTCGCGAAGCGGGCAAAGAACCGGCGCGCCCTCCTGAGCGGCCACCTGACGTCCGCCCGGGCCGCCCGCCAGCTCGGCCGGTCGGCCGAGGCGCACGGCTCGTTCCGCGCGGCGGCCGACCTCGCCCGAAAGGACGGCGACGCCCGACGGCGCGAGGTCCTCTCCGAGTGGGGCGACCTCTACGCCGACGAGGGCGACGTCGCCCGCGCCTACGAGCTCGCCCGGGAGGCGCTCGGCAAGAAGGGCTGACGCCGGTCGCGTCGGCGTCAGGTCGTGAGCGTCACCTTCTGCAGGTGGCGTGGCCGCTCGGGATCCGCGCCCCTCGCCAGCGCTGCGTGATACGCGTAGAGCTGGGCCGGCACGATCGCGACGATCGGCGCGAGCCACTCGGGCACGCCGACCGGGAGCGCGATCGAGTGGCGTCCGAGCCCACGGACAGCCCGATCGTCGGAGGCGATCAGGAGGTCGGCGCCGGTGGCCGCCAGCCGCTCGAGCAGCGCGACGACGCCGGGCAGCGCCCGGCCGGTGGTCGCGACCGCGAGGACCGGAAAGCCCTCGCCCACGAGCGTGATCGGGCCGTGCTCGAAGTCGGCCGCCGAGTAGGGGTCGGCGAGGATGCCGGCGACCTCCTTGAGCTTGAGCGACCACTCTCGCGCGGTCGGGTACTGGAACCCGCGGCCGAGCACGACGCACCGGTCGGGTCCGCCGTCGGCGGCGACGGCGGCCACGTCCGGCTCGCCTGCCGTCGCCGCGTCGATCGCGTCCGCGATGCGGATGAGCGGGCTGGCACCGACGTCGCCGTCCGCCCCGAGGGCGGCGGAGAGGAGCGCCACGGCCGCGAGCTCGGCGACGTACGTCTTCGTCGCCGCGACCGCCCGTTCGGGACCCGCGGCCAGGTCGAGCACGAACGCGGCGGCACGAGCGAGCTCGGAGGCTGGGTCGTTCGTGATCGCCAGCGTCAGGGCTCCCTGCGCGCGGCCGTCCTCCACGACCGCGACGACATCGGGCGAACGACCCGACTGCGAAACCCCGATCACGAGCGCGTCCGCGAGTCGCGGCGGCGTCCCGTACACCGTGCTCAGCGACGGCGCCGCGAGCCCGACCGGCAGGCGGTTCCGCGCCCCCAGGACGTACTGGGCGTACGTCGCGGCGTGGTCCGATGTGCCGCGAGCGGCGATCAGGGCGAACGAGAGGTGGCGTTTCGCGGCGGCGCCGCGGAACCCCTCGAGCGCCGCCGGCCCGGCCGATGCCAGGCGACGAACGACGTCAGCCGACTCGCCGATCTCGTCCCGAATGGTCACACCGCGATTGTCGCGGACCCGGCCCGATGCCGAGCGGCCGACTGCGGCGGCGACGTACGCTCGCGACATGCGTGCGCCCTCGGCCGCGTCCCTCGCCGGCCGCGTCGCGCTGTGGCTCGGTCCCGTCCCGGAGTACCCGGCCGTGCCAGCGGACCGTCGGACCCTCGACCTCGGCGGGCTCGAGCTGCCGCTCCGGGCCACCGTCGCGGTTCTCGTGGCGGCCACCGCCGTCTCGCTCGACTGGAGCCGGACCTTCATCCCGCAGGCGATCCTCGACCTCGATCGGGCGCCCGAGGCGATGCGCTTCCAGGCCGTCGAGCGGCTCGTGCTCTTCGGCCTCCTCCCGCTCGCGATCGTGGTCCTCGGGTTTCGCGACCGTCCGGCACGCTACGGCCTCGGGCTCGGCAACTGGCGACTGGGGCTCCCGCTCGCGGCGATCGGCGTGGCGGTCGTCGGGCCGATCGTCGTCTGGCTCGCCGGGCGTCCCGAGTTCGCCGCGTACTACGGCCCGAGTCGCGCCCCGCTGCCGAGCCTCCTCGTCACCAACCTGCTCGACCTGCCGCCGACGGAGTTCCTCATCCGCGGCTTCCTCATGTTCGCGCTGCTCCGCGTCGTCGGGCCGATTGCGGTCGTCGTGGCGACCCTGCCGTTCGTGTTCAGCCACCTGAGCAAGCCCGAGATCGAGCTCCTCTCGACGTTCTTCGGCGGTCTCGTCTACGGCTGGCTCGACTGGCGGACGGGCTCGAGCTGGTGGAGCGCCGCGGCCCACGTCGCGCTCGTCACGCTCCTCCTTGCGAGCGTTCCGCCGGCCTGAGCGGGCGCGCGCTCGGCGCCGCGTCGCGTCAATCGCATAGACTCGGGCCAATCCAACCCCCGGGTTCCCCACCCGTCCCGACCACAGAAGGTGGTGCCCATGAAGCTCGGCGTGGCCAGGGAGACCGCGCCCGGCGAGCGCCGCGTCGCGCTCGTGCCCGAAGCGCTCGGCCGGCTCGTCCAGTCCGGCTACGAGATCCTCGTCGAAGCCGGCGCCGGCGGCGGATCGCAGATCCCCGACTCGGCCTATACGGAGGCCGGCGCGACGGTCGTCCCGAGCGAGGCCCTCTACGCCCAGTCGGACGTCGTCGTCCGGGTCCAGAAGCCGTCGCCCGACGAGGCGCGACGGCTGCGCGAGGGTCAGGCGGTCGTGGGCCTCCTCCAGCCGCTCCTCGACCCGGCCCTCATGGCCGACCTCGCGAAGCGGGGCGTGACGGCGATCAGCCTCGACGCGATCCCGCGGACGCTCAGCCGCGCCCAATCGATGGACGCGCTGTCGTCGCAGGCGAACGTCGGCGGCTACAAGGCCGTCCTCATCGCCGCGAACGCCTACGGCCGCTACTTCCCGCTGCTGACGACGGCCGCCGGCACCGCCAAGCCCGCGAACGTCCTCGTCCTCGGCATCGGGGTCGCCGGGCTCCAGGCGATCGGGACGGCCCGGCGGCTCGGGGCGGTCGTTCGGGCGTACGACGTCCGACCGGAGACCGCCGAGCAGGCGGAGTCGCTCGGCGCCCAGTTCGTCCGCCTCAAGACCGCGATCGACGCGACCGGCGCCGGCGGCTACGCCCGCGCCCTCACGCCGGAGGAACAGGCCGCCCAGCAACAGGAGCTCAACGGCGTCATCGCCGGCATGGACGTCGTGATCACCACGGCCCAGGTGCCCGGCCGCAAGCCGCCGGTCCTCGTGACCGCGGAGGCGGTCGCCGGGATGAAGCCGGGCTCGGTCATCGTCGACATGGCCGCGTCGGCCCTCGGCGGGAACGTCGAGCTGTCGCGTGCCGGCGAGGCGGTCGTGACCGACAACGGGGTGACGATCATCGCCCCCGAGAACCTGCCGGCGACGATGCCCGCCGGCGCGTCGGCCTTCTACGCCCGCAACCTGTCGGCGCTCCTCCTCGCGATGACGAAGGACGGCGCGCTCTCGATCGACCTCGGCGACGAGATCGCCGGGCCGGTCACGATCACCCACGGAGGCGAGGTGGTGTCCGAACCGGTGAAGAAGCTGCTCGCCCCGGCCGAGCCGGCCCCGGCCGGAGGGGCGGGCGCATGAGCCAGGACCTGCTGACCGCGATCACGATCTTCGTGCTCGCGATCCTCGTCGGGTTCGAGGTCATCTCGAAGGTCCCGGCGACCCTCCACACGCCGCTCATGTCCGGCGCGAACTCGATCCACGGGATCGTCCTCGTCGGCGGGATCCTCATCGCGGCCGCGGCCGACAACCCGCTCAGCTACCTGCTCGCGTTCGTCGCGATCGTCTTCGGCGGCGCGAACGTCGTCGGCGGTTACGTCGTCACCGACCGGATGCTCCAGATGTTCCGACGGAAGCCGACGGCACCGAAGGCCGGCGAGGGCGGCGGGGCGGCCGGCGCGACACCGGGCGCGGGAGCCTAGGCGATGTCCGAAGCCTGGGTCTACACCGTCATCTACGCGGCCTGGCTGATCGGCGCGGCGTGCTTCGTCCTCGGCCTCCATTTCATGAACTCGCCTGCGACCGCTCGCTTCGGGAACCGGCTCTCCGCCGGCGGGATGGTCGTCGCGGTCCTGTTCACCCTCGTGTTCGTCCTCTACAACGGCGTGTCGGCGACAGGGCTCGTGATCATCGTCGTCGGGTTCCTCATCGGCGGCGGCCTCGGGCTGTGGATGGCCCGGACCGTCGCGATGACCGCGATGCCGCAGCTCGTCTCGCTCTTCAACGCGGTCGGCGGCGGCGCCGCGGCGCTCGTCGCCATCGACGACTACGTCCGGGTCGCGAACGTGGGCGAGGACGTCTTCTCGACGGCGATCTTCGTCGTCCTCGGGGCGGTCATCGGCTCGGTCACGTTCACCGGGTCGCTCGTGGCCGGCGGCAAGCTGCAGGGTCTCATCGCGGGTCGTCCGATCCCCGTCCCCGGCGGCCGTTCGACGACCGGGCTGCTGGCCCTCATCGCGCTCGCCGGGCTGGTCCTGCTCGTCGTCGGCGCGGCGGGCGGTCCCATCGCGTTCGACGCGGGCGTCAAGATCCTCATCCTGTTCGTCGTCGTCCTCGCGGCGCTCGTCTTCGGCGTCACGATGGTCCTGCCGATCGGCGGGGCCGACATGCCGGTCGTCATCTCCCTCCTCAACGCGGCGACGGGCACGGCCGCGGCGATGGCCGGCTTCGTCATCGACAACCCGGTCCTCATCATCTCCGGCGCGCTCGTCGGGGCGTCGGGCGGCATCCTCACCAAGCTCATGGCCGACGCGATGAACCGCTCGGTGATGAACATCCTCGCCGGCGGCTTCGGCGGTGGCGAGGGCACCGTGGCCGCGGCCGGGACCGAGTCCGGCCAGGTCCGCGAGATCTCGCCCGACGACGCGGCGATCCAGCTCGCCTACGCACAGTCGGTCATCGTCGTCCCCGGCTACGGTCTCGCGGTCGCCCAGGCACAGCACGCGGTCCGCGAGCTCGCCGAGCAGCTCGAGTCCCGCGGCGTGGACGTGAAGTACGCCATCCATCCGGTGGCAGGCCGGATGCCCGGCCACATGAACGTCCTCCTTGCCGAGGCGAACGTGCCCTACCCCTCGCTCAAGGAGATGGACGAGATCAACCCGGAGTTCGAGCGGGCCGACGTCGCCCTCGTCGTCGGCGCGAACGACGTGACCAACCCGGCCGCCCGCCGGCCCGGCACGCCGGTCTCGGGAATGCCGATCCTCGACGTCGACAAGGCGAAGTCGATCGTGGTCATCAAGCGCTCGATGGGCCGCGGCTACGCCGGCATCGACAACGAGCTCTACACGAACCCGAAGACCGGGATGCTCTTCGCCGACGCGAAGGAGGGCCTCGCCGCGCTCACCGCGGCCGTCAAGGCGCTGTAGGGCGGGGTCGCGCGCGGAGGACCGGCCTGGCGCCGAGGACCGCCCCGGCGCCGAGCTTGATGTGCTCGTGAAGCACAATCCTGGGACGAACGTGCAGCGGTCGGTCACCGATTCGTTCGATCTCGTCGCGCGCCACGCACGTTCATCCCGGATCCGTGCTTCAGAAGCACAGCCCCGGGCTGCGGGCGCTCGCGGTCAGGCGGTCGCGGGCTCCGGCGCCACCGAGGGTTCGAGCTCGGCCGTACGAGCGTCACGTAGCTCGAGCGGCGCGAGCGTCCCGAGCGACTCGGCGACCACCACCGCGTCGTCGCCGTGGGCGAGGCGGAAGTCGGCCGGCGGGTTGACGAACGCGCGGCCGCCGCGATTGACCGACAGGAGCGTCGCGCGGTGCTCGGTCCGCAGGCGCGCCGACACGTCGTCGATCGTGAGGCCGAGGTACTCGTCCGGCAGGGTGATCCGGTAGAGCTCGGAGCCCTCGCCGCCCGACACGATGTCGGTGACGATCTCGGTCAGCCCAGGGTAGAGCGCGGACCGCGCGAGCAGGTGCGAGGCGAGCGTCGACGTGACCAGGATCTCGTCCGCCTTCGCCCGCCGGAAGTGGTCGGCGTGGCGGGGATGGTTGACCTCGACGACCGTCCGCAGCTCGGGCGCGACCGCCTTGATCGCCATGACCGTGAGGATCGAGGCCATGTCGGCCTCGTTCGAGTCGTCGGCGGGGAAGACCACCGCGGCGGCCGCCTCTCCGATCCCGGCGCGCTTGAGATCCGCAGGCTCCGACGGATCGCCCGCGACGAAGTAGACCCCCTCGCCGGCCGGGTTCTTGTCGGCCTTCGAGACGACGACGACCTTCTTCTGGTAGTCGTCGCCCTTCAGCTCGGCGAGCAGGTCGCGAGCCGTGGCGTTCCAGCCGCAGACGACGATGTGGTCCCGGTAGCCCGATGCGCCCAAGCCCTGGCCCTCCTTGAGCAGGAAGTCGATGACGAGCGCGACGAGCGCGCCGGTGATCGTGCCGATGATCGCCACGCCGAACAGCTGGAGCAGCCAGGCGACGATCCGCCCGCCGGGCGAGACGACGAACGCCGGGTCGCCGGAGCCGAGGATCGTGGCGATGCCCCAGTTCACCCCGTCGAAGAGCGACGCGACCGTCCAGCTCTTCTCGAGGAGCGTGATGACGATCGCGGCGACGAGGACGAAGGCGAGCGCCCCGATCGCGAGGCTGGCGAAGAAGCGGCGGTCGACCTGGCCGGCGACGCGGCGCCCGTACCAGGCGAGGCGGCGGAGGAGCGGCGTGGCGAACAGCGGGCGGATCGGGTTCGGCATCGGCGGCTCGGCGTCCAGGCGCTCCGGCGTTCCGGCGTTCGGCGAGACGGGGATTGTGCCATCCCGGCAACCCCGTGGCGCCCTCAATCGTGAGGCGCGGCCGACTCCATGACCTCCACGTTCGGCAGCTCGCCGAGCGCCGCGAACAGGTCGTCGGGTCGGGCACCCGACGGCAGCCGGACGTCGAGCTCGACCTCGAAGCGATCCGGGGTCACCCGCTGGGTCCCGATCCCGGCGATCTCGACGCGCCGCCGCCTGAGCTCCTCCGACACGTCACCCAGCTGCTCGAGGCGCGAGAGCGCGAGGCGGAGGCGGATCGCGCTGGCGGTTCCGAGACGGAGCCGGGCGACGACGTAGTTGAGCGGCCCGAGCGAGAGGAGCATGACCAGGGCCGCCACGACGCCGAGGAGGATCAGACCGCCGCCGATCGCCATCCCGACAGACGCAGTCGCCCACAGGCTGGCCGCGGTCGTCAGGCCCCGGATCGACGTGCCGTACTTGATGATCGCGCCGCCGCCGAGGAAGCCGATACCCGAGACGATCTGGGCCGCCACCCGCGACGGGTCGAGGTCGATGTCGGGCCGTCCGATGACGTCGACGAAGGCGAACATCGAGAGCTCGGTGAAGGCGGCCGCCCCGAGCGCGAGCAGCAGGTGCGTGCGCATCCCGGCCGGATGCTGGTGGATCTCGCGTTCGAGGCCGATGAGCGCGCCGAGCAGCGCGGCAAGGATCAGTCGCCCCGAGAGCTCGAGCTGGAGGTTGAGATCGACGGTCACTGGCCAGCGAGTCTAGCGGCGGCTCCGGCCGCCGTTCGGGGCGGGACGCGAGTCCGCGGGTCAGGCGTCCTCGAGCGCGATCCGGATCCGCTTGTTGATCCGGCCCTTCGACTCGTAGCCGGTGACCCGGATCCGGCCCACCTCGCGGGTGTTCGCGACGTGGGTGCCGCCGTCGGCCTGGAGGTCGAGGCCGACGATCTCGATCGTCCGGACCTCGCTGATCCCCGGCGGAAGGAGGTTGACCTTCGTCCGGATCAGATCGGGGATCGCGAAGGCCTCGTCGCGCGGCAGGACCTTGACCCGGACGTCCCGGGCCTGGGCGAGCTCGGCGTTCACCGTCGATTCGATCTCGCCGACGAGGTCGCCGCTCATCCGCTCGAACTCGAAGTCCATCCGGCCGGCTCCCGGCTCCATGTTGCCGCCGGTGACCTGGGCGCCGTAGTCGCGCCAGACGACGCCGCAGAGCGCGTGGAGCGCGGTGTGCGTCCGCATGAGGAGATGGCGGCGGTCCCAGTCGATGTCAACCGTCACCTCGGCCCCGACCGCCGGCGGTTCCGCGCCGGGCTCGAGCTCGTGGACGACGTCGTGGCCGGACTTGCGCGCGCCCAGCACGCGCCAGGTGCGACCGTCGCTGGCGCGAAGCGTCCCGGTGTCCGACGGCTGACCGCCGCCGCCCGGATAGAAGACGGTTCGGTCGAGGGCGACGAGCGGCCCGGAGCCGCTGGTGTCGACCGACAGGACGCGGGCAGCCGTCGTCCGGGTGTAGGCGTCGAGGTAGGGGACGACGTCCGTCACGGCGCGGGCTACTGGACCGTGAGCGTGCCCGTCATGTTCGGGTGGATCGTGCAGACGAACGGGTAGCTGCCGGCCTGGAGCGGGCCGACGTCGTACGACTTGTCGGCGACGCCGGTGATGATGTCGGTTTTGAAGACCTCGGTCCCGCTGCCGTCCTTGATCTGGACGTCGTGCGGGATGCCGTTGTCCTCGTTCTTGAACGTGAGCGTGAACTTCGCGCCCGCTGGAGCCGTCACGTTCTGCGTCGTGAACTGGATGCCCTGGGCATCGATCTCGACGCTGCCGCCACCGCCGCCACCGCCGGAGGCTGCCGGGCTGCCGGAGGCCGTCCCTCCGCCCGACTCAGCCGGGCTGCCGGAGGCCGTGCCCCCGCCCGAGGCCGCCGCCGACCCGCTCGGGGCGGGGGTGGTGGATGGTGCCGGCGCGTACGTCCAGTTCGGGCCACTGCCCGAGCTCGAACAGGCCGCGAGAACGAGGGCCAGGGCGCCGAGCGCAACGAAACGGGTGGATCGCATCGGGAAGGGAACCTCGCCGAGGGGCGGCCGCGCGGGCCGACGGAGTTCTGTTGGGTCCCCTGAACTGTAGCGGAGGCCCGCGAAGCCGGCTTTCGAGGTCAGGCCTCGGTCAATCCGAGCCGGATCGCCACGGCGGCGGCCTCGACCCGGCCCGACACGTCGAGCTTGGCGAGGATGTTCCCGACGTGCACGCCGACCGTCTTCTGGCTGATGAACAGCCGCTCGCCGATCTCGCGGTTCGTGCGGCCCTCGGCGATGAGCGCCAGCACCTCGTGCTCCCGGGGGCTGAGTCCGAAGGCCGGCCCGCGCTTCGCCGATGGGCCGATGAGCTCGCGAGCGATGCCGGCCGGTTCCGGTCGGCCGCGTCCGTCGCGGACCCCCGCCACGACCGGCGGCGTCGAGCGCGCGCCGACCCCCGAGGACAGGGGCGTTCGCGTCAGCGTCCGGAGCGGCGGCGGCGGGGACACCGACAGCCGGATGAGCGCGCGGTTGGCCAGCTCGTGGAGCGCCCGAAGAAGCGGGTTCGCGCCGAGCGAGGCCGCGATCCGGGCAGCCTCATCGAGCGGCGGACGGGCGTCGGCCCGAGCCGCCCGGCCCTCGCCGGCGCGCAGGATCGCCTCGCCCTGGCGCCAGCGCGCCCGGGCCACCTCGTACAGCTCCCCGATCGCGGCCCAGGATTCGGCGACCGCCGCCCATCTCACCGGATCGTCGCGGCCGTCCGCTCGGGCGCGGAACGCTCGCGCCGTGGCGAGCGAGGCGTCGGCAATCCGCCGCGACCCGGCGAACCGGTCGACGCCCGACGCGGCGACGCCGGCCTCGGCCTCCCGGATCACGAGGGCCGCCCGCTCCCGAGCCGCCGCGACGCCGGCGAGGTCACGACGCTCCGCCGCGGCTGCCGCCGCCGCGGCATCGGCCTCGAGGTGCGTCGCCGCCATCCGCGCCGCCAGCGCCCAGTCCTCCGATTCGCGCGCTCGCGCCCAGCCCCGGCCGGCTGCCCGGAGGGCGTCGGCGATGTCGCCCTGCCAGAGCGCGTGGGAGGTCGCGGCCTGGTGGACCTGGACCGCGTACTGGGGATCGCGCACGGTCTCCAGCTCGAGCAGCAGGCGACCGAGGAGTCGCCCGGCCGGCTCGCCGCCCGTCGACTCGATCTCGAGCGCGGCGAGATTCACCAATGAGTCGATCCGCTCGACGCGACGGGTGCTCCATTCGAGCGCGGTGATCGAGAACTCGCGCGACTCCCGCCAGCGGCCGAGGACGAAGAGGGAGTAGGCGACGTTGCTGCGCAGGAAGTTGCCGTAGACCGCGTCGAGGCCGGCAGACCTGGCGACGTCAATCGCGTCGTAGGCGGCGGCGAGGGCATCCTCGCGCCGGCCGTGCAGGTCGAGGATCGTCGTGAGGTTCGCCGCGACCCGGAAGACCTCGTCGAGCCGCCCGATCCTCGAGGCCCGGGCCCGGGCGTCGGCGAGATGCTCGAGCGCTCGCTCGAGGTCGCCGGTCCAGCCCTCGACGACGCCGATCGTCGTCAGGGTCGCGGCGATGTCGGCCTCGGCGCCCGCGGCCTCGGCCGCGGTCAGCGCGCGTTGCGCGACCTCGGCCGCCTCGCTGAACGCGCCGAGCAGCATCTGGTGCCGGGCGAGGCCACCGAGGACACGGGCCCGGACGGCATCGTCGTGGGGCGGCGCGAGCTCGGCGGCGCGTCGCAGCGCGGCGAGCGCGCCGACGCTGTCGCCGGCAGCGCGACGCAGGCCGCCGAGCTGCTCGTGGAGCAGGGCGAGGCGGCTGCGGCCGGCTCTGTCGTCGAGGGCGGCGATGGCGGCCTCGAGGTAGGCGGTCGCCCGAGCGGGATGACCCGCCGCCGCCGTCACCTCGGCGGACCGGACCTTGAGCTCGGCCGAGGCTTCGTTCGGCCGGGCGAGCTCGAGGGCGAGCTCGAGCTCACGGGCTGCATCCTCGACCGCGTCGACCGCGTCCGCCGCCTCCGCCGCGACCGTCGCCGAGGCGCGCGCGTGGGCCGGCCGCAAGCCCGCCCGCAGGTGGCGCGCCGCCTCTCCGGGACGGGCCTCGAGGGCCGCCGCGAGGGCGCGGTGATAGCGGACCCGATGGAACGGCAGGACGTCATCCGCGACCGCGTCGCGGATGAGCGGGTGGCGGAAGGCGATCGCGGTCGTGCCGTCCAGGCCCGGCACCGGGACGAGAAAGCCGCTGGCGATGGCCTCGGCCAGGCCGGCATCGAGGTCGCCGTCGAGCGGGCCGCGCGCCGGCCGTGGCGACGCGATCGATCGCGGGGCGAGACGGGCGAGCCCGCGGTCGTAGGTCGCGGCCGTCACCCCGAGCTCGGCCGGCGTGAGTGGCGCGTCGGCCAGCGACAGCAGCCGCAGGACCCGCCGGCATTCGGGCGAGCGGACGTCGAGGCGCGAGGCGACCAGCTCGGCGATGCCGCCGGTGAGCGGCGCCGACGAGAGCTCGCGACGCGCGGCGAGGAGCTCGGTCGCCACGAGCGCGTTGCCGGCCGACCGCTCGGCGACGAGGAGAACGAGCGAGGCCGAGGGCCGGTCACCCTCGACCGCCGCCACGAGACCCGCGAGCTCGTCGCGGCCCAACGGCGCGAGGTCGATCGCGACGGGCGGCCTGGCCGCGTCGCGGATCGCCGCGAGCGTGTCGTGGAACGGGTCGTCGCGCGCGACGGCGTCGGGATGGTAGGTGGCGACGAGGCAGAGCCGGGCCGGACGAGTGACGCGGGCCAGGAACGCCGCGAGGGCCCGCGTGGCCGCGTCGGCACGGTGGAGGTCCTCGACGACGAGCAGCACGGGCCGCCGCTCGCCGAGCCGGGCGAGCGCCGTGTGGATTCGCTCGAGATGCCGGGCCTGCCGACGCTCGGGCTCGATCGCCCCGGCCCCGAGCGGATCCGGTCCGCGCAGGTCGCCGATGGCGGCGAGGAGGGAGGCTCGCTCGTCGTCGGGCAGGAGGTCGACGGCACTCGCGATCGGTCCGACGACGGCGTCGAGCGGACGCCCTGCCCACGGCGCCCAGGCGCGGGCGCGGAGCACGGTCCACGGGTCCCGCAGCCGGCCGAGGCGCTCGCTGACCTCGTCGACGAGCCGCGACGCCCCGACACCGGCCGCACCGGCGATCACGACGGTCGTCGCGTGACCGGCCGCGGCTTCGTCGAGGGCGCCCGCGATCCGTCCCAGCTCCAGCTCGCGGCCGACGAAGCGGGGCGTCGTGACGGGGCCCATCGGGCGATTGTAGGAGCGCGAATCGCCGCCGGGCCCCGCACCCGCGGGCTACGCTTCCGGGGTGGGCGAGGCGACCGCGGAGACCGTTCGGGGTGGGCGCCATCCCGCCAACACCCTCAACGAGCTCGGCGGCGAGGAGTGGCTCTATTTCACGAAGTCGGTCTGGACGACCGCCTACCCGCGTGAGCTCGGGCACGACCGTCGGCGGGCGCACGGCGCGAACAAGCCGCCGCGGCTCATGGCGCGGCTGATCGAGTTCTTCAGCACCAGCGGCGACCTCGTCCTCGATCCGTTCGCCGGTGTCGGCGGGACGCTCCTCGGCGCGGCGATCGCCCGCGGTCCGCGACGAGCGATCGGGATCGAGCTCGACGGACGCTGGACAGGCGTCTACGACGCCGTCGTCCGCGACGCGCTCGCCGAACGCGACGGCCTGGGCCCGGAGCTGGCCGACCTCGGGCCGAGCGACCCGGCCGGCGTGAGGACGTTCGATCCATCGGGCTGCGAGATGCGGCTCGGCGATGCCCTGACGCTCCTGCCGGCGATCCCCTCGGGGAGCATCGACTTCGTCGCGACCGATCCCCCGTACAACGTCCAGCTGCCGCTGACGATGGCCGGCGGCCGCCTGGCCGAGGACCACCCGAACCGCCGGACGGACTACGCGATGGTCTCCGACGATCCCGCAGACCTCGCCAACCAGCCCTCGTACGACGCGTTCCTCGACGCGATGGAGCGCGTCTTCGGCGAGCTCGGCCGGGTCCTGCGGCCCGGCCGCTACGCGGCGGTCATCGTCCGCGACGCCTACCAGGACGGGCGCTACGTGTTCACCTCGGCGGACCTCGCCTCGCGGGCAGGGCGAGCCGGGCTCGTGCCCAAGGGCGATCTCATCTGGTACCAGGCGGGCTCGCGGCTGCGGCCCTACGGCTATCCCGCGGCGTTCGTCCCGAACATCGTCCACCAGCATGTGCTGGTCTTCCGGAGCGAGGCTTCGCGCGAACGGCGGCCCAAGCGCTGATCCGGGGCCGGCGGGACCGCCGGGCGGTCAGGAGGCGCGCGATGCCCGGGCGGCCTGGACGGCGGCGAGGACGTCCGGGTCGATCGCGTCGTCGGACTCACCGATCGTCTCGCCGAGCACCATCCGGTGGACCCATCCGGTCCGACCGTCGGGGCAGAGAACCTTCCAGAACGAGCCGCTGCGCTCGAGGAGCTGGACCTGGTCGTCCTCGTCGAGGACGCCGATCTCGGAGGCGAGCAGCTCGTCCGGCCCGTCGAGCAGGCGGACCACGCGGTACCGGATCCGGCGCCGTTCGAGGCCCGGGACGGGTGCGATCGGACCGTCGTCGAAGGTGAGCGTGTAGTGCGTCGAGACGGTCCGGGTCGGGTCGCTGCGGCGCGCCTCGAGCAGGGACGGCCGACGCCATCGGGGCATCGCCAGCTCCGTGTCGATCGGGGCCGGGATCGCGGCCCCGGCCAGCGCCGCGTCGGCGGGCGGCCCGAAGCGTGAGGCGCGCTCGGAGAGGACCTCGTCTGGCGCCGTGGGCTCGGAGTCTCGCCGGCGCTTGCCGAAGAACGCGAACGACATCGCCAGGCCGACGCCGGTCGCGGTCGTGATCGTCGTCGCGAAGACCCGTTGAGCGGCCGACAGATCGGAGCCGCCGAGGATCGGCGGGAGCCAGGACGAAGCGAGGTAGGCGCCGCTCCACGTCGCGGGCCCGCCGCTCGGGCCCGCCGTGCCGTCGCCCGCGCCGGTGATGCCGGGGGCCGCCGGCGTCACCGGTGTCGCGCTCGGATTCGGGCCGGCTCCGGCGGTCGCGGGATCGGTCGAGCCGAGGGGATCGGTGACGGCCGTCGGAGCGTCGGACGGGTTCACGCCCGGCCAGGACGGCGACGGCCCGGCGCCGGACGCGCCACCGGAGGGGGCGGCGGTCGGGCTCGGTGCGACGGATCCGGCCGTCGGCTCGGACGTCGGCTTCGGGGTCGGGTCCGAGGCCGGCCTCGGCGTCGGCTTCGGTGTCGGGTCCGAGGTCGGCTTCGGCGTGGGCTTCGGCGTGGGCTTCGGCGTGGGCTTCGGCGTCGGCGTCGGGTCGGGCGCGGGAGCCGACACCGTCACCGAGCCTCCGTCCACGGACGTCGAGAAATGCCCGTCGCCGGCTTCGAACGTCACGGGCCACGTGCCGGCCGGCAGCCGGAACGACGTCGTGTACCGCACCGAGTCGTGGTTGGCCGTCGACGTCGCGGCCGTCAGCGCGTGCGCGCTCCCGGCGACGCGAACGACGACCTGGGAGGCGTCGGCGCCGGGAGGATTCCGGTACGTGACCTCGAAGGCGACGCGGGTCGTCGTGAGGGCGGTCCGCGGCGAGACCGCCGGATCCGACAGGCGCGCCGGGCCCGACTGGGCGAGCGCGCCCCCGGCCAGCCCGAGCATCGCCCAGGCGCCGATCGCGACGGACGCGCCGAGTCGCGCTACGAGGCCGACCCCCGAACGCCCGATCGGGCTCCGGGTGGGACGCTCGGACGTGGCCGCGGCATGCCGGATGATCCGCACTGATGATTCCTCCGGGCCGGCGGTGAGCCGGTCGCGAGCGGAGGATCCCGGGCGGACGCCGGGCGCGCAATGGTACGGGCGTCATCCCGGGGCCGGTCGTCAGGCACCACGGCCCACGCGTTCCGGTGCCCCGGAGCACCACTCGATGGGCGGTCCGGTGCGATCCGGTCGCGTTCGGTCGGCCAGCCCCTCCGAGCGCGTCCCTCCACCCTAGGCCGATCTGCCCATGGTCCCGGCGCGGACGGCGGCGCGACGATCGCGCCCGTGCAGGTGATCGCCCCCTCCCGTTCCCGGAACACCCCCGCCACCGCGGTCGTCCTCGGCACCCTCGTGGGCGTCGTCCTCCTCGGTGGTGGCGGCGTTCTCGCCTACCTCACGCTCGGCACGTCGTTCCTGCGCCAGTTCACGCCGGTCGGTCGCGCCAGCGAGGCCCAGCTCGTCGCCGGGGCGATCGCCTGGTCGTTCGCGCTGACCGCGCCCGCCCTCTTCGGCGTGGTCGGGCTCGTCCGACTCATGGGGGTCGCCGACCTCGTCCTCTCGTCGCGCTCGCGACGCGGGACCGCGGCCAGCAAGGCCACCTCGCTCCCGGACGACTTCGTCGTCGCCGATCGCGTCCGGCTGCCCGACGGTCGGACGGTCCCGGAGCTCGTGCTCGGACCGTTCGGCGCCGCGGTGGTGGCCCAGCTTCCGCCACTCGGCGCGATCCGGACGCACGGCTCGGTCTTCGAGGTCCGGATGTCGGATGGCCGCTGGCGGGCGATGGAGCACCCGCTCGACCGGACGAGCCGGGACGCGGAGCGCGTTCGGCGCTGGCTCGAGTCGGACGATCGCGACCACGTCGTCAAGACGTACGCGGTCGTCGTGGCCCCGGAGGGGGCGATGGAGCGGTCGGCGTCCTGCGCCGTCGTCACGCCCGAGCAGCTGCCGGCCTGGCTGGCTGGCCTGCCGCCCCAGAAGACCCTGACCGAGTCGCGCCGGCGCCAGCTCGTCGACCTCGTCCGGGCCGCTGTCTGAGCGACCGCCCGGTCGTCCGGCGGCGGCCGACGTACCATCCGGGCGGGGGAGTAGCCCAGTCGGTTAGAGGCGCCAGGCTTATACCCTGGAAGTCGGTGGTTCGAGTCCACCCTCCCCTACCAGCGACCGCGATTGCGCGGGGTCGGTGCGCCCGGGCCTACTCGCGAACGCCGAAGAGGCGGCCGATCGTGCGGAGGCTGAACGGTCGCGGGCGCAGGCCGTCGCCGCCGATCTGCGCGGCCGGCGTTCCCTTCGCCCGGGCCTCGGCCCACGTGCCGCCGCGGAGCTGCTCGGCCATCTCGCGCTCTTCCTCGGTCTGGACGACGTCGAGCGGCAGATCGTCGGGATCGGGCGGTCGGTCCGACGCGGCGAACGAGCGCGGCGGCCGGGCATAGGCCGGCTGGCCGTAGAGCCGGGGCAGGGCGACGTGCTGCTTCTGCTCGTCGATCGACACGCGCGGATGGCCTCGGGAAGCTTGGTGGTCGGCGCCGAACGTGGGGCGCGGGGCGGATGATACCGACGCCGCTCGCGGATGTAATGGTACGGACGGCCCACTCTCAGGTGAGGAGTGGCCGCAGGATCTGCCCCTCCACGACGAGCACGAGGTAGGCGATCGGGACCGCAGCGAAGAACCCGAGAGCCGCGCTCCAGGCGGACCGACGGCGGCCGCCGCGCGCCCCGGTCGGCTGCGGGACGAGGAGCCAGGTGAGCAGCGCGCCCGCGGCGAGGACCGCGCCGACGAAGACGACCACGAACGCCGGCCGGAGGTCGCCGCCCGGCAGCTGTGCCCCGCGGCTGAGCGCGACGTCGTAGGCGAGGTAGGCGGTGCCGAGCGCCACGGCGACGGTCAGGCTGCTCGCGACGGCCCGAACGACCGGCCGGGGGGCGCCCCGGAGCTGTCGCCACCGCACCTCGAGCGGTGAGCGCCGCCGGGCGGCGGTTGCGGGCCGAGGCACGCCGTCGGGTCGGTCGTCGGTCGTCATGGTCGGTTCGAACGCCCGTCAGCCCGACAGGATCGTCAGCGGCGGCCGTGACGGCAGCGTGGCGGGCGTGTGCGAGGCGATCAGCTCGAGCGTCGCGGCGACCCGCTCGAGCTCGGACGGGTCGTTGAAGCAGGCCAGCGACAGGCGGAGGAGGGGCTCGGCGCCGGGGCCCGGATCGGGCACCGTTCCAATGACCGCGAAGATCCGCCGACCGAGCTCGGTCGCGACCTCGGCGGCCCGCCAGCCGCCGACACGAAGCGCGATGACGGGCCCGACGGGGCCGTCGAGCGGCGTCGCGACCTCGATCCCGGGCACGCCGACGAGGCGAGCACGAAGGCCCTCCGCGAGCGCCGCCGGACGCTCGAGCACCCAGTCGAGGCCGACGTACATCGCGAGCCAGCCGGCGCTTCGGGCGAGCCCGACGGCGTCGCGGGTCGGCAGCGGGCCGGCCTCGAACGCGACGGCATCCCCGGCATCGTCGTCCCCCCGCCGCTCCGGGCGGAGACGGCCGCCCGCCGGATCGGCGAGCCACAGGCCACCGCTCGCATCGGGGCCGAGCAGCCAGGCGTCGCCGGCGATCGCATAGCCATCGATGGCGAGCTCGTCGGGCGCGACGCGGAACGCGCCGACCGCGAGGCGGCCGTCGACGACGATCGGCAGGTCGGCGCGCGCCTCCCGGACGGCGGCCGCAAGATCGGCGATCGGCAGGACCCGGCCGATCGCATCGACGTGGGGCAGGGCGACGAACCGGACTCGAGGGTCGGCCGCGGCCGCCGAGAGCCGATCCGGGGCGACGTCGGCCGGGACCGCGCGCACGGCCGCGCCGCGGGACCGGGCGATGCCCGCGGCCGCCTCGATCGCTTCGCCGGCGCCCTCGATCGTGAGGAGGATGTCGCCGGCGTTCCAGGCCACGCCGCGGACTCCGATCGCCATCGCCTCCTCGGCGCCCCGGGCCAGCGCGATCGATCCGACGTCGGCCGAGAGGATCGCCGCGAGCGCTGCGCGGGCCTCGTCCCGCCGAGCGTCGGCGTCGTCGCGGTCGGCGGGGTGGACCCGGCCGAAGCGGAGCTCGTGATCGGCGATCTCGGACATCGCCGCCGCCGTCTCGGCGGGCAGCGGCCCGGCGGTGGCCGTGTCGAGGTAGATCGCCGCCGAGACCGCCGGCAGCGCGTCGCGAACGGCCCGCAGCTTCTCGTCGTCGGGCAGGAACGGGGAGACCACCGTCACGTATCGTACCGAGCATGCCCCTCCGCCCCGAGCTGCTGGCCTCGACCGAGTGGCTCGCGGACAACCTGGGCCGGGCCGGCGTCCGCGTCGTCGACGCCCGCTGGCGGCCCGATGGGACCGGCCGCCAGGTCCACGCCGCCGCCCACGTACCCGGGGCCGCGCACCTCGACTGGTCGACCGAGCTCGTCGAGAGCGACGGCCCCGATGCGCTCCTCCTCGCCGGCCCGACCGAGGTCGCGGCGGCGGCGATGCGGGCCGGGATCGGCGACGGGACGACCGCCGTCATCTACGACGACACCGTCTCGCTCTATGCGTGCCGCGTCTGGTGGAGCCTTCGCGCGTACGGCTTCGAATCGGCGCGCGTGCTCGACGGCGGCTTCGACGCGTGGACCTCCGAGGGGCGGGCGACGTCGTCGGCGGCGGCCGTCGTGATGCCGGCGACCTTCACCCCGCGCGCCCAGCTGAGCGTCCGGCTGACGACCGCCGACGTCCGCGGCCTCATCGGGAGCGCCGACGTCCAGTTCCTCGACGCCCGGGCGCCGGCGGAGTACGCCGGCTTCGAGGGCAACGCCCGCCGCCTCGGGCACATCCCCGGCGCGGTCAACCTCCCGGTGGCGGCGATGAACGAGCCCGGAACGCAGCGGCTGCGCGCGAGCGACGAGCTCCAGCGGCTGGCGCTCAAGGCGAACGTCACGCGCGCCCGCCGGCTCGTCTGCTACGACGGCTCGGGCATCGCGGCGGCGAAGCTCGCGTTCGTCCTCGCCTACCTCGGCTACGAGGACGTGGCGGTGTACGACGGTGGCTGGGCGGAGTGGGGCAACCGCCTCGACCTGCCGGTCGATCGCTGACGCTTCAGCCGGCGGTCTCGCGCGACAAGCCTTCCCACGGGTCGACCACGCGGTAGGGCGTGAGGATCTGGGCTCGCGAGTGGTTGAAGGCGACCGCGTTGACGGTCGTCCGCGGCTCGCCGACGGTCTCGGACCAGTAGGTCGCGTCGGTGACCGGCACGAACGCCCCGGTCAACTCGTCGAGGGCGTCCCGGAGGTCGCGCTCGGGCAGGACGTGGATCCGGCCGACGATCCGGAACGGGGGAACGGAGATCAGCGCCTGCTCCGAGACCTTCGGCGTCCGCAGCTCGGGCGCGGGCTCGACGGGCTCGTCGCTCACGCCGAAGAGGACCGCGCCGAGGTTGACCTGGGCGTAGTCGGACTGCATCGCGCTCGACTTCGAGCCGAACTCGTCGAGCGTCACCTGGGTCAGGACGAGAAAGCCGTTCTCGGCCCGGTTGAGGATGTCGGTCAGCCGCCGGGCCCGCGTCTGGACCTGTCCCCGGACGACGTAGGCGTCGGTGTAGAGGGTGACATTGGCCGTCGTTTCGGGCGCCAGGCCGCCGAACATGGCGGCCAGCATCGCACATCGCGCAAGGCCCGGATTCGTTCAGCCGGCCGCGGCCGCGCGCTTTCTGGCGCCCGCGGTCACCAGGTGCTCGGCGCCGTGCTGAAGCCCCCGCCAGATCGTCTCGACGTTCGCGAGCGTGTCGATCTCGGCGGCCGACTTGTCGAGCCGGAGCCGGGCGATCCGCGGGAACCGGAGCGCGAATCCCGAACGATGCCGGCTCGATCGCATGATGACGTCGAAGGCGACCTCGACGACGACCGTCGGCTCGACCTCGTGGTAGCGGCCGAAACGACGGATCGTGTGGGCCTCGAACCAGCGCGTCATCTCCGCGATCTCGGCGTCGGTCAGGCCGCTGTAGGCCTTGCCGATCGTGACGAGACCGCCGGTCGACTCGTCGCGGACCGCGAACGTGTAGTCCGACAGCACGCCGTGCCGCTTCCCGTGCCCCACCTCGACGCCGACGACGACGCAATCGAGGGTCGCCAGCGCCTTCTTCATCTTCAGCCAGCCGTAGCCGCGTCGGCCGGGCGAGTAGATCGAATCCGGGTCCTTGACCATCAGGCCCTCGTTGCGGCGCGCGCGGGCCTCGGCGAACGCCGCCTCGAGGGCATCGGCCGAGTCGGCCGACTCGAGATGCGAGAGGGCGAACGCTCCCCCGTCGTCGGCGAGCGGCAGCCCGAGTGCCTCGAGCCGGCGACGCCGCTCCCGGAGCGGCAGACGGAGCAGCGGCTCGACCACCGGCTCCGTGCCGTTCGAGCGCCGCGGGCCGAGGCCGATGAGGTCGAAGGCGACGTAGATCACCGGCACCTCGGCGAGGAGCGCGGCCGGCGGGTTCTTCCGACCGAGGCGGGTCTGGAGCGCGAGGAAGGGCAGCACCACGCCGTCGCGGTAGGCGAGGAGCTCGCCGTCGAGGATCCCGTCCCAGGCGAGCGGTCCGGCGGCCTCCACGACCTCGGGAAACTGCCGCGAGATGTCGTGCAGGTCGCGGCTGTAGAGGCTGACCTCCTCGCCCGACCGGTGGAGCTGCGCCCGAATCCCGTCGTACTTGTCCTCGACCCAGACGAGCGGGCCGAGCCTGGCGAGGATCTCGGCCGCGTCCTCCGCGGGCGAGGCGAGCATGAACGTGATCGGGTGGAAGAGCACGAGCGCGGCGTCGTCGAGGCGGTCGTCGCGGGCGAGGACGGCGGTCCGGCCGACGTCGCCGGTCAGCATCCCGGCCCACTTGACCTCGTCCAGCGGCCGCTCGAAGGCCCGGGCGAGCGCGGCCTCGAGGAGACCCTCGCGCAGCCCGATCCGGAGCTCCCCGGTGAGGATCTTCACGACGTACTTGGCGGTCAGCGGATCGCAGCGGGCCAGGAGGTCGGCGAAGATCGCCGCCTTGCGGGCAGGACCGGACGTTTCCTGGATCGCCGCGTACGCGTCGGCGACCTCGCGCAGCGACGGCGTGGTCCCGGGCGGCGGCTGGACCGCTCGCCGCGAGAGCACGTCGGCAACCGCGACCCCGAGATCGGACGATCGGTCGTACGCCTCGCCGAGCGCTCCCGCCGGCGCGTCGGCCAGCGCCGAGACCGTCGCCGCGATCGTCGCCCAGCCGAGCCCCGCCGCGCGGGAATCGGCCATCGCGAAGGGCCGTCCGGCGAGGAAGACCGCGGCGATCGGGAGGTCGTCGGGAGGGAGCGAGCGGAGGTACTCGGCGAGGAGCGCGGTCTTCTCGGACGTTCGCGACGTGGCCGCGACGCGCTCCGCCAGCCCGCTCCAGCGGCGCATGATCGGGATGGTATACCGTTCGCCCGATGCCGCCCCCCGCACACCCGCGCTCCTGGTTTCCGGAGGTGCTGACGGGCTCGCGGGTCGTCCTCCGGCGGCACGCACCGGCGAACCTGAGCGCCTTCCGACGCTGGTACAGCGATCCCGAGGTCGCCCGGCTCACCCGCTACCAGGACGGCCCGATGCGGGGCGACGAGATCGACCGGTTCTTCGCGGCGCGCGTCGTCGGTCCGGACGCCCTGGCGATGGCGATCCACGTCCGCGGCACCGAGCGGCTCATCGGCTCGTGCGCGTTCAGCCAGCTCGACCCCGACAACGGCTCGGCGCTCTTCCACATCACGATCGGCGAGAAGGACGCCTGGGGCCACGGCTACGGCACGGAGACGTCGCGGCTGATGGTCGAGCACGCCTTCGGATCGCTCGGGCTCCACCGGATCGCGCTCGCGGTGTTCGAGTTCAACGCCCGGGCGATCCGGGCGTACCTCCGGGCGGGCTTCAGGGTCGAGGGTCGGTCGCGCGAGGCGATCTGGCGCGACGGCCGGTGGTGGGACGAGATCCAGATGAGCGTGCTGTCGGACGAATGGTCGAGCGCCCAGGACAACGGTGACGACGGCCGGCTCGATCGGGCAACGGACTCGCTGCCGGCCGCGGCCGGCTGAGCCGCGCGGTGACGTCGAGGGGGCCCGCGGCCGAGGCCGTGCGCACCGACGTCCGCGATCTCGTCGAGGCGAAAGGCCACGCGGTCGACAATGCCCGGGCCGCGGTCGCCCGCCTCGAGGCGGCCTTCGCTGCCGGCGACCTCGAGCGGACGGCCGTCCTCGACGGGATGCTCGCCGACCTGATGGTCGCGCTCGAGCAGGACGAGGGCCAGCGGCTCGGCGGCAAGTCGGCCGAGGCCGCCCGCTTCATCCTTCGGGCGATCTCGCACGAGCTCGACAACGCCTGACGAGGGTCCGCGCTAGGGTTCCTCCGACAGCGTCGACGTCGGCCGGCCCGCGGCCCGGCGCCACCCGCGCCCGGAGGTCGTCATGCCCAGCGTCGATTTCGGGATCCTGCTCTGGAGCCAGGCGACGAGCTGGCCCGACTTCCTCGAGGCGGCGAAGCGGGTCGACCGGCTCGGCTACGCCCACCTGTGGACGTGGGACCACCTCTACGCGATCTTCGGCGACCCATACCAACCGATCTTCGAGGGCTACACGACGCTGGCGGCGTAGGCCGTGGCCACCGAGCGGACGCGCCTCGGGCTGCTCGTCGGCGCGAACACGCTCCGCAACCCCGCCCTCGTCTCGAAGATGATCTCCACGATCGATCACGCCTCCGGGGGACGGGCGATCTGCGGGCTCGGCGGGGCGTGGTTCGAAGTCGAGCATGCCCACGACGGCTACGAGTTCGGGCGGAGCCCAGGCCAGCGACTCGACTGGCTCGACGAGGCCGTCCCGGCGGTTCGCGGCCTGCTCGACGGCGAGGTCGTCTCGTCACCGCCCGACGGGCGCTACCCGCTGCACGACGCGAGGCACGCGCCGCGACCGGTCCAGCGCCACGTCCCGATCATGATCGGCGGTGGCGGCGAGAAGAAGACCCTCCGGACCGTGGCGAAATACGCCGACATGTGGAACGGGATGGGCACGCTCGAGGCGATGCGGCGCAAGGTCGAGGTGCTCCGCGCCCACTGCGCGGCGGTCGGGCGCGATCCGGCCGAGATCGAGATGACCCTCGGGATCAAGGCGACGATCCGGGACAGCCAGGCCGACGCCGAGCGCGTCATGCGCGAGCATCTCGAGCACAACCGGACGCCGCTCGACCGGATCGAGGGCGACGACACGTTCACCTGGAACGGGCCCCCCGAGCTGCTCGCCGAGAAGCTCGCGCCGTACCTCGAGCTCGGCTTCCGGACGGTCATCTCGGAGCAGCTCGCGCCGTTCGACACCGAGACGCTCGACCGCCTCGTCGGCGAGGTCAAGCCGCTCCTCGAGCGAGGCTGAGCGCCGCGCCGCCATGGCCGCCCACGCGCCCCGGATCCGGCGACCGATCGCCTACCCGACGAACCACCTCGTCTCGGTGATCGACGACCGCGAGGCCGCGGACGCGGCGGCACGGAGCCTCGGCTCCCAGGGCTTCCCGGCCGCGGACGTCGTCGTCATCCACGGCAGCGAGACCGACGGCCACGTGGAGCTCGGACGCCTCGGGGCACGCCATCCGTGGCTCACCCGCGTCATCCGCGCCGTCCAGTACCTGACGATGGACCAGCAGCCCGACTTCGCGAGGTACGAGTCGGCGCTCGCGGGGGGCAGGAGCGTCGTGGCGGTCCACGCCCCGGAGCGCGCCGAGATGCTCCGGGCGCGCGACGTTCTCCTCGCCGCCGGCGCCCACTTCGTCAACTACTACGGCCGCGTCGCGACCGAGGAGCTGGCCCGCTGGCACGACCCCGACGCGGCCTGGATCGACGATCCATACCCGACCCGGAAGCGCGGCCCGCGCGCCGGGCCCGGCGACGGCTGAACGACGCCTCCGCGCCGCGTCGCGTACCTTCCGGCCATGTCCGCCTCCGCCACGCCCGCGGCCGCCCGGGCCGCGACCGTCGAGTTCCGCCACGTTACGAAGAGCTACGACCCGGCGGCTCTCCGGCGTGGCGCGCCCGGCGCCGTCAACGACCTGTCGTTCACCGTCCCGGCGGGGAAGATCTGTGTCCTCGTCGGACCGTCCGGCTGCGGCAAGACGACGTCGCTCAAGATGATCAACCGGCTCATCGAGCCCACGAGCGGCCAGATCCTCATCGACGGCGTGGATGCCGCGAGCCGGAACGTGACCGAGCTGCGGCGCGAGATCGGCTACGTCATCCAGCAGGTCGGGCTGTTCCCGCACCAGTCGATCGGCGAGAACGTCGCGACGGTCCCCCGTCTCCTCGGCTGGCCGCGGGCGCGCCGGCGTGAGCGGGCCGACGAGCTGCTCGCGCTCGTCGGTCTCGATCCGGCGACCTACCGCGACCGCTACCCGGCCCAGCTCTCGGGCGGCGAGCGGCAGCGCGTCGGGGTCGCCCGGGCGCTCGCCGCCGATCCGCCGATCATGCTCATGGACGAGCCGTTCGGCGCCGTCGACCCGATCGTCCGGGAGCGGCTCCAGAACGAGTTCCTGCGGCTCCAGGAGCAGCTCGCGAAGACGATCCTCTTCGTCACCCACGACATCGACGAGGCGATCAAGATGGGCGACCTCGTCGCGGTCATGCAGGCCGGCGGCGTCCTCGCCCAGTTCGGCCCACCGGCCGGGATCCTGGCCGACCCGGCATCCGACTTCGTCGCCCGCTTCGTCGGCACGGACCGCGGGCTCAAGCGGCTGTCCCTCGCGCGCGTCGGCGACCTGCCCGGGCGCATCCCGGTGACGGCGCGGGCCGGCGACCGCTCCGGCCCCGCCCGGGCCCGGATCCTCGCCGACCCGTTCCCGTACCTCCTGCTCGTCGACGACGGGGACCGGCCGATCGGCTGGGTCGACCAGGACGACGTCGACGGCGACGGCGTGCTCGGTCCGGAACAGGCGATCCCGATGTCGCCACTCCTCAACCGCCGGACCACGCTCAAGGACGCGCTGTCGCTCCTGCTCGAGGCCGACGTCCAAGCCGGGATCGTCGTCAACCGCGGGGGTCGGGTCGAAGGGATCGTGACCGCCGGGATGATCCTCGACTGGATCCGCGAGCAGGGCAGACCGGCGGCGGACGCCGCGACCGCGGACGAGGCGGCCGCCGCAGCCGCGCGCGCCTAGCCGATGCTCGACTGGGGCTGGATCGGCGACCACCTGCCGCAGCTCGCGTTCCGGACCGCCCAGCACCTCGAGCTCGCCGCGATCGCCCTCGCCATCGGCTTCGCCATCTCCTTCGCGATCGGCGTCGCCGCAGCCCGCTGGCGCGTGCTCTATCCGCCGTCCGCGGCGATCGCCGGCATCGTGTTCACGATCCCGAGCCTCGCCCTGTTCGCGGCGTTCGTGCCGGCCACCGGCCTGAGCATCCTGACCGCGGAGATCCCGCTCGTCCTCTACACCCTCGTGATCCTGCTGCGGAACGTGGTGGCCGGATTCGACGCCGTGCCGGCCGATGTGCTCGAAGCGGCCGACGCGATGGGCTTCACCCGCGGCCGCCGGCTCCTGAGGATCGAGCTGCCGCTCGCGGTCCCGCTCATCGTCGCCGGGCTGCGCGTCGCGAGCGTCTCGACGATCGGCCTCGTGTCGATCACCGCGATCCTCGGCGACGCCCTCGGCGGGCTGGGGTTCTTCATCTACGAGGGCATGACCCGGTTCTTCGCGACCGAGATCGCGGTCGGGGCCGTTCCGACGATCGTCCTCGCCCTCGTCGCCGATCGGCTCTTCCTGTGGCTCGAACGGGCGATCACGCCGTGGTCGCGGCGGACGCGGACGGCGACGGCCGGATGACCTTCGTCGAGGCGACCGTTCGCTGGCTGACCGACCCCGCGAGCTGGGAGGGTCCGGGCGGGATCCCCGCGCGCGTCGTCGAGCACCTCGCGCTCTCCGTCGCCGCGCTCCTCATCGCGACCGTCATCGCCCTGCCGGCGGGCCTCGCCGTCGGCCACGCCCGACGCGGTCAGGGCGTCTCGGTGGGGCTGGCGACCGTCGGCCGAGCGATTCCGTCGTTCGCGCTCATGGGCCTCGTCCTGCCGATCACCCAGGCCTACGACCCGGCGAACGGCTTCACGATCTACCCGACGCTCTTCGCGATGGCGGTCCTCGCGATCCCGCCGATCCTCGTCAACACGCTGACCGGCATCCGCGAGGTCGACCAGGACCTCGTCGAGGCGGCCCGCGGGATGGGTTTCACGGAGGCAGCGCTCCTCGCCCGCGTCGAGGCCCCGCTCGCGCTGCCGGTCATCCTCGGCGGCTTTCGGTCGGCGACCGTCCAGGTGATCGCGACGACCACGCTCGGCGCGATCCTCGCCTACGGCGGGCTGGGCCGCTACATCATCGACGGCATCGCCCAGCGCGACGACGGGATGCTCTACGGCGGCGTCGTCCTCGTCGCGGCGCTGGCGGTCGGCGCCGAGGCGCTCCTCGCGCTTCTCCAGCGGCTGGCAGCACGCCGATCCGCGGAGCCGATTCGGGCGAATACCTGACATCGGACGGTCATTGACCGGCTGCTATGGTTGCCGCCCGCTCCGTCCCCACGCAGCGGAGCAGATTGGAGGAACGAACCCATGCGGATTCCCCGCACGCTCGCCCTCGGGGCGTCCGTGCTGGCGCTCGTTGGCGCCTGCACGACGGGAGGGGGCAGCAGCGCGCCGTCGACCTCGACGGCAGCCTCGGGCGGCGCCAGCGCCCCGGCCTCGGCCGGTGCGTCACCGACGATCAGGCTCGGCAGCGACGGCTTCTACGAAGCGAAGCTCATGGCCGAAATCTACGGCCAGGCGCTCGAGGCGAAGGGCTACACGGTCGACCGGACCGGCATCGGCGTCGGCGCCCGCAAGGTTTCGGCACCCGCGCTCGAGAGCGGCCAGTTCGACCTCAAGCCCGAGTACATCGGCTCGGGACTCGCCTTCTACGAGCCGGGCAAGCAGACCGGCGATCCGAAGGCGAACGAGACGGCGCTCCAGGCGGTTCTCAAGACGAAGGGCGGCGGGATCACGGTCCTCGACTATTCGCCGGCGGCCGACCAGAACGCCTTCGTCGTCCGGCCCGAGACCGCCCAGCAGTTCAACCTGACGACGATGACGTCGCTCGGCGCGGTCGCCTCCCAGCTCAAGATCGGGGTCGCGACCGACTGCGACACGAACCCGGTCTGCGCGAAGGCGCTCAAGGACGCGTACGGCATCGACGTCACCAATGCGACGAAGCTCGCGGCCTGCGACACGCCGATGGCCCAGGCCCTCAAGGGCAAGACGATCGACGTCGGGGAGCTCTGCTCGACGCAGCCCGACATCGCGGTCAACGGCTGGGTCGTCCTCCAGGACGACAAGCAGACCCAGCCGGCCGACAACATCGCCCCGCTCGTCCGTGACGACCTGCTCGCGAAGCTGCCCGACAAGGCCGGCTTCGAGAAGGTCCTCAACGACGTCTCGGCGGCGATGGACACGGCAACCCTGACCGACCTGAACAAGCAGATCGCGGTCGACAACAAGGATGTTGCGGTCGTCGCGAAGGCCTGGCTCCAGTCGAAGGGGATGATCTCCTAGGCCACGAACCGAGTCGGTCCGGAGCGCTGGGTGCCCGCGGCCCCGGCACTCCGGGTCGCTTCGCGGACGACCTCAGGGCGCCTACCGACCGGTTTGCACGGTCCGGCAACCCGCCGCGCACGGAACGACGTCAACGAGTCTGCCCCTGCCGCCTGACGGGCCTCGGGGGTCAGCAAGCCGGGGCGGCGATCATCCGCCCTTCCCGATGCGCACCGTGGCTGCCGGCGCGGCCGATTGCCTGTCCGTTGGCATTCGCGGCTCCGGAACGGTGTCGCCGGCGGCTCTTTGCGCGGATCACGCTCCCGGCATGCCTGTCTTCGTCGGCACGAGCGGCTGGCAGTACGCCCACTGGCGGGAGCGTTTCTACCCGCGCGGCCTCGGCCAGGCCCGCTGGTTCGCTTACTACGCCGAGCGCTTCGCCACGGTCGAGCTCAACGTCACCTTCTACCGCCAGCCGCCGAACGAGACATTCGAGGGCTGGGCCGAGCGGGCGCCCGCCGGCTTCCTGTTCGCCGCCAAGACGAGCCGGTACCTGACCCACGTCCGGCGGCTGCAGGACCCCGCTCCGTCGGTCGAACGCTTCCTCGATGGTGCGCTGCGGCTCGGCCCGCATCTCGGCCCCGTCCTCGTCCAGCTGCCGCCCGACCTGGCCGCGGTCCCCGCGCGGCTCGACGAGACGCTCGCGGCGTTCCCGAGCACCGTCCGGGTCGCGTTCGAGCCGCGCCACCGGTCGTGGTTCTGCGACGAGGTCCGGGCGGTCCTCGAGCGCCATGGCGCGACCCTCTGCTGGGCCGACCGCCGGGGCTGGCTCAATCCGGCCTGGGGAACCGCCGATTGGGGCTACGTCCGGTTCCACGGCGGTCGAGCGTCACCACGGCCCTGCTACGGCGACCGGGCCCTCCGGTCGGCGGCCGAGCTGATCGCCGCGACCTGGCCCGACGGAGCGGACGTCTTCGCCTACTTCAACAACGACCACCGTGCCTGCGCGCTCGCGAACGCCGCGACGTTCGCCCGGCTCGCCGCGGCTGCGGGGCTGGACGTCAGCGCGACGCCTGACCCCCGCTCGATCCGGGTCGGCTGACGGCGGGGGCCACCCCCACACGAGCGTTCGTGCCCGTCCCTGCCGATTCCTGAGCGCGCGCCTCCGCCGTGCGGCCTGCTCCGATCCCGGCCCAGCCGAAGCGAATGACCGCGACCGCGCCGCCCGCGGACGTGACGAGCAGGATCCCGGCATGGGCGAGGAGGGCGAGCGCAAAGGCACCGTCCCCGGGCAGGCCGAAGGCCTCGGCCAGACCCTTCGCCGCGAGCTCGAACGTGCCGAGGTAGCCGGGCGCCGACGGGATCGCCGTGGCGAGCGCGACTCCGGCCGAGAGGAACGCCGCCTCGCCGATCGTGAGCTGGACGCCGATCGCCTGGCCGGCGGCGGCGAACGCGAGCACCGACATCGACCAGGCGAGGATCGTCAGCACGACGGCGGCTCCGACCGTCCGTGGGTCGCTCGCGACGGCCAGGCCGCCTCGCAGTCGCGATCCGAGCGCGACGATCGTCGGCCAACGCTCGATCCGGGCGAGAACCCGGTCGGCGTACGGCAGGCGATGGGCGACGATCCCGAGCGCGAGCGCCACGACGAGCGCCGCGCTCACGGCGAGGCCGACGAGGATGAGGTTCGCGATCACGCCCTTGACATGGAGGACGAGGATCGCGCCCGCCGCGATGAGGACGACCGCGGTCGTGTCGATGACCCGTTCGACGACCACGGTCCCGAGCGCGGTCGTCCGGCTGATCCCCTCGCGGTCGCCGAGATAGTGGCTCCGGACGAGCTCGCCGAGGCGGGCCGGCAGGACGTTGTTCGCGAGATAGCCGACGAGCAGGTAGCCGAGCATCCGCGGGTACGGGATCGCCGCGATCGGCGCCACGAGGCGCTGCCAGCGGATCGCCCGGATCGACACGTCGAGCAGGCTGAAGCCGAGCATCGCCACGATCCAGGCGGGCGCGGCCGCCCGCAGGACATCGGCAGTGGCGCCGAGGTCGACGCCGCGGAGTGCGACGGCGAGGGCGACGACCGAGACGGCGATACCGAGGACCGCCCGGACGGCCGGCGAGGAGCCGAGCCTCATGTGGTGGCCGTGGGGCCGCGCGGGACCGTGGCGGCGCCTCGTCGGGCGGTGAGCTTGCGCGACCGGCGGATCCCGATCCGGTGGAGGAGGAAGCGCAGGACGACCCGGAGGGTCGAGACGCCGTAGACGACGCTGCGGCGGAAGCCGACCGAGCTCGCCTCCTCGAAGTAGCGCGTCGGGACTGCGATCTCGCCGATCCGGTCGCCCATCCCGGCGGCGACGACCTGGGCGATCAGCTCCTGGTCGAAGACGAAGTCGTTCGAGTTGAGCCTGTAGGGGATCGTCTCCAGCAGCCGCCGGCTGTAGGCCCGGAGACCCGTGTGGTACTCGGACAGGTGGAGCCCGAAGGCCACGTTCTCGACGATCGTCAGGAAGCGGTTGCTCACGTACTTCCAGCGCGGCATCCCGCCGGCGAGCGGATCGCCGAGGAAGCGGCTGCCGAGCATGAGGTCGCGCTCGCCATTCGCGATCGGCGCGACGAGCGCGGGGATCCGCGTCGCGTCGTACTGGTAGTCCGGGTGGAGCATGACCACGATCTCGGCGCCCTCCTCGAGGGCCCGGTCGTAGCAGGTCTTCTGGTTCCCGCCGTAGCCCAGGTTCTGGCGGTGGACGACGACCTCGAGGCCCAGGCGCTTCGCGATCGCCACGGTCTCGTCGCCGGAGACGTCGTCGACGAGGATGATGTGGTCGACGAGGTCGTGGGGCACGTCGGCGTACGTTCGCTCGAGGGTTTCGGCGGCGTTGTACGCGGGCATGACGACGACGACGCGGCGTCGCGGGGCGTTCACCGCCCGGAGGGTAACGCGTCCCGGCCCCGACCGCAGTGGGCAGAAGGTCCCGCGGCATAACGCCGAGCGTGCGACGGGACGGGAAAGGCGTCCGGACCGCCGATCGTGATCCGTCGCCTAGACTCGCCCCGGATGCTCGGGGTTCATCGCCCGCCCCGCCGGGCCGCCGTCGCCGCGGTCGCGCTCTTCGTCGTCGCCTTCGGCTACGCCTTCCGGCTCGTTCGCCCGCTGTCCGCGGGATCGGTCGGGCCGGATGCGATCGCGCCGGTGACGGAGCTTCGGCGACTTCTCGCCGGGCAGCCGCTCGAGGGCTTCCTGACGCAGACCTCGAAGCCGCTCCTCGACGTCGTGTACGGCGCGGTCCATGCCCTCGTCCCCGACTGGCGCGCGGTCGCCCTCACGGCCGTGGTCGCGTTCGCCGTGACGGTCGTCCTCGGCGCCATCCTCGCCTACCGGATCGGGGGCCTGGCAAGCGCCGCCTTCGCCGCGTTCGGAATCCTCGTCTCGCCGGCGCTGCTCATCGACGTCAGCCTCGCCTACGCCGTGACCTGGCTCGTGCTCCTTCTCCTCGTCGCGGGTCTGGCGGCCGTCGCGAGTCCGCCGCGGTACGGTCTCGCCGGGGTCGCGCTCATGCTCGGGACGCTCGCCCGGCCCGAGGGTGTCGCGGTCACGCTCGTCGCGACCGCCGGGCTGATCGTCGCGGAGGTCATGGCCATCGCGCGACGCGGGACGCACCCGCCGCGCACCGCCTATCGCCTCCTCATCGGCTTCCTCGCGATCCCGATCCTCATGGCCCACGACGGCCTGCTGTTCGGGAACCCGCTCTACTGGGCGAACGCGGCCGCGGAGAACAGCGCCGGCCGGAACACCCTCGGGCTCGTCGGGATGGTCGGCTGGATGGGCGGGCACTTCGTGAGCCAGGCGGCGCTCCTGCCGCTCAGCGCGGTCGCCGTCTGGCTGCTGGCGAGACGACGGCAGTGGCCGATCCTCCTGGGTCTGCTCGGGGTGATCCTCGGCATCGCCGGGCTCTTCGTCGTCAGCGGCGCACGCGGCACCCTCATCCCGGCTCGCTACCTGTTCCCGATCGACGTCGGCCTCGTGTTCGCGTCGGCGATCGGCGTCTCGGCCCTCGACCTGCCGTCGGTGCGCCGGGATGCGTCCCGCTGGATCGGGGCGGCGCCGGCCGCAACCGCGCTCCCCATCGCGCTCGGGCTGCTGGCGGCGGTGGCCGTGACCCCGATCAGCCTGCTCGACGCCCCGGCACGCAGCGAGGTCAGCCGCAACCTCGCGCTCCACGCCAATGCGAACCGCGTCATGGGCCTGCTCCGCTCGACGCTCGGTCCGGTGCCGTCGTGGCGAGGGCTCCCGGCCGGCTCCGGGTTCGAGCCGCAGCCCCTGCTCATCGTCGCCCCGCAGATCCGCCAGCAGGCGGTCCTCGATCTCGACCTGCCCCTGACCGAGGTGGCCTACGACTGGCCGCGCTTCGTCTACCCGTCGAACGGTCGTCCGGCCCCGGGCACCCTCCTCTATCTCGATCGCCACGACGATCACAACGCGCACAGCCGACGTGAGCTGCAGATCAGCCAGCCGACGGTGATCGCCGGCCGCCGCTACGTCCCCGTCTACGTGAGCCGCCAGCGCGGCATCTGGGTTCTCCGGGTGGAGGCCGCAGGCAGCTGACGCTCGAGCGCCCGGACGACGTCGACGCGAAGGCGTCACGGAGCCGGCCTATCGTCGGTCGGCCGGTTTGTGCCACCCTGTAGCCACCGCCCGCCCACGGCCCGCCCGCCCCAGGAGTCCCCCATGTTCGAGCGCCTGTTCGGGGATCGTCGCGCCGATCCCGCCGTCGCCGAGCGCGTCCCGCCCGGCCAGTACGTGACCGAGAAGTTCCCGGTCCTCCACTACGGTTCCGTCCCGTCGGTCGACCTCACGACCTGGACGTTCCGGGTCTGGGGCGAGGTCGACAACCCGTTCACGCTCACGTGGGAGGAGTTCAAGCGCCTCCCGCGGCGGACGCTCCACACCGACATCCACTGCGTCACCCGCTGGTCGAAGCTCGACACCGACTGGGAGGGCGTCGCGATCGGCGAGATCCTGCGGCTCGCGCAGGTCCGCCCGACGGCGAAGTTCGTCGTCGAGCACGCCGAGCAGGGCTACACGACGAACGTCCCGCTCGACGTCCTCGACGACGAGGACGTGATCCTCGCCGACACGTTCGGCGGCGAGCCGCTCGAGCCCGAGCACGGCTACCCGCTCCGGCTCGTCCTGCCGAAGCGCTACTTCTGGAAGAGCGCGAAGTGGATCCGCGGGCTCGAGTTCCTGACCGAGGACCGGCTCGGCTTCTGGGAGCGCTACGGCTACAACAACCACGCCGACCCGTGGCTCGAGGAGCGCTTCAGCGAGTAGGCGTCAGCCGACCGACGCGGCGACGCGTTCTCCGGGAGCTGGCACGATGCCGAGCTGCAGCAGCAGACCGAGTTGGTCCGCGACGCCCCAGTGCTCGACCAGCCGGCCGTTCTCGAAGCGCAGGACGTCGAAGACGTCGACCTCGACGTGGCGGCCGGTCGGCGGATGACCCATCACCGGACCGGTGTTGACGCCCTGGGCGCGGTTTCGGGTCCAAACGATATCGCCGTCGACCGCGAGCGCCTCGACCGACAGCTCGAAGTCCGACATCCAGCGATGGAGCGTCGAGACGACGTCCTTCGCGCCGTCGATGCCCTGCCCGTTGCCGCGTTGATGCTCGATGATGTCGGGCGCCATCAGGTCGTCCAGCACGGCCAGGTCGCCTCGACCGAATCCGTCCTCGATGATTCGCCGGGCGCGTCCCGCCAGCTCGTCGGTCGTCATCGTTGTCGCTCCTGCCATTCCGTTTCGATAGAGTTAAGCTCTATCTGATGGAGTCGAACTCTATCAACATGTCGAGCGATGTCAAGCCTCGTGCTCGCTCCGGCGGTCGACCCTCCCTCCGAGAGGAGCGCGCCGCCGCGACCCAGCGCCGAATCCTCGACGCGGCGCGCCTGCGGTTCGCCGAGGACGGCTACGGCGCGACGACGCTCCGGGGGATCGCGGCCGAGGCGGGCGTCGCCGTCCAGACCGTGTATGCGGTCTACCGCTCGAAGGCAGGGATCCTCCGTGCGCTGCGAACCGCCCTCGTGCATCAGCCCGAGGCGGAGTCGCTCTACGCGGCGGCGCTCGGGGCGCCCGATGACTCGGTGAAGGTCGGTCTCTTCGCGAGGTCGATCCGAGCCCGTTGGGAGGCCGGGGCGGACGTCGTCCGGGTCCACGCCGAGGCGGCCGCGTCCGACGCGAGCCTCCGCGAGGAGGTCGAGCAGGTGCTCGTACGGCGGCGGGCCGGCCTGGGCGCTCTCGCCGCCACGCTCGAAGGGTCCCTCGCGAGCGAGCTCGACGTCGCGCGCGCCTCGGCAATCCTCGACGCTCTCACGATGCCCGAGGTCTACCTGGAACTGACCGGCGTGGCCGGCTGGTCGGCCGACGAGTACGAGGCCTGGCTCACGGACGCCCTTCGGCGGGAGCTGCTGCGGAGCGCTTGAACGGAACGTCAGTTCCGGCGCGCGCCCGAGGCCCGCGGGTCGGGCGCGTACATCCGGAGACGCCGGCCGAGGAGGTCGATCTCGCGCTCGAGGACGGCGGCGAGGGCGCCGAGGCGGAGCTCGGTCGTCGAGGCCTCGAGCAGCGCCTGGCGGCGCGGCAGATCCAGCTCCACGATCCCCGTCAGGAGGTAGCTGAGGGTGGTCGGCTCATCGGGGATCGTCAGATCGGCCGACGAGATCTCGACCCTCTCCTCGGCGTTCTCCCCTCCTGACGGCGCGCCGGTCGCCGCCTCCTCCGCCTCGATCGCGGCCAGATCTTCGGCGGTCGGCTCGTCGGCCTCCTCGCCGGGATCCTCCTCGGACTCGAGCCCGAGCACGATCTCCGACTCGCCGGCTTCGCCCTCGCCCGGCTGAAGCAGCTCGAGGTAGCGGATGAACTGGCGGGTCACCGACAGGGCGAGCTCGCGCGCTACGTCGGCGTCGCCGAGCTCATCGACCACGGGATCCACGACGCCCACGAGAAACGGGTCGCGGCCGACGATCACGCGGTTGAGGCGGAAGCGGCCGGCGCCGTGGGCGACGAGATCGAACCGCCCGTCCGCGAAGCGGCTCGCCTCGCGGATCTCGGCGAACGTCCCGACCTCGGCGACCGCGAGCGATCCGCCGCCGACCTCGCGTCCCTCCCGGATGAGGACGACCCCGAACGGAGCGTTCTCGGCGAGGCAGTGGCGGACGAGCGCGCGGTAGCGCGGCTCGAAGACGTGGAGCGGCATCGAGACGCCGGGACAGAGGACGGCGTGGAGCGGGAAGAGCGGGACCTCGATCACGGCTTCAGGCAACCCCGATCAGGGGGATGCGAAAGCCGCCGGCGTCGCCGGCGGCTTCGGGCGGCGCGAGTGGGTCAGTGGGCGCAGCTGCGCGGAGCACCTGCGTCGTCCGCGGTCCGGAAGCTGGAGCCGCAGCCGCAGGCCGCGACCGCGTTCGGGTTGTTGACCGTGAACCCGGCCCCCATGAGCGTGTCGACGTAGTCGATCTGCGAGCCCTGCAGATACTGGACGCTGTTCTCGTCGACGTAGACGCGAACGCCGTTCGCCTGGAGGATCCGGTCGCCGTCGGTGGGCGCGTCCTCGAGCATCATCCCGTAGCGGTAGCCGGAGCAGCCCCCCGAGTAGACGTAGACCCGGAGCCCGATCTCGGGATTCGGCTCTTCCTTCGTCAGCTCGGTCAACTTCGTGGCGGCGGCGTCGGTCAGGCTGACGACGGGCTGGACCTCGATCATTCGGTGACTCCCTCGGTCCGAGGATTCATGCGCGGTTCACGGCGCCTCGCGCGGCGCAGGCTCCATCGTACGCACGGCAATGAGTTCCGACAAATGGGCAAACGGCGCGCCGCCCTTGCACACTCGTACCGGTCGGCGCGCTCGCGGAGCCAGGGCGCGCCACCGCTGGCGTGGCAATCGTTCCAGTGGATCAATCCGGGCACCAGCGCGTCGTGTCGACCAGGGTGGCCGATCGGAGCGACACGACGGAGCGCCCGAATCGAGCGGACCGATCGCCCACGCCGGTCGATCCGCCCTGGCGCAGTCACCCGTGATCGCTGCGGGCGATGACTCGGCCGACCCGCCGGTCGAGCGCTGAGGGTCCCCACCGGTAAGCGGCGGATGATCGGCGACTGATGGACTGGGGCATGGCCACTCCGCGTATCGCGCTGATCGCCGCTCGGAGCGGGCGGAACGTCCGAGAGCGTCTTCGCCAGGACATCGAGAACCTGTGCCGCGACTCGGCCGTCTCACAACGGTCGCTCGCGAGCGCTTCGGGCGTTCCCCAGTCGTTCGTGTCCGCGATCCTGGCCGGAACTGCGCGACCGTCACTCGAGACGTACGCGAGGCTGGCGGCGGCGCTCGGCGCGGATCTCAACGCCCACGTCTATCCGAACACCGGCCCGGCGATCCGTGACCGGCTCTCTGTGCCCATCCTCGAGTCGATGTTGAGCGAGC
>DASTSC010000074.1:0-10199 GCA_035760905.1 Candidatus Limnocylindrales bacterium | reverse complement strand
CCCGGCATCCGCAGCTCGCGGACGACCGCGTCGATGTCCTGCTGACCGTTGTAGAGCGCCGCCGCCACGCGGTTGTGCCCGTCCTCGAGCCAGTACCTGCCGCCGTAGCGCACGACGTCGACCGGTGGCAGGATCTCGAGCCGGTCGGTGGCCCGACGCACCCGCGCCCAGCGACCCTGCCAGTTGCGCGACCGGAAGTCCGGCAGCGGCAGGAAGTCACCGCCGCGCTGGGCCGGCCCGGCGACGGCCGTGCCGACGATCTCGTCGAGGGGGACGGATCGAAGCCCGACGTCGCGACCGAGCGCCCGCCGGGCGTCCGGGTGGACCTCCCACAGGTTCGGCAGCGGCTCCCGCGCGCGCGCCGCGAGCCGGGACCGCCGGGCAGCCGGTCGTTCCCGCCAGGCCTCCGCGGCCCGCCGGCCGGTGCCGCCGGCGAGGCGACCGACGTTCTCGGACCCCGTCGTCGCCAGGCCGCGCGCCCGGCTCCGGAGGCGATCCCACGCCGCGACGGCCACCAGGAGCACCGGCCCGACGAGCCGGACCGTGGCGAGGACCCGGCGGGCCTGTCGGACGGTGCGGGCGAGCGCGTCGACGAGGTGCTGCACGAGGCCCCGAGCCTAGCATCGGCGGCCGTTCGGCTTGTTCGGCACGAGCGAACGGATGTGCGAAATGCCCCGGGTCCGATGGTAGACTGCCGGCGCATGGACGACCCTTCCCGCCTCCTCGCCGCGGAGGTCCTCGACGAGGTCGACCGGACGGTCGAGAGCGCGCTCCGGCCGAGGACGCTCGACGAATACGTCGGGCAGCGCGAGGTCAAGGCGACGCTCTCGGTCCTGCTCGCCGCCGCGAAGGGGAGGGGAGAGGCGGCCGACCACGTCCTGCTTTACGGGCCGCCCGGGCTCGGCAAGACGACGCTGGCGACGATCGTCGCCCGCGAGCTCGGGGTGAGCATCCGCTACACCTCCGGCCCGGCGGTTGAGCGGCCGGGCGACCTCGCCGCGATCCTCACCGCGCTCGACGAGCACGACGTCCTCTTCATCGACGAGATCCACCGCCTGTCGAAGGCGGTCGAGGAGATCCTCTACCCGGCGATGGAGGACTTCGCCCTCGACGTCATGATCGGCAAGGGGCCCTCCGCCCGGTCGCTCCGGCTCAGCCTCAAGCCGTTCACGGTCGTCGGCGCCACGACGCGTGCCGGACGGATCAGCTCGCCGCTTCGCGACCGCTTCGGTGCCACGTATCGGCTCGACTTCTACGAGGACGAGGACCTCACGGCGATCGTCCGGCGATCCGCCGGGATCCTCGGCGTCGAGGTCACCGACGGGGCGGCCCGGGAGATCGCCCGTCGCGGCCGGGGCACCCCGCGGATCGTCAACCGGCTCCTCAAGCGGGTCCGGGACCACGCCGAGGTCCACGGCGACGGCCGGGTCGGCGAGGCGTCCGTACGCGAGGCGATGCGGACGCTCGAGATCGACGACGAAGGCCTCGATTCGACCGACCGCAAGCTCCTCGCCGCGATCGTCCAGAAGTTCGGCTCGGGCCCGGTCGGCGTCCAGGCGCTCGCGGCCGTGCTGTCCGAGGAAGTGGAGACGATCGAGGACGTCTACGAGCCGTTCCTCCTCCGGCTCGGCTTCCTCGACCGGACGCCGCAGGGCCGGATCGCCACCGACGCGGCGCGGCAGCATCTCGCCCGGCTCGGCTACGAGATCCCGCCGCCGCGCAGGACCGACCTCGACGCCCCCGGCCTCTGGGACGGCGGACCGGTAGGCCTCGAGGCGCCCGAGGCCTAGGCGTGGACGGCCTCGCACCGGTCTCGCTCGTGCTCTCGGTGCTGCTCAGCCTGCTGTCGCGACGGTGACCGCAGCCGCCTTCGACGTCGTCGCGAGCGACCGGTCATCGCGGGCGCGCCTCGGGCGGCTGACGCTCCCGCACGGCGTCGTCGAGACCCCCCAGTTCATGCCGGTGGGCACGAACGCGACGGTCAAGGCGCTCGACCCCGACGACCTCCGCGAGGTCGGCGCGACGATCATCCTCGCCAACACGTACCACCTCGAGCTCCGACCGGGCTCGGAACGGATCGAGCGCCTCGGCGGCCTCCACCGCTTCATGGCCTGGGACCGACCGATCCTGACCGACTCGGGTGGGTTCCAGGTCGTCTCGCTCGGGCACCTGCGCACGGTGCGCGAGGACGGCGTCACCTTCCGGAGCCACCTCGACGGCCGCCTGGTGACGTTCACGCCGGAGCGTTCGATCGCCATCCAGGAAGCGCTCGGCGCCGACGTCGCGGTCGCCTTCGACCAGCCCGTGCCGCCCGTCGCCTCCGCCCCGGAGCTCGTCCGGGAGGCGACCGAACGGACGACTCGGTGGGCGGAACGATCGCTCACGGCGCACGTCCGGTCCGACCAGGCGCTGTTCGGGATCGTCCAGGGCGGGCTGGATCCGGAGCTTCGCGCGGTCTCTGCGCTGGCGACCGCGGCATTGCCGTTCGACGGGCTCTGCATCGGCGGCCTCGCCGGCGACGAGTCCGCGGCCCAGCGGGCGGTGACGCTCGATGTGACCGTCGAGGCGCTGGCGGCCGACCGACGCGTCCGCTACCTCATGGGCCTGGGCTCGCCCGCCGACCTGCTGGACGCGATCCTTCGCGGCATCGACCTGTTCGATTCGGTCCTCCCGGCGCGGGTCGCCCGCAACGCCCAGCTGTGGGTCCCGGGCGAACGGCTCAACCTTCGCAACGCCCGTTTTCTCGACGATCCGGCGCCCGTCCAGGACGACTGTCCGTGCCGGCTCTGCCGGTCGTTCTCGCGGGCCTACCTCGCCCACCTCTTCCGGGCGGAGGAGCTGCTCGCGTACCGCCTCGCGACCGTTCACAACCTGACGTTCGTCCTCGACTTCATGGCCCGGATCCGGACCGCCCTGCGGGCCGGCACGTTGCCTACAATCGTCCCCGAGCTTCGCGCACGCGCCGGCCGGTTGAGTGCCGGTGAAGCCGCAGGCATGTCCGCGTGAAGCGACGACGGATAGCGTGGATCTCAGCGCGGAGGCGAACCGATGGCGTCCCGAGACCGGCCGCGCCGCGAAGCGAAGAAGAAGCCGAAGGACCGGACCGGCCAACCCAAGCTGCAGCCGCTCTCCGAGCCGCCGCAGCAGGTCGAGCTCATCCGCAAGCCGCGGAAGCCGAAGCCGGTGGTCGAAGAGAACGAGCAGGAAGGCTAGATACGGGTCGAGCGCCGGGAACGCTCGCTCCGAGAGCGAGGATGAGGAGCGAGACGAGATGGCGTTGACACAGCGACCGCTCGAGCGGAACGGCTCGGCGAACGGCGAACGGGCGAAGGCCGTCGACGCCGCGATCCTCGCGATCGAGAAGCAGTTCGGGGCCGGGGCGATCATGAAGCTCGGCTCGGCCCAGCGACAGCAGGTCGAATCGATCCCGAGCGGCTCGATCGCGCTCGACCTCGCCCTCGGCGTCGGCGGCGTGCCTCGCGGCCGGATCACCGAGATCTTCGGCCCGGAATCCTCCGGCAAGACGACGGTCTGCCAGCACGTCATCGCCGAGGCCCAGCGCCGCGGCGGCGTCGCCGCCTTCATCGACGTCGAGCACGCGCTCGACCCGACCTACGCCCGAGCCTGCGGCGTCAACGTCGACGAGCTGCTGGTCAGCCAGCCCGACACCGGCGAGCAGGCCCTCGAGATCACCGAGACGCTCATACGTTCGGGCGGTGTCGACGTCGTCGTCGTCGACTCGGTCGCGGCGCTCGTGCCGCGGGCCGAGATCGAGGGCGAGATGGGCGACAGCTTCGTCGGCATCCAGGCCCGGCTCATGAGCCAGGCGCTCCGGAAGCTGACGGGGGCGGTCAGCCGCTCGAACACCGCGCTCGTCTTCACGAACCAGCTGCGGGAGAAGATCGGGGTCATGTTCGGCAACCCCGAGACGACACCCGGCGGCCGGGCCCTCAAGTTCTATGCCTCGGTCCGGCTCGATATCCGGCGAGTCGAGACGATCAAGTCGGGCACGGACTCGGTCGGCAATCGGGTCCGGGTGAAGATCGTGAAGAACAAGGTCGCGCCGCCGTTCCGGGTCGCCGAGTTCGACGTCATGTACGGCGAGGGGATCAGCCGCGAGGGCGGCCTCCTCGACGTCGGCGTGGCGATGGACGTCGTCACGAAGACCGGCGCCTGGTTCACGTACGGCGAGACCCGGCTCGGCCAGGGTCGCGAGGCGGCCAAGGACTTCCTCCGCCAGAACGCGCCGATCGGCGAGGAGATCGAGCGCGCGATCCGTGGCCGGATCTCGGATGTGGCCGTCCCGGTCGAGGGCATCGAAGAAGCCGAATAGGCGCGGCGCCATGCACTTCGGCTGCCGCGTTGCGCCCTGCGGGCATCCGCTCACGCACCGCGAAGTGCGCTCGCGGACGCTCCTCGCGCGCGCCTTGCATCCAAAGCACCTGACGCCGCGCCCGGGCCTCTCGTGATGCGCTCGCGCGCGATCCTCGCCGTCGCCTTGCGGCTGGGCCGCCTGGCGGCGCCGTCTTCATGACGGCGCGCCGGCCCTCGCCCGCGGAGCGGCGTGAGCGGCGGGCCGGCGTCGACGATCCGGCAGTCGTGCTCGAGGCCGCGCTTCGGTTCCTCGAGGCGAGGCCGCGGTCGGTCGCGGAGGTCCGCCGCCGCCTGACGACGACGGGCTACCGCCGGGAGCTCGTCGACGCGGCGTTGGACCGGCTGCTGGACCTCCACGTGCTCGACGACGAGACGTTCGCCACGAGCTGGGTCGAGTCGCGCGATCGGGCGCACCCGCGGGGCGAGATCGCGCTTCGACGCGAGCTCGCGCTCAAGGGCATCGACCGGGCGATCGTGGATCGCGTGCTCGGGGAGCGTCGGACCGACCAGGACGACGGAGCCGAGCTCGAACGCGGGCGTCGCCTCCTCGAGCGCCACGCCCGGACCCTCGCCCGCGAGCCCGATGCGCGTCGCCGTCGGGCGAAGGCGTACGCACTGCTCGCACGGAACGGGTTCGATCCCGAGACCGCGTCGAGGCTGAGCCGGGAGGTCGTCGCGCAGGACGCCGACGCAGCGGCGGACTGACGTTTCGGAGGAGCGTTGCGCCGCCGGTGCCGGTGGTCGGTCAGCCGCCGTCACCGGTGATCCGGCTCGCCACCGACATCGCCAGCGAGACCGCCTCGGCCAGTCCGAGCCTCGCGCCCTCCGTCCGGAGCGAGACGACCGTGGCGGCGTCGAGGCGCTCGGCCAGCTCGGCCTCCACGGGACGGTCCGCGCCCGGATCCGGAACGATCCCCGCCGCCTCCGCGACGGCATCGGTCGCGCCGAGCAGCCGGGCCGCCGTCTCGAGGTCGCCGAGCCGCACGGCGAGCGCCGCGAACGACGGCAGCTCGTTGACGATGAGGTAGCGGTTGTCGAGGTCCCGGGCGACGCTGAGCGCGGCCGCGTGGCGGCGTGCCGCCTCGCCGACGTTGCCGCGCTCGAACGCGAGATCGCCGAGGTTCGCGATCTCGACCGCGATCGCGAACCGATCACCGAGCTCGCGGCGGAAGGCGAGGCTCGCCTCGAAGCGTCGCTCGGCCTCGTCGAGATCGCCGGACACGTGGGCGGCCCAACCGAGCATGTGGAGCCCACCGCGGCGAGCGAGAGGACCGGCGTCCGGCACCGCGAGCGCGCGGCGGGCGTACCGCTCGATCCGGTCGGCGTCTCCGGCGCGGAAGGCGACCCGCGCGAGGTCGGTGTACGCGAGCGCTTCGGTCTCGCGGTCCCCGATTGCCCGCGCCACCTCCGCGGCTCGCAGGGCATGCGCCTCGGCCGCGGACTGGTCACCCTGCCGAAACGCCAGCTCGGCGGCCGCGGCGACGGCAGCGGCGAACCGCGCCGGAAGGAGGTCGGGCGGTCCATCCGCGACCGCCACCACGCGCTCCGTGAGCGCCCTTCCGAGATCGACGAGACCGACGTCCTGCCAGAACCGGGGCAGCGCGGCGACGAGGCGAAGGGCCGCCTCCGTGTCATGCGCCATCAACCACTCGACGGCGTCCGGGACGCGCTCACCCGCCGCCTGGAGCCCGCGGGCGACCTCCTCGTAGTCGGGACCGGCGAGCGCCGCGGCCGACTGCTCGGCGAGCTCGAGGATGTCGTACGCGGCGGCCGCGGCATCCGTGAGCCGCGCGGACTCGGGCATTCGGACTCCTGTGGCTCGACCGGTCGACGCCCGGCCGGAAGACGCGAGCGGGCTCGGGACGGGCCTCCAGGCGGCCGACTCACGGGCCCGCGACGGCGACCCGTAGTAGGCTAGCGAGACTCGACGCGGGCCGGCGGGATCGCCGGTTCGAGACGAGCAGAACTCGATTTCGACTTCGCGACCGCCCTGCAGCGGCGACCTGCCCAGCCTGTCGCCGTTCCGTCCCCGCGGGGAATCGCACGAACAACCGAAACTCGGCGTACCCGTCGTGCGACGGACGCCGGGCGGGGAGGAAACTGAAGATGGTCGAGACGACCGTTGCCGTGGCGGCCGCGATCATCGCGGCGCTCATCGGCGGGGTGATCGGATTCGTCGTCACCGGCCGGGTCTGGGCGCCGCAGATCGTGAAGGCAGCCCAGGCCGAGGCGAAGCGCATCGTCGCCGAGGCGCGCGAGCGCCAGAAGGACCTCATCCTCGAGGCGAAGGACGAGAAGCTTCGACTCCAGCGCGAGGCCGAGGACGAGGCCCGGGCCAAGCGCAGCGAGCTGAGCGGTCTCGAGCGGCGCCTCCTCCAGCGCGACGAGCAGCTGGACGAGCGAGCGGACATGCTCGAGGAGCGGAACCGCAAGCTCCTCGACCGCGAGCGTGAGATCGAGCGCGCGCGGGAGGAGGTGGCGAGGCTCCACGGGGAGCAGGTGACCGCCCTCGAGCGCGTGAGCAGTCTGTCGGCCGATGACGCCAAGGCGCAGCTCATCGAGGCGGTCCGCGAGGACGCCGAGCACGACGCCGTCCGGGTTGCCCGCGCGATCGAGCGGCAGGCCCGCGAGGAAGCCCAGGAGAAGGCCCGCGACATCATCGTCACCGCGATGCAGCGCGTCGCCGCCGACCACACGGCCGAACACACCGTCACCACGATCCACCTGCCGTCGGACGAGATGAAGGGCCGGATCATCGGCCGCGAGGGCCGCAACATCCGGGCCCTCGAGCAGGCCACCGGCGTCGACCTCATCATCGACGACACGCCCGAGACCGTCGTCGTCTCCGGCTTCGACCCCGTCCGGCGCGAGATCGCCCGGATGGCGCTCACGAAGCTCATCCAGGATGGGCGGATCCATCCGGGGCGGATCGAGGAGATCGTCAACAAGGCCCGGGCCGAGGTCGAGCTCCTGATCCGGCAGGCCGGCGATCATGCCGCCTACGACGCCGGGACGCCGGGACTGCCGGCGGAGCTCGTCAAGCTCCTCGGTCGGCTCAAGTACCGGACCAGCTACGGCCAGAACGTGCTCGTCCACTCGCTCGAGACGAGCGGGATCGCGGGCGTCATCGCGGCGGAGCTCGGTGCCGACGTCCAGGTCAGCAAGCTCGGCGGGCTCCTCCACGACATCGGCAAGGCGGTCGACCACGAGGTCGAGGGCCCGCATGCCGCGATCGGGGCGCAGATCGCCCAGCGCCACAACCTGCCGTTCAAGGTCGTGAACGCGATCGCCGCCCACCACCAGGAGGTCGAGTACGCCTGCCTCGAGGCGCCGATCGTCCAGGTCGCCGACGCGATCAGCGCGTCGCGCCCGGGCGCGCGCGGAGAGGCGGTCGAGACGTATGTCAAGCGGCTCGAGGACCTCCAGGCGATCGCCGAGAGCTTCACCGGGGTCGAGCGCTCGTTCGCCGTGCAGGCGGGGCGGGAGGTCAGGATCCTCGTCCGGCCCGAGGAGATCGACGACCTGACCGCCACCCGGCTGGCACGCGACGTCGTCCGCAAGATCGAGGAGACGCTGACCTACCCGGGCCAGATCAAGGTGACGGTCATCCGCGAGACGCGCGCGGTCGAGTACGCGAAGTAGGCGTGAGGTCAGGCGTTGGGGGCGGAGGCGGCGCAGGAAACGAGGGCGCTCCCGGGCTGACCCGCCTCGGCGCCACGCCGAACAGCGACCCGGCCCGACCCGAGGGGGCGTGTCGGATCCTCCTGATCGGCGACGTCATCGGCAAGCCCGGGCGGCGGGCGATCGAGGACCATCTGCCGGCGCTGCGCGCGGAGCGTGGCCTGGACTTCGTCGTCGCCAACGGCGAGAACCTGGCCGGTGGGGCCGGGCTCACCGAGTCGACCGCCAGGGCGCTCCTCGACGGCGGCGTCGACGTCATCACCTCGGGCAACCACATCTGGGACAAGCGGGAGATCTATCCGGTCCTCGAACGCGAGGAACGGATCCTCCGACCGCTCAACTACGGCACGAACGGGGTGCCCGGACGCGGCTGGGGCGTCTACGAGGCGCTCGACGGGACGCACCTCGCGGTCGTCAACCTCATCGGCCGGACGTTCATGCAGCCGCTCGACAACCCGTTCACCGAGGCCGACCGCCTCCTCGACGAGGCGTCGGAGCCGCTGCCGCCGGTCCGGCTTGTCGACTTCCACTGCGAGATCACGTCCGAGAAGAACGCCCTCGGGCTCTACCTCGACGGTCGGGTGAGCGCCGTCGTCGGCACCCACACCCACACCGTCACCGGCGACGAGCGGATCCTGCCGAAGGGCACGGCCTACCAGTCCGACCTCGGGATGACCGGGCCGATCTGGAGCGTCATCGGCTTCGACCCGGCCACGGTCCTGCCGCGCTTCCTCAACGGCCTCCCGACCCGGTTCGAGGTCGGCAGCGGGCCGGTCGTCATCAACGCCGCCCAGATCGACGTCGACCCGGCCACCGGCCGTGCGCTCGAGATCGTCCGGATCCAGCGCCTCGTCGAGGCGGCATGACGACGGATCGTCACGAGGCGCCCCGCCAGCCCGTCGTGCCGCCGGCTCCGTCGACGATCGATCTCCACACCCACTCGACGCGCTCGGACGGTGTCCTCGAGCCGGCGACGCTCGTCGCCGACGCCGCCGCGGTCGGCGTCCGACTCCTCGCGCTCACCGACCACGACACGCTCGCCGGCGTCCGCGAGATCGACTCCGCCGCGGCGATCCCCGACGGGCTGGCGCTCGTGCCGGGGGTCGAGATCAACACGATCAGCCCCCTCGGGGCGAGCCTGGCCGAGGGCGAGCTCCACGTCCTCGGTCTCGGCGTCCGGACCGACGACGAGGCGTTCGAGGCCGTCCTCGCCAGGCAGCGCACGGGCCGGCGACGCCGCTTCGAGCGGACGGTCGAGCGGTTGCGGGAGATCGGGCTGCCGGTCGACGCCGGAGCCGCCGAGCTGACGTCGGGTCCCGACGACGCGCTCGGCCGTCCGACGATCGCCCGCCTGCTCGTTGCCGCGGGCCACGCGACGAGCGTCCAGGACGCCTTCGCCCGGCTCATCGGACACGACGGCCCGGGCTACGTGCCCCGTTCGGGGATCGGCCCGACCGAGGCGATCGCCGCCATCCGCGCCGCCGGGGGGCTGCCGGTCCTCGCCCACTTCTGGGAGGCGTCGGAGCGCGCGGACGTGCTCAGGGAGCTGATGGCCGCCGGCCTCGGCGGGCTCGAGGTCTACTATCGGACGTGGGACGCGCCGACGGTCCTGGCGACCCGCGAGGTCGCAGCCGCGCTCGGGCTCGTCGCCACGGGAGGCTCCGACTACCATGGCGACACCGGGACGTATGCCGAGGCCCACGCCTCGCTCTGGGTCCCGCCCGAGGTCGCCGCGGCGATCGCCACCTGACCACCCACCGAACCATCGACTGATGCTCGAACGCCCGACGACATCGCGAACCCTGCCCGTCCTCGACGTCCTCCCGCCGCCGGCCGCCCGACGCTCGGCGATCGGGGCCGACGACGAGCGGCTGACCGAGTACCGGCCCGAGGCGCCGGCGCTGCCGCGCTTCCACGTCTGGACCCTCGGCTGCCAGATGAACCGCAGCGATTCGGAGGAGATGGCCGGGCGCCTCCTCGCGGCCGGCTGCGAGGAGGCGAGGTCGTTCGAGTCGGCCGATCTCATCGTCATCAACACCTGCGCGATCCGGGAGGCGGCCGAGGCCAAGGTCATCGGCCGCCAGGGCGCGCTGGCACGGCTGAAGGCGGCGAACCCGGGTCTCCGGGTCGTGCTCACCGGCTGC
>DASTSC010000073.1:0-22200 GCA_035760905.1 Candidatus Limnocylindrales bacterium | reverse complement strand
CTTCGCCAAGGCCCGCGGCGCCGCGCTCGTGGACCTCAACCTCGACGGGCTGCTCGACCTCGTCGAGGTCAACGTGGACGATCGCGTTCGGCTCTGGCGGAACGTCGGCCGCGGAACGGCCGAGCGGCCCGAGCCGCTCGGTCACTGGCTCGAGCTGCGACACCGCGAGGACGGCCCGAACCGCGACGCGATCGGCAGCTGGATCGAGGTGCGGACCGGCGACTCGATCCAGCGTCGTGAGATCGTCGTCGGCGGTGGCCACGCCGGCGGCCAGCTCGGTTGGGTCCATTTCGGGCTCGGGACGGCGGACGAGGCGCGGGTCCGCGTGGAATGGCCCGACGGTTCGTGGGGCGCGGAGCTGACGGTTCCCGCGGACGGGTTCACGATCCTCGACCGGAGCGGAGGCGCGGAGCCATGGCGGCCTGGGGAGTGATCGGCGGACGGACCCCGCCGTGCCGGCGTTCAGCCGGCCGGCGGCAGGATCCCGACGTTGAGCCAGCGCGCGCCCGTCGCGCGGCGCATCGCGAACGTCAGCCGGAACGGCTCGGTCGCGGTCGCCTGGAGCGTCCCGTTGGGACCGTACGTCTCGCGCACGAGCGTGCCCTCGGCGGCGAGTCCGAGGCTGAGCCCCGTCTGCTGGCCGAACGGGACGAGGAGCGACGCGTCGAACGAGTCGAACGTGTAGCGCTCCACCGTCGTCATCCCGCTCGCCGTCGCGGCGTCGAGCCGCGCCCGCATCTCCGTCAGGCGGTCGCCGTGGTCGACCGCGGTCAGCAGGCCCGCGTCGCGGCGGAGGAGCGCGAGGCGTTCGACCTCGAGGTTCTGGGCGAGCGTCACGACGACCCCGGCCATGCCCGGGCCCGCGAGCTGCTCGTCGAAGTCGAGGACGTCCTGCTCGACCCGGATCGGCGGCAGCGTCGACGGATCGACGGCCGTTGGCAACCGATCGAGGACCTCGAGGCTCGAGGACGGCACCGCGGCCCGAGCCGGTCCGCCCGCGGCGACGATCCCTCCGCCCACGACCGCGATCGCCACGGCGGCGCCGATCGCCCGGATGGCGACGCGCGCACCACGGACCCCCGTCCGTGCGCCGAACGCGGGCCAGAGCACGGCGAGCCCGTCGTTCGCGCTCCGGGGTGCCGGCACGTACCGCTCGAGGACGGGCCGCGCCGCGCAGAGGACGACGAGCCCGGCGAGGAGCGCGACCTTCGCCCCGAACTCGTCGGTCTGGGGGGCCATGAGCAGCGTCGACGCGATCCCGACGAGCACGCCGAAGGCGACCCGCCCGACGCGGCCCGCAGGCACGGTCTTCGGATCCGTGATCATGAAGAACAGGAAGATCAGGACCTCGGGCGAGGTGACGACGACTCGCCAGTACTGCCCGTCGCAGACCGGCGCGAACGCCCAGTTCGCGGTCATGCAGTGACCCGTCAGCGCGAGCAGGCCGGTCGCCGACGCGAACGTGAGCCAGAACGCGGCGGCAAGCGCGAGCAGGCCGAGCCGGCGCGTGATGAGCAGGCCGCCGACGAGGATCACCGCGTACGCGGCGACCATCCAGCCGTCGAGCGGCGCCCACCAGAAGTCGAGCGGCTCGACGCGGGTCGAGCCGAGGACGGCGAACGTGATGACGAGGCCGACGTTCGAGGGGTTGAAGACGTGCGAGCCGCGGTAGCGGACGACGTACTTCGAGAGGAGCGAGAGTCCCGCGACCGTCGCGAAGACCGGTACCGCGAACGTCGACCAGGGATCGCCGGGCGGGGTCCCGACGACCCGGAGGATGAGCGCGACGCCGCTGCCCGTGAGCATTGCGCTCGCGGGCCACACGAGGGCACCCGATTGCCGGAACGTCAGGCCGACCTCGAGGACTGCACAGGTCAGGATCGCCGCGAGAATCTGTGGCACGCTCACCCGGAACCCGAGACCGACCTGGCCGAGCACGTGGATCGTGATGATCACGGCCGCGACGTGGAGCCGGGGATCGCGCAGGCTCGGCAGGTAGACCGGAATCGTCCGGTCACGGATCTCGATCATCGCCGACGGCACGGGCCCGCGGCGAGGGGCTGCGGGCGGCGACGTCGGCGCGACGGCGACGGGGAGCGACGGTTCTCCGGCCATGGCGAACGCCTTCGATTGGAGGGGTGAGGAGCATGGTACGCAACGAGGAACGGACGCTGCGAGCGGGACAGACGCCGCTCGTCGGAGGCCTGCCCGACGCGCCTGGGATCGTCGCCGCCATCCGGCTGACACCGGCTCTCGGCGTGCACCTGCGAGGTCTCGCCGACGAGCTGCTCGTCAACGACTTCGCCGGCGCCACCCTGTCGCGGGCCGAGCGGGAGCTGCTCGCGACGGCGGTCTCCGCGGGCAACGATTGCTTCTTCTGCATGGACTCGCATGGGGCGCACGCGAGCGCGCTGCTGCGCCGAACGGGTGCGACCGAGGTGCTGCCGCTCGTCGATGCCGCGAAGGTCGGCTCGTTCGGGGAGTTCGATTCGAAGATGCAGGCGCTGCTCCGGATCGCGCGCACCGTGGCCCGGGCGCCGCTCGAGCTCGCGAGCGGCGACGTCGACGCCGCGCGCGACGCGGGCGCGACCGACGCCGACGTCCAGCTCGCAGTCCTCATCGCGGCCGGGTTCTCGATGTTCAACCGGCTCGTCGACGGCTTCCGCGCCCGGACCGCGCCGGTGATCGAGGCGTACGACGCTCGGGCGGAGGAGATCGCGGAGAACGGGTACGCGGCGCCGCCGGCGGCGCCGGCTGCGCCCGCGGGATCGGTGGTCTGACGCGGCCGCGCCGGCCGACGGTCGGTAGCCGAACGCTCGTTCGCCTGCTACCATCCGCCGGTTAGCAGACAGGTTCAGCAAGAATTCGTGTCGGAGGACCGAGTGCCGCTCGCGCGGGAGACGAAGCAACAGGTGGTTTCCGAGTACGCCCGATCCGAGGGCGATACCGGTTCGGCAGAGGTCCAGGTCGCGCTCCTCACGGAGCGGATCAAGGGTCTGACCGACCACCTCCGCCAATTCCCGAAGGACAACCACTCGCGACGCGGCCTCCTCAAGCTCGTTGGTCAGCGCCGTCGGTTCCTGGCGTACCTCGCCAAGCGGGACAACGCGCGCTACCGGGCCGTCATCGGACGGCTCGGCCTTCGCCGCTAGCGACCGCCGGCGGCGGAGCGATCCGCCGCTCCCGGACCTCGGGCCATCGCCCGACGTTCCTCGTCATCGGCGCTCGACTCACGGCGGGCCGGCAGGCCCAGGTCGACTCCTCCTCCACGGGTAAGGAGGATCTCTCTCCGTGTCTCAGGTCTTCGAGACGCAATTCGCCGGTCGGACGTTCACGATCGAGACCGGCAAGCTCGCCCGCCTCGCCGGCGGTTCCGTCACCGTTCGCTTCGGGGACACGATGGTCCTCGGGACGGCGAACCGCTCCGAGCCGCGACCGGGGCTCGACTTCTTCCCGCTCACGGTCGACTTCGAGGAGCGGATGTACGCCGCGGGCAAGATCCCCGGCGGCTTCATCAAGCGTGAGTCCCGCCCGTCGGAGAATGCGATCCTGGCCGCCCGCCAGACCGACCGTCCGATCCGGCCGCTCTTCCCCGCGGGCTACAAGGACGACATCCAGCTCGTCGTCACGGTCCTCTCGACCGACCAGGAGAACAATCCCGACGTCCTCGGCACGGTTGCCGCGTCGGCTGCCCTGACGATCAGCGAGATCCCGTTCCGCGGGCCCGTCGGTGCGGTTCGCGTGGGTCGGATCGATGGCGAGTTCGTGGTCAACCCGACCCACAGCCAGCTCGCGGACTCGGAGCTCGACCTGATCGTGGCCGGCACGCGCGACGCGATCATGATGGTCGAGGCCGGCGCGAAGCTCCTGCCCGAGGACGTGATGGCGGAGGCAATCCTCTTCGGCCATCGCTCGCTCCAGCCGCTCATCGACCTCCAGGAGCAGCTCCGCGAGGCGGTCGGCAAGCCGAAGCGCCTGCCGTACCTCGAGCCCGGGGTCGACTCGGTGCTCGCGTTCGCCTCGGCCGTCGATGCCCAGCGCGAGATCGTCGTCATCGACGTCGAGACGACGGGCACCGATCCGAAGATGTCCGACCTCGTCGAGGTCGGCGCGGTCAAGGTCAAGGGCACGAAGGTCGTTGACCGCTTCTCGACATTCGTGAACCCGGGTCGCCCGATCGTCGGCAACCAGATGCACGGCATCACCGACAAGGACGTCACGGGCGCGCCGAGCCCGAAGGAGGCGGCCGACAAGCTCCTCGCCTTCGTCGGCGATGCGCTGGTCGTCGGGCACAACGTCGGCTTCGACCTCGGCTTCATCGCGGAGGCCAGGGGCGACGGGTTCAGGTTTGAGCCGGGGCGCTATCTCGACACGCTCGTGCTCGCCCGCGAGGGCTATCCCGGTGCCGAGTCGTACAAGCTCCCGGATCTCGCCCGATTCTTCGGGATCGAGCTCGCCCAGAGTCATCGAGCCCTGCCCGACGCCGAGGCGACGGCGAACCTCCTGCTGTGGTTCGCGAACGAGCTCCCGGGCCGGATCTCCCGGCTGCGGACCGCGATCTCGGAAGCCGTTCGCGCTCAGCGGAACGGCGGCGACACCCCGGCTCTGCTCGAGGCCGCTCGGCGCCAGGCGCGCGTCAGCAAGGGCCTGTTCAACCTGCTCCAGAAGAAGGCCGTTCGTCAGCTCGTCCTCGACGAGGGCATCCGGATCGACGGCCGCGGTCTGACCGAGCTGCGCCCCGTCAGCGTCGACGTCGGGCTCGTGCCGCGGGCCCACGGTTCGGGCCTGTTCACGCGAGGCGAGACGCAGGCGCTGAGCATCGCGACGCTCGGCTCCTCGTCGGACGTCCAGCGGATCGACACGATCAGCCCCGAGACCGAGAAGCGCTACATCCACCACTACAACTTCCCGCCCTACAGCACCGGTGAGAACAAGCCGATGCGCGGGCCGAGCCGACGTGACATCGGCCACGGCCATCTCGCCGAGCGAGCGCTCGTTCCGGTGCTCCCGGACCACGACGAGTTCCCGTACGTGATCCGCGTCGTGAGCGAATGCGTCACCTCGAACGGGTCGACGTCGATGGCCTCGACGTGCGGCTCGACGCTCGCCCTCATGGACGCGGGCGTGCCGATCAAGGCGCCGGTCGCCGGTGCGGCGATGGGTCTCGTGAGCGAGCCCGACGGCCGCTACGTCGTCCTCACCGACATCCTCGGCAAGGAAGACGCCATCGGCGACATGGACTTCAAGGTGACCGGCACCCGCGAGGGCGTCACCGCGCTCCAGATGGACATCAAGGTCGCCGGCATCAGCGAGGCGATCATCCGTGACGGCCTCCGACAGGCGCTCGCGGCTCGGCTCGAGATCCTCGACAAGATGGCCGCGGTGCTGCCGGAGGCGCGTGGCCAGATGAGCGACTTCGCACCTCGCATCATCACGATCAAGATCAACCCCGAGAAGATCCGCGACATCATCGGCAAGGGCGGTGCCACGATCCGCAAGATCCAGGAGGAGACCGGGACCGAGATCAACGTCGAGGACGACGGCACGGTCGAGATCGCCGCGGTCTCCGGCGAAAACAGCCGCAAGGCGATCACGTGGATCGAATCGCTCACCCGTGAGGTCGAGGTCGGTGGCCTCTACCTCGGCAAGGTGACCCGGATCATGCCGTTCGGAGCGTTCGTCGAGATCCTGCCCGGCAAGGAGGGTCTCGTCCGGATCGGCGAGCTCGCCGACTACCACGTCCCGACGGTCGAGGACGTCGTCTCGATCGGCGACGAGGTCATGGTCATGGTGATCGAGATCGATCGCCAGGGCCGGGTCAACCTCAGCCGCAAGGCGGCCATGCAGCGCCACCTCGCGAAGGAGCCCGTGTAGGCGCCCGTTCGGGAGCACATCCAGGAAGCCGGCCGGCGACGGCCGGCTTCTTCGTGTCCGCCGGCACCGTCCGGGGCCTGCCGGCGCCCGGTCCCCGGGCGGGGTGGCCGCGGGGCGCTCAGGGGCAGCGGCGGAACCGCGCGGGATTCCCACCTGGTTGACGCCAGATGGGGTCGATCGCGCCGGCGGCGGCCCAGAGCGCTCCGAGACGGCACCGTCATCGGAATTCCGTGGGGCTCGGAGCATGGCGGCAGCCGGAATCTCGTCGCACCGCCCGACTCCCGCCGATGACATCGGAAATCCGCGCGGCTGACCGAGCAGACCGCACGATGCCCGACAGCCCCGTCCGCCCGGGAGCGGCGGGACCCGGGGCTATACTGCCGCGGTGCCCGAACAGAACCTCGACCGTAGCGGAGCCATGCCCGTCGTGATCGGAGCGCGCGCGTGAGTCGGGCACTCACGGTCGCCGTCGTCGGAGCCACCGGGGTCGTCGGGCAGACGATGATCCGCGTCCTCGAGGAGCGTTCCTTCCCGGTCGCGGAGCTCCGGCCGGTCGCCTCGAGGGCCGGGCGGATGGTCGGCTGGAAGGGCCGCCCGATCGCCGTCGGCGAGGCGGTCGCCGACGCGTTCGACGGTGTCGACGTCGCCCTCTTCTCGGCCGGCGCCGACGTCTCGCGCCAGCTGGCGCCGGAGGCCGTCGCCCGCGGTGCCGCCGTGATCGACAACTCGTCGGCGTGGCGAATGGACGAGTCCGTGCCGCTCGTCGTGAGCCAGGTGAACCCGGACGACCTCGAGGCACACGAGGGGATCGTCGCCAACCCGAACTGCTCGACGATGCAGCTCGTGCCGCTGCTCATGGCCCTTCGCGACGCGGTCGGGCTGCGGCGGGTGATCGTCGACACCTACCAGTCGGTCTCGGGGACCGGCGCCGACGCCCTCGCCGAGCTCGACGCCCAGGTCCGGGCCCGGGTCGCCGGTGCGGAGGCCCCGGCCTCCGTCTACCCCCATCCGATCGCGTTCAACGTCCTGCCGGAGATCGACGCGTTCCTCCCGAACGGGTACACGAAGGAGGAGTGGAAGGTCGTCACCGAGAGCCGGAAGATCCTCCACATGCCGGACCTCGCGGTCTCCTGCACGGCCGTCCGCGTCCCGGTCGAATACGCCCATTCCGAGGCGGTCCACGTCGAGACCGAGCGGCGGATCCCCGCCGACGCCGCGCGGGAGCTCTTCGCCGCGGTCCCCGGCGTCGTCGTCCGGGATGATCCGGCGAGACACGAGTATCCCCTCGCCCTCGACGCCGCCGGCCGGGATGAGATCTTCGTGGGTCGGATCCGCCAGGACGTGTCGCTCGCCGGCGACGCCGGCCTCGCGTTCTGGGTCGTGTCCGACAACGTCCGCAAGGGCGCGGCAACGAACGCCGTCGAGCTGGCGGAGCTCCTCCGCGACCGCGACTGGCTCCTGTCACGATCCCGTCGCCTCGCGAGCGGCGGCCGCGACACGGCGGCTCCGGGTGTGGCGGTCGCCGCCGCGGCGATGGAGGGCGCGTGACCGACGCCGAGCGCCAGGCTGCGCTCGAGGCGATCGCCGCAGAAGTCCGGTCCTGCACCGCCTGCCGTCTCCACGAGACGCGGACGACGGCCGTTCCCGGCGAGGGCAGCCCGGACACCGAGGTCGTCTTCGTCGGCGAGGGCCCGGGCATGAACGAGGACCGCCAGGGCCGGCCGTTCGTCGGCCGCGCGGGCGACCTCCTGACCCGCCTCCTGTCCGAGATCGGCTGGCGCCGGGACGAGGTCTTCATCACGAACGTCGTCAAGTGCCGGCCGCCCGGCAATCGTGACCCCGAGCCCGACGAGGTCGCGGCCTGCGGGCCGTTTCTCCGCCGTCAGCTCGAGATCCTCGACCCGGCGCTCGTCGTGACGCTGGGGCGACATTCGCTCGGGCGGTTCATGCCGGGCGAGCGGATCAGCCGGGTCCACGGCACCGTTCGGCCGGTCGATCCCGCCACCGGCGCCCGCGACGCGAGCGTCGTGGCGCTCTTCCATCCCGCGGCCGCGCTTCGCTCGACCGACGTCGAACGGCAGTCGTTCGATGACGTGCGACGGATCCCGCCGATCCTGCTCGACGTCCGTCGACGACGCATCGCGCAGACGACCGCCGCGACGGCTCACGAGGGCGGAGAATCGGCCCCGTGACCGACGCGACGATGCTCCGGATCATCCCCCTCGGCGGGGTGGGGGAGATCGGCAAGAACATGTACGTCTTCGAGTTCGGCGACGACATCCTCGTCGTCGACTGCGGGCTCATGTTTCCCGACGAGGAGATGTTCGGCATCGACCTCGTCGTGCCCGACGTCACCTACCTCAAGGAGCGCCGGGCGAACGTGCGGGCGTTCGTCATCACCCATGCCCACGAGGACCACGTCGGCGGTCTGCCGTACATCCTTCCGGAGTTCCCGGGCGTGCCGGTCTACGCGTCGACGCTCGCTCGCGGCCTCCTCGGCATCAAGTTCAAGGAGCACAAGCTCCACGATCACCCGCTGCTCGCGCTCGAACCGGGCGGCGAGCTCGCCCTCGGGCCGTTCGCGGTCCGCTCGTTCCGGATCGGTCATTCGATCCCCGACGCGATGGGGCTCGTCATCCGGACACCGGTCGGCAGCGTCGTCCACACCGGCGACTTCAAGTTCGACCACACCCCGGTCGACGGCAAGCTGTCCGACTTCGCGACGCTCGCCGGGATCGGTGCGGAGGGAGTGATCTGCCTCCTGTCGGATTCGACGCGGGCCGAGAACCCGGGCTACACGCCGTCCGAGCGGACGGTCGGCGAGGCCTTCCGCGAGATCATGGAGCCGCTGGACGGGCGAGTCATCGTGGCGACGTTCGCCAGCAACATCGCCCGGATCCAGCAGGTCTTCGACGCCGCCGCGACGTTCGACCGGCGCGTGGCCGTCGTGGGCCGGTCGATGGAGCAGAACACTCGGATCGCGACCGACCTCGGCTACCTGCGCTACGAGTCGTCGCAGTTCCTGCCCAAGGACCAGATCGGCCAGGTCCCGGACGACAAGGTCGTGATCGCAACCACCGGCGCCCAGGGCGAGCCGATGTCCGGCCTGGCGCGGATGGCGAACGGCGACCACCGCTTCGTCGAGGTCCAGCCGGGCGACACCGTCATCGTCTCGGCCAGCCCGATCCCGGGCAACGAGGAGTACGTCGCCCGAACGATCGACAACCTCTTCAAGGCCGGGGCGAACGTCTTCTACCACACGATCCGGCGCGCCCACGTCTCCGGCCACGCGAGCCAGGAGGAGCTGAAGCTCATGCTCAACCTGACTCGGCCGCGCTACTTCATCCCGATCCACGGCGAGTTCCGGATGCAGGTCCAGCACGGCCGGCTGGCGGTCGAGACCGGCGTCGCTCCGGAGAACGTGTTCATCATCGAGAACGGCCAGCCGATCGAGATCGCCGCCGACGGCTCGGCCCGGCGGGGCCAGCCCGTCGCCGCCGGCTATGCGTTCGTCGACGGGCTCTCGGTCGGTGAGGTCGGCGACGTCGTGCTGCGCGACCGGCGGGCGCTCGCGAACGACGGGATGTTCCTCGTCGTCATCACGGTCGACAAGCAGACGGGTGCCGTGATCGGGCAGCCGGAGATCGTCACCCGGGGCTTCATCCGCGGCAACGAAGCGGATCCGCTCATCGAGGAGGCGGCGAAGCGGGTCATCGCCTCGATCGACAACCCCGGCAGCCACATCAGCGAGATCGCCCTGCTCAAGAGCCAGATCAAGGACGGGATGAGCCGCTACCTGTACGAGCAGACGAAGCGGCGGCCGATGGTCTTTCCGGTGGTCGTGGAGGTCTAGTGGCGACGCGGAAGCGGACGTCGACGCGCCGCCGCTCCTCGCCGCGGACCTCGCGCCGTCACGGCGCGCTTTCGCTGCCGTCGTTCGGCCCGGGCTGGCACGTCAGCCCCGACGTCGCCCGGTCGATCGTCGGCGTCGCCCTCCTCGCGGTCGGCGCGGTGACGCTCATCGCGCTCATGCTGCCGGGCGAGGGGACGCTCACGACCTGGTGGCGCAACGCGTTCGCTCCGTTCTTCGGTGCCGGCCGTTGGGTCCTTCCGTTCGTCCTGCTCGCCGCGGGGTTCTACGTGGAGCGCGCCTCGAGCGCGGGCGGCGGCTGGCAGCTGACGCTGCTCGGCGCGACGCTGTCGTTCGTCGCGATGCTCGGCCTCATCGACGTCCTCATGCTGCCGAGCCCGCGGCGCGGAGTGGAGCTCTCCGGCGGCTACATCGGCACGGCGCTCGGCGGCTCGCTGTCCACGCTGTTGTCGCCACCCGGCGCGTTCGTGGTGCTCGTGGCGCTCGCGATCGCGGGCCTCCTGATCATGCTCGACACGACCCTCCATGGGCTCGTCGCGCCGTTCGGGCGCGGCGTTCGGGGCGTCGCCTCGGTCCTGTCGACACCGCGCACGGCCGACGCCCCGAACCCACGGGCGGCGGGCGTCGGCGCCGACAGGCAGTCGCGCGTTCCAGGGCGACCGCTCACCGGAACCGAGCGGATCGCCCGCTCGACATCCGCCGGCCAGACAGCGGTGTGGGGGCCCGACGCGGAACGACCGGCGGGCCAGACGGGACCGGTTTCGGCCACGTTCGCCCCGCTGGCGACGGCCGCGACCGCGGTGCCGCCGGCGGGTGCCGGGGATGCGGGCGTGATCGGCGGCCCGCCCGGATCGGGCAACGGCAACGGGACGGGACGCCCCCTGGCCGACGCGTCGCGACGGCCGGCGGGAACCGCGAACGGCGGGCCGATCGCCGATGCGAGCGTCGACGCGGAGCCCGATTTCGCCCTGCCGCCGCGAACGCTTCTCGACGACGTCGCGCCGCGGAACGGCGGCGCGGGAATGGACCACATGCGGAACGCCGACATCATCGTGTCGAAGCTGGCCGGGTTCAACATTCCCGCCCGCGTGGTCCGCTGGAACGCGGGACCGGTCGTCACCCAGTACGAGGTCGAGCCCGATCCGTCGATCAAGGTGAGCCGGATCGAGGCGCTCGCCGACGACCTGTCGATGGCCCTGGCGGCGCGGACGATCCGGATCGAGGCGCCGATCCCCGGCAAGAGTGTCGTCGGCCTCGAGATCCCGAACAACGACTTCAACGTCGTCGCCCTGCGCCGGATCCTCGACGAGGTCGATTTCGCGGGCTCGGGCTCGAAGCTGACGTTCGCTCTCGGTCGCGACGTCGCCGGCCACGCCCGGGCGGCCGACCTCGCGAAGATGCCGCACCTCCTCATCGCCGGGGCGACCGGCTCCGGCAAGAGCGTCATGGTCAACGCGCTCATCACCAGCCTGCTCATGAACGCCACGCCGGATGACGTCCGGATGATCCTCATGGACCTCAAGCGGGTCGAGCTCGCCTCGTACAACGGCCTGCCCCATCTCCTCGTGCCGGTCATCACCGAGCCGGAGAAGGCGAAGGCGGCCCTCAAGTGGACGGTCAACCAGATGGAGCACCGCTACCGCCAGTTCGCCGGTGCCGGTGCCCGGAACATCGCCGGCTACAACGAGACGCGTGCCGATCCGGCCGACCGGCTGCCATACCTCGTCGTCATCGTCGACGAGCTCGCCGACCTGATGATGCGCGAGGGCAAGAACATCGAGGACCCGATCGTGCGGCTCGCCCAGAAGGCCCGGGCGACCGGGATCCACATGGTGCTCGCCACCCAGCGCCCGTCGGTCAACGTCGTCACCGGCCTCATCAAGGCGAACTTCCCGAGCCGGATCGCGTTCGCGATGGCCTCCCAGATCGACTCGCGGACGATTCTCGACGCGCCGGGGGCCGAGGACCTCATCGGGCGCGGCGACATGCTCTTCCAGCCGGCCGACCTGCCCCGGCCGATCCGGCTGCAGGGCGTATTCGTCTCGGACAAGGAGATCGGCCGGGTCACCGAGTACTGGCGGTCCTGGAAGGAGCACTACGACCTCGGGATCATCGAGACCGGCGAGGAGGGGTCCGGGTCGGCGGAGGCGCTCGACGACGACGAGGCGGACCGCCTCCTGCCGGATGCCGTGGAGGTGATTCGGGAGTACGATCGGGCCTCGGCGTCGCTCCTCCAACGGCGCCTGAAGATCGGCTATGCGCGCGCGGCGCGGATCATCGACCAGCTCGAGGCCCGGGGCTACATCGGCGCCTTCGACGGGTCGAACGCGCGACAGGTGCTGCGTCGTGAGGAGCCGGTGAGCGGGACCGGGAGCGGGGGCTTCGACGACGACGACGAATGACGACTCACGACCAGGCGCGGCCGATCGCACGCGACGCCTCGCCGGACGCGCGACCGGCCGACGAGGCGCGGCCGATGCTGCCGGAGCGGCTCTTCTCGGCGCGTGAGCGAAAGGGCGTCGACCTCTACCGGGCCGAGCGCGACACGAAGATCCGGGCCCGCTACCTGGCGGCCATCGAGCGGGGCGACTACACGGAGCTGCCGGGCTTCGTCTACACGAAGGGCTTCCTGCGCAACTACGCGCTCTACCTCGGACTCGATCCGGACGACGTCATCCGCCAGTGGCACCGCGAGCGCGGCGATTCCACGCTCGTCCGACCGACACTCGCGGTTCCCCGGCCGCTCACGACACCGCGGCGCGGCCTGACCTTCAGCCCCGGGATCCTCGTCGCCGTCATGCTGACGCTCGCGGTCGTCGCGTTCGGCGCGTACCTCGCCGTCCAGCTGCTCCGCTTCGCCCGGCCGCCGACGATCGCCGTGTCCGATCCGCCGACCGCGGTCTTCGAGCTGCCCGAGACCGAGACGCAGTACACGCTCCGCGGCACGACGGCACCCGGCGCGACGGTCGAGATCACCGCCGCCGGGGTGGAGGAGCCCTATCGGACGACCGCCGACTCGACCGGCGACTGGTCGTACGCGGTCGACGTCCGGCGCGGCCGGAACGCCTTCGAGATCCGGGCCAAGGATCCCGACACGCTCAAGACCTCCGAGCGGAGCGTCTCGATCGTCATCAACGTGCCGTTCCTCGCCGTCCAGGCGCCCACGTTGACCGTCGACCAGCCGGCGGAGGGTGCCACGTACGAGAACGGGGCGATCCCGGTCGAGGGCACGACGAACAACGCGAAGACGGTCACCGTCGCGGCCGCCTACCTCGGGGCGGCGGCGGGCGCGCCGCAGTCGCCGCCGAAGCCCCCGAAGGGCGCGAAGCCGGGACGCTCGGGTTCGCCGACCGCCGCGCCGCCCGTGCCCAAGGCTCCATCGCCGGCCTCGGTCGCGCCCGATTCGGACGGTACGTACAGCGTGCCCGTCGAGCTGACCGCTGGCCGCTGGGCCATCACGGTGACCGCCGCCTCCTCGGACGGCAAGACGGTGGCGATCACCCGCAACGTCTCGGTCAGCTACAAGGGCGTGAACGTCGTCGTCTCGATCCAGGGCGGAACCGCGTGGGTCAAGGCCTGGGTCGACGGGCGGGTGAGCGACGTGACGACGGCGGCCGGTCGGACGTACAACGACGGCCGGGTGATCACGCTGAGCGGCGAGAACTCCGTCGAGGTCCGGACGGGCAAGGCGAGCGTCACCTACTTCACGGTGAACGGCACGTCACTCGGGCGGCTCTCGACGGATCCGAGCCCGGGCACGTGGCTCTTCCAGCCGCCCGATCCGCCGCAGCGCACGAACCGGACGTAGCCGCGGCGGTGGCCGTCGACGAGGAGCTGGCCGCGCTCGCGGAGCGTGTCCAGGCCCGGTGCATCGCCGCCCGCCTGACCTGCGCGACCGCGGAATCGTGCACGGGCGGCCTCGTGGCCCACGCGATCACCTCGATCGCCGGCTCGTCGGCCTATTTCCGTGGCGCGATCGTCGCCTACGAGGACTCGGTCAAGGAGGCGCTGCTCGGCGTTCCCGCCGAGGTCCTCGCGGCGCACGGGGCCGTGAGCGCACAGGTGGCGCGGGCGATGGCGACCGGCGCCCGTGAGCGGCTCGGCGTCGACCTCGCCGTCGGCGTCACCGGGATCGCCGGCCCGTCGGGAGCCACACCGGGCAAGCCCGTCGGCCTGACCTACCTCGCGACGGCAAGCCGGCAGGGGATCGACGTTCGGCGGGAGACGTGGGCGGGCGACCGCGCGGCGAACATCCGGTCCAGCGCGGCCGCGGCGCTCGAGCTCCTCCTCACGGCTGCGGAGGCAGGGGCGTGACCCGCACCTTCGACGAGATCGCCGCGGGCCTCGCCTCCGTTCGCGACGCGCGACCGGTCCGGGCCGGCGAGCGGATCCACGTCGTCGGCATCGGCGGCTCGGCGTCGGTCGGCGCGGCGCTCTCCGCGCGGGCCGCCGGCGCCGTCGTGACCGGCTGCGACACGGGCGGCCCGAGCCAGTACACCGCGCCGGCGTCGGCGGCCGGGATCGCGATCGACTGGCGTCACGACCCCGCTCACGTCGTCGACCCGGATGGCCGCCCGCGCGTCGACCGCGTCGCGGTCACGAAGGCGCTCACCTCGGTCCACCCCGACCATCCCGAGCTACGCGCCGCGCGCGACGCGGGTCTCGCCGTCGAGAGCGTCCAGCAGGTCATCGCCGACGCCGCGGCGACGCACGGGCAGCGGATCGTCGGCGTCACGGGGACCCACGGCAAGTCGACGACGACCGGCTGGCTCGTCCACCTGCTCGCCGCCGGAGAGCGGGATCCGGCCGCGTTCGTCGGCGCGCTCCTGCCGAGCGACCTCGTCGGCGGCGGGTTGCCCTCGACGACGCGGATCGGGACGGGCCGGGAGTTCGTCGTCGAGGCCGACGAGTACGCCGGCAACTTCGACCCCTACCGGGCCTGGCTCGCAGCGGTCGTGAGCGCGGAGTGGGACCACCCCGACGTGTTCGCGGATCGCGCCGCCGTCGTCGACACGATCGCCGGCTGGATCCGGCGGTCGGTACCGTCGGCCGGGCCGGAGGGTCGCGAAGAGCGGCCGGTCCTCGTGGCGAACGCCGGGGATCCGGGCGTCGTCGAGATCCTCGACGCGCTCGAGGACTGGGACGGGCGACGGATCCTCGTGGACCTCGTCGCCGACCCGGCGGCCGACCTCGCCGCCCATCGTCGCGAGCTCACCGAACGGTTCGGACGGCTGCCGGGTTCCTCGTCGCTCGTTGGCCGGCTCGTGAGCGTCGGCCCGGACGGGACCTGCGCCGACGTCCTCGGCCCGGGCATCGGCGGCACCCCCGGGCCTGCCGTCGTCCGCAGCCCGCTGCCCGGCCGGCACCTGCTGGTCGACGGCCTCGTCGCCCTCGCCGCGGCGCTGGCCTGTGGCGTCACACCCGAGGCAGCGCTCCGGGCGTTCGCGACGTTCCGCGGCGTCGGCCGTCGGATGGAGCTCAAGGGTGATGTCGGCGGGGTCGTCGTCCTCGACGACTACGGCCACCACCCGACGGCGATCCGGGCGACCTTCCAGGCCGTCCGGGAGCGCTATCCGGGTCGCCGGCTGTGGGGGGTCTACGAGCCGCTCACGTTTCACCGGACGGCGGCGCTCCTCGACGACTTCGCCGCGGTCCTCGCGACGGCCGACCGGGCGGCGATCGTCGACATCTGGGCCGTTCGCGACCCGGACACGACGATCGTTTCGGCCGGCGACCTCGCGACGGCAATCGAGGCCCGCGGGACGCCGGCGCTCGCGACCGGCTCGCCCGAGGCGTCGGCCGACGCGCTCGCCGGGCTCGTGGAGCCCGGTGACGTCGTCCTCGTCATGGGCGGCGGTCGCTCCTACGTGACCGCCGAGCGGCTCGTCGGGCGCCTCGCCGAACGCGACCCCTCGTGATCGGCGGCCGGCCGCGCGTCTCGGCGCGTGGCTGGCTCGTCGCGGCCGCGGCCGCGCTCGTCCTCCTCGTCCTCGTCCTCGCCTTCGATGCCGTTCGCCCGTTCGCGGTCGGGATCGTCCTCGTCTACCTCCTCGGGCCGCTCGTCGACCGACTCGACGAGAAGGGGCTGCCACGCGCCCTCGCCGCGCTCCTCGCGCTCGTGCTCGCCGTCGCCGTCGTCGTCGGCGTGGCCGCGTTCGCGCTGTCGCCGCTCGTCGCCCAGGTCGAGGCCTTCGTCGAGGACCTGCCGACGATCGCCCGCGACGCGCGTGGGGCGCTCGAGGCGTTCTACCGTGGCCTCGACCTGCCGCTCGACGTTCGGTCCCAGATCGACGCGGTCGTCGCCGGCGGCGCCGCGAGCCTGTCCGGGATCGACGTCGCGGGGCTCGCCCAGCCCGTGGTCGGGTCGCTGTTCTCGATCGTCGGCGCCGTCACCGCCTACGCGATCCTGCCGGCCTGGCTCTTCTTCGTCCTGCGCGACCGGCGGCGGCTCGGGGCCGCCCTCGAACGGTCGCTGCCGGCGGCGTGGCGGGACGACGTCTTCGCCGTCCTGGCGATGGCGAACCGGGTCTTCGGCAACTGGATCCGGGGCCAGCTCGTGCTCGGCGTCGTCGTCGGCCTGGCCTCGTTCGTCGGCCTCGAGGTGCTCGCGGCGGTCGTCGACCCCGTCTTCGGCCGGTACGCGATCCTCCTCGCGCTCGTGGCCGGGCTGTTCGAGCTCATCCCGTTCATCGGGCCGATCCTCTCGGCGATCCCGGCGGTGCTCATCGGCCTGACCGTCGGTCCCGGCGGCTTCCTCGCCGCGCTCCTCCTCTATCTCGCGATCCAGCAGGTCGAGAACAATGTCCTCGTCCCGAAGATCCAGGGCGACGCCGTGGAGCTCCATCCGTCGGCCGTGATGGTCGCCCTCGTCGCCGGGGCGGCGATCGCCGGCGTTCTCGGGGCGATCGTCTCGCTGCCGATCACCGCGACGGCCCGCGACGTCTTCCGCTACCTCTTCCGGCGGCTGTCGGAGCCACCGGCGACGGTCGCGGAGGCGCTCGCCGCGGTGTCGCCCTCGCTCGTCGCCGGAGCCGCTGCCGCCGATCCGTCGGTCGACGCGGCCGAGACCGACCCGGGAACGGTGGGCTAGACGGGCTCGGTTTGTCCGTCGAGGACCAGGCGCGCCTCGATCAGGTCGGCCGTGTCGAGGCCCTCGTCGAACGTGTCGTAGAGGCGTCGCAACTCGGCCAGCTCCCGATCGGCAGGCGTGCCGGCCATGAGACCGAGCCTGGCCAGCCGCGTCGCTGCCCGGAGCTGGGGCATTCGGGCGTTCGCCGCCGCGGCGATCTCGAGCGCCTGCTGGTAGAGGCCGGCCGATACACGCGGATCGCCGCCGGTTCCGAGCAGCAGGTCGCCCTTCAGCAGGTAGAAGTCGAGGTACGGAGCGCCTGCCGGCCCGTCGCTCGACTCGAGGATCGTGTCGAGGAGCGCGAGCGCCGCCGCAAGCTCGCCGGCGGTTGCGAGGGCGGCGGCCCGGAAGAGCTGGAGGAACGGCCAGAAGACGGGCGGGGCGGTGAGGCCGCGATACATCTCGAGCCCCGCCTCGACCCGCTCGATCGCCTCCTGACCGTGTCCCGCGAGCGCATCCGCGGCGCCGGCGAGGCAGCTTCCCAACGCAACCCAGAGCCGCAACCCGTGATCCCGCGCGAGGGCGTCGACGTCGCGCGCGCGGTCGGCGACGACGTCCGGCTCGCGGCGCCACACGTGGAGGAGCCCCGAATGGAAGCGTGCGAAGGCCCGGACGTATGCCTGGCCCAGGTCGTCGGCGGCGGAGATGCCCGCGTCCGCGCGGATCACCGCCGTGTCGGGCCGGCCGGACAGCCAGAGGAGCAGCGCCGACGTCGTGTGGGCCGAGATCGCCGGGTGGACGCCCGTGTGGAACCGCCCTGGGTGGTATCCCTCCCGGTCGAAGATCTCGATGGCGCGGTCGAGGTTCGCCAGCCCGGCGTCGAGCTCGCCACGGAAGGCGGACACGGAGCCGAGGATCGTGTGCGCGGCGAGGCGCATGCTCGGGTCGCCGTCCGCCTCCGCGATCCGCAGGATCCGGCGAGCGAGCGGGACAGCCCGGTCCATCTCGGCCCGATACTGGTAGAGCGCGGCGAGGTTGAAGAGGATCGGAAACAGGCGGACGTCGTTCGGGGCGCCTTCGTAGCTCTCGACGGCGTTCGCGAACTCGCGCAGGAGCCCGTCGGCGTTGACATAGCCGTGCACGGCGAGGTTGGCCCGGGCGTGGATGTTCCGCGCCGTGAGCATGTCGACACCGGCCGCGCGGTCGGGATCCGCGGCCAGGACCTGGAGCATCTCGTTCGCGACGTCGATGATCGAGCGGTAGGCGCCCCGCCGATCGAGGAGCCAGCACAGCGGGTCGAGGATCGCGACGAGGCGATCCGGCTCGTCGGCGTCCTTCCAGTAGCGCCACGCGATCCAGAGGTTGTCGAGCTCGTCGTCCGGCTGGGCGACATGCCGCCAGCCGGTTGCGGCGAGGCCGGCGTAGTAACGGGCGTGAGCGTTCCGAACGGCCGCACCGATCGCGGGCATCTCCTCGAGCCGCTCCCTTGCATACTCCGCGATGGTCTCGAGGAGGCTGAAGCGCGGCACTCCGTCCCTGCCGGGCGTCGCGCGAACGAGGCTTCGATCGACGAGCGACGTGACGACGTCGAGCGGATCGCGGCCGTCGAGGAGCTCGGCGAGCGTCTCGGCTGCGACCGTCTCGACTGCCTCGACCGATGCTCCCGCGAACGCCGACACGAGCGCCAGGAGGTGCTGCTCGGGCGGATCGAGCAGGCCGTAGCTCCAGTCGATCGTGGCCCTGAGGGTCCGCTGGCGGGCCGGGAGGTCGCGCGGGCCCGCGCCGAGCGCGCCGAGCGTGGATCCCAGCCGCTCCCGGAGGGCCTCGGCCGAGAAGACCCGGAGCCGTGCGGCCGCGAGCTCGATCGCGAGCGGCAGCCCGTCGAGACGACGGCAGATGTCGAGCACGGCCGCGGCGTTGTCGTCGGTCAGGCCGAACTCCGGCTGGATCGCACGAGCTCGCTCGACGAACAGCTCGATCGCCTCGAACGAGCCGACGGCGCGGGCCGAAGGCGACCGACCGTCTGACGGCAGCGTCATCGGCGGGACCTCGTAGCGGTGCTCGCCGCGGATTCGAAGGGCCTCCCGACTCGTGACGATCGCCCGGAGGTTCGGACATCCGGCGAGGAGGCTGGCGACGAGCGGCGACTCGGCGGTCAGCTGCTCGAAGTTGTCGAGGATGAGCAAGACGCGCTTCGGCGCGAGCTCGTCCCGCACGTGATCGAGGAGCGACCGCTGCCTCGACGGCGGCAGCGCGACCGCGGAGGCGATCGCCGAGAGGATGCCTTCCGAATCCGCCGCCGGCGCGAGGTCGACGAAGAAGACGCCGTCCGGATGGCGCGCCAGCTCGTCGGCGGCCACCCGCAATGCGAGCCGGGTCTTGCCGGTGCCGCCCGGGCCGGTGAGCGTCACGAGCCGCGCCGCGTCGTTCGCGAGCAGCTTCCGTATCGCCGCGACCTCGCTCGCGCGGCCGACGAACGAGGACGGCGGGACTGGGAGGTTGTTCGGACGGCTGTCGAGGCTGGCGAGCGGCGGGAAGGCGTCCCGCAGCCCCGCGCGCACCACCTGGAACAGCCGCTCCGGCCGCTCGAGGTCCTTGAGGCGGTGCTCGCCGAGGTCGCGCAAGGAGACGCCGGCGGGCAGCCCATCGCCGACGACCGCCGCGGTCGCGCCCGAGACGAGCACCTGTCCGCCGTGGCCCGAAGCCATGACCCGGGCGGCGCGGTGGACCTCGACGCCGACGAACCGCTCGCCGGACGAGAGCGCCTCGCCGGTGTGAACTCCCATCCGGACCCGGACGTCCCCGCCGTCGGGCCACGGATGCGCGCCGAGCGCCAGCTGGGCGTCGACGGCAGCCGCGATGGCCTCCGAGGCGCGATGGAACGAGGCGAAGACGGCATCGCCCTGGCTGTCCACCTCGACGCCGTTCCAGCGGCCCACGGCCGCCCGGATCAGCTCTCGGTGCTCGTCGAGGACGCGAGCGAACGCCGACCCCAACGCCTGGGCCAGTCGCGTGGATCCCTCGATGTCGGTGAACAGGAACGTGACCGTTCCGGCCGGCCGGTTCCCGCTGAGCCCGTCGGGCGCGGGCTCGACGCCGATCGTCTCCATCACGCTCCGAGCGGCAGGGACGCATTCTCACTTGAAAAGAGCGCCGCGCCTACCCGGAATCTTCAGTTCGTCCCGAAACCGGGCGAATCAGGCCGACGCTCGCTCCGTCGCGTCCGGGCCGCGCACCGCGGCGGCCTCGCGCTCGGTCTCCTCGGTGATCGGCCGCGCATACAGCTCGTGGCCGTCGGAGGTGAGGCACTCGCCGGTCGCGAGCTCCCACTGCCAGCCATGGAGGCTGCAGGTGAGGATCCCGTCCTCGACCGAGCCGAAGCGGGTCAGGTCGGCCTTCATGTGGGCGCAGCGCTTCTGGATCGCGTAGCCGGCGCACTCCCACGTCCCCTGCGACGGCCCGCGCTCGGCGTAGAAGCCTTCCGCGTACTGGAGCCGCTCCTCGGACAGGCACTTGAAGAACGTGTAGACGTAATCGTTGTACGCACCGCGCCGGCGGGCCCGGAAGCGCATCGAGAGGAAGAGGTCGTTGACCCAGTCCTCGACGTGCTCGCGGACGAGCCATTCGATGAGGCCGCGCTCGAAGAAGAACTGGTAGCGCGGATCCTCGTCCGGCTCGGGCGGACGGACGGTCCGGTTCTCGAAGTCGAGGACGATCCGCTCGTCGCCGACGTCGATGAGGACGCCGGCCGCGATCCCGGCGGCGATGAGGTCGGCCTGCTCGATGAGCGGCTCGAGCCAGTCCTTGAGCGCCGGGAGCAGCTCGATCCGCTCGTGGCCGTTGCGCCACTTCGCGTGCTCGGTCGCGAGAACGTCGCGCTTGCGCTCCTGGTAGCCGCGGAGGTAGGCCCGCTTGTTTCCGAAGATCCCCGCCGGGTCGACGGGGTGCGTCACGTCGAACTGGCCGGGCGCGACCTCCGCGACCGAGCCCGGCAGCATGAGCCGGCCGCCGTCGCGGCCCTGCTCCTCGATGTAGCGGAGGAACGTGGGCTGGTCGGGGAAGATGTTGCTCTCGTCGCCGTCGAGGTCGTTCTGGTCGAAGAGGTCGTCGTCGAGGAAGCAGGGCGGCCCGGCCGAGGGCACGACGAACGCCGGGTCGAGGATCTCGATGTAACGGAACGCCCGGGCCTGCTGGGCAACGCGCTTCTTGTGGGCAAGGACCTGCTTCGCCCGCTCGGGGAACTCGTAGACCATCGGGTACCAGATCGCGCCCGAGTACTGGAGGAAGAGCGCGTCGAGCGGCCCGAACGCGAGCAGGCGGTCGGGGTCGGTCGGCCGCGAGTCGTTCATGTTGAGGACGCGAACGTCGCCGTCGTCGATGAGGAGGGCGCTGTCGCCGATCGGGCCGTCGGTCGGCGCGACGAGGGCCATGATCAGCATCCGCAGGCCGGCGGCCTCGAACGGCTCCTCGTTCTTCGTCTCGATGAACTTCGTGAACCCGAGCGCCTGGAGCTCCTCCTTCAGGTCCTCGATCGGGTAGTCCGGGAGGAGGACCGTGGCCTCCTTCGAGCAGTGCTCGGCGAGCCAGCGCGGGTCGAAGTGGTCGTGGTGGAGGTGGCTGACGTAGAGGAACGTCGGGTCGCCGATGACGGCGGGGTCGATGCCGTCGTTCGCCGGGAACGGGAACCACGAGCCGAAGTAGGCAGGGTTGAACCAGGGGTCGCAGAGGATGCTGACGCCCTTCGTTTCGATGAACAGGCCGGCCTGCCCGAGGAACGTGATCCGCATGCGTCCGTGAGGATACCGACGGGCGGCGAGGGCGGGGTTCGGCGTGTATCGCGGAGGCGCGCGCCACCGGCACCGGAAGAGCGGGCCACCTCGGCAACCGCGCAGACGCGGCCTCTTCCCAACGCCCCGGTCGCCCCGATCGGGCGGCCTCGGGCATACTTGCGCCGCTCCGTCACGATCGGACCGCCCCTGCCACGGGCGGTCGGCGTCGACGTCCCCGATCGACAGACTTCGAAGGAGGATCGATGGCCGGCGAGGTCTCGTTCGACGTCGTCAGCGACTTCGACGATCAGGAGCTGCGCAACGCTCTCGACCAGGTCCGTCGCGAGATCAGCCAGCGCTACGACTTCAAGGGCGCGACCGTCGAGCTGACGCAGGGCCGGGACGAGCTCACCCTCCTGACCGACGACGAGTTCCGGGCGAACGCGGTCAAGGATCTCATCGAATCGAAGGCGGTTCGGCGCGGGCTCAGCCTGAAGATCTTCGACTGGGGGACGGTCCAGCCGGCGGGTGGAAACAAGGTCCGCCAGGTGATCGGTCTCCAGCGGGGCCTGTCGGACGAGCTCGCGCGAAAGATCTCGAAGCTCATCCGCGACGAG
>DASTSC010000072.1:0-2516 GCA_035760905.1 Candidatus Limnocylindrales bacterium | reverse complement strand
GGCCTGGGTCGATTCCGACGATCAGGTTCTCCGCCATGAACCCACCTCCCGACCGTCGGGCTTGAGGTTCCACTTGACTCGCCAAGCCGCGGCTCGCACCTGACCCATATGAGCGATCGATCCGCAGATGTCCATCAGGTGACCGCGACCAACGACGAAGGGGTGGCAGTCCTGTGCCAAGCACCCGCAGATCGAGCGATCGAGCCATCGCCCCTCGTCCGGCAGTCGGTGGGCCTCGCCCGGCTCACCCGAGACGGGCCGCCCCGTGGCCGGCGATCGCTGGCACTCCTTGCCGATGCCATGCGACCGGCTGGTCGGCGGCATATCGAAGCGCAACCATCGCGTTCGGTTCGCCGGCCACGGCGCCGTCCGTCCCGCTGCCCCAACTCAGAACGTTATATGGGGCGAGCGGTTCATCGGGACGGCCCTGACCGAGTGGGCCTACGGCCGGCCGTACATCTCGAACGACGAGCGCCTGGCCCAGCTTCCCCGCTGGCTCGCCTTCTACAATCACCGCCGCCCGCACACCGCGCTCGGCGGCCTGAGCCCCATGACCGTTGTCAACAACGTGTCTGGGGACCACAGCTAGGCGGTCGCCCTGCCGTCCCTACGGGCCGGGAGCGGTGAACGGTGAGAAGTAGTCGCGCTCGGGAGCCTCGATATCCCGATCGTCGACCTCCCACTCGATCTCCGCCGCGACGCCGATCACGCCCGGCACCAGCGCCGCCATCCGCTCGATCGCGGCGGCCGTCGACCGACGCTCCACCCGGCCGGAGATCCGCGCGACGCCCTGGGTGACGGCGACCGTGAAGTTCCGTGGGTCGAGCCAGAGCGTCGCCCGGAGGACCTCGTCGCGGATCGCGCGCTCGAGATCCTCGTCGGGCCGGAGGTAGGCGCGGACGAGGTCGGCGCGGGTGACGATCCCGAGGAGCCCGCGGCGATCGGTCACCGGCAGCCGGTTCACGGCGTGGCTGGTCATGAGGTCGGCAGCGTCGCGGATCGTGCGGTCGGCCTCGATCGTGATCGCGGGCGCGGTCATCGCGTCGCCCGCGGTAGCCGCCGCGACCTTCTCGAGGCGCGCGAGCGTCTCGGCGGAATCTCCGAACAGGCTCGCGAGCGCCCGGTGGCGCGGCTTCTCGACGCCCCGCTCCTTCACGAGAAAGTCGGCCTCGGACACGACCCCGAGGACACGGCCGTCCGGCGACACCACCGGGACCCCGCTGATCCCCCGCTCCACGAGCAGCCGCGCGACCTGCTTGAGCGGGGTCTCGGGCCGGACGGTGACGACGTCCCGGGTCATCACGTCACGAACGGTCATCGACATCTCGGTACTCCTGCGTGTGGTCGGCAGCGGCCCTCACCGGGCGATGACGACCGTGGCACTCGTGTGGGTGGCAACGTGCTCCGAGACGCTTCCCTGGAGCAACCGGGCGAGTGGGCCGAGGCCTCGCGATCCCACGACGATCGTGTCGAAGCCGCCCTCGACCGCGATCCGCTCGATGGTCGGCGCGGGATCGCCGGCCGGCTCGAGGAGCTCGGCCTCGATTCCGTTCGACGTGAGAATCCGCTTCGCCTCGGCGAGCTGCTGCTCGTGAGCCGTCGCGTCGTCCCAGGGGTCGATCGGGGCGCGACTGGCGTGGACGGGGACGACGCTGACGACGCTGATCGGGGCGCCGAACGCCCGGCCGAGGTTGATGGCCGTCTGGAGCGCCCGGCGGGCCGGTTCGCCGCCGTCGAACGCCACCAGGATCCGCTTCATCGCGACGCTCCTTTCGGCCCGCGGCTCGCGGCGGACGCCGCGCCGGCCCGGCGCCACGCCCACGATGCGCTCCGGCGATCGAGCGTCCTACGGCCGAAGGTCACCTCGCGACGGGTCGAGGGACCGGGCAGGGCACCGCCGTTGGGGGCGTCGCCGGTGACGGCGTCTCCCGTCAGGCGAGCCCGAGGCGGGCAGCCTCGGACCGAAGCCGATCGCGATGGTCGGGGTGGCCGATCGCGATGAGGGCGGCCGCCCGCTCGCGGAGGCTCCGGCCGAACAGCTCGGCGACGCCGAACTCGGTGACGACGGTCCGGACGTGGGCGCGGGTCGTGACGACCCCCGCGCCCGCGTTGAGCTCCGGGGTGATTCGGCTGATCGTCCCGTCCGCCGCGGTCGACGGGAGGGCGATGATCGCCCGGCCTTCGGGCGCCAGCGCCGCGCCGCGGATGAAGTCCATCTGGCCGCCGACGCCGCTGTATGGCCGCGGGCCGATCGAGTCGGCGACGACTTGGCCGGTCAGGTCGATCTCGATCGCCGAGTTGATCGCGGTCATCGTCGCGAACGACCGGATGACGTGGGTGTCGTTCGTGAAGTCGACCGAGCGCATCTCGATCATCGGGTTGTCGGCGACGAAGTCGTAGAGGCGCCGGGTTCCCATGACGAAGGCGGTCACGATCTTGTCCCGGTTGCGCTCCTTCCGGGTCCCGGTGACCACGCCCGCTTCGACGAGATCGACGACGCCGTCGGTGAACATCTC
>DASTSC010000071.1:0-3839 GCA_035760905.1 Candidatus Limnocylindrales bacterium | reverse complement strand
CTCGAAGGCCGCCCTCCCGTGCGACGTTGAGGGCCGGGTCCCGCGCAGCGGCGACTCGCGAACCGGGTCAGGTCCGGAAGGAAGCAGCCCTAAGCGATGATCGTCGGGTGCCGCGGATCGGCCTGGTCCGAGCCGCCGGGAACGGTAGGCGCGGGACGCGGCAGGTCGACAGAGGGTGCACGGCAAACGAAACCAGTCGCCGCCGGCCGAGGCTCGCTCGTGACCCAACCGCATCAGGCCCTCTACCGGCGCTGGCGCGCCCAGACGTTCTCCCAGATCGTCGGCCAGGAGCCGGTCGTCGCGACGCTCCGCAACGCGGTGCGCGCGAATCGGGTCGCCCACGCCCTCCTGTTCGTCGGCCCGCGCGGGACGGGCAAGACGTCGATGGCCCGGATCGTCGCCAAGGCGCTCAACTGTACGAACCTCCAGGACGGCGAGCCGTGCGACACGTGCCAGTCCTGCGTCGCGATCCGGGAGGGCCGGGCGCTCGACGTCGCCGAGCTCGACGCGGCCTCGAACAACAAGGTCGATGACATCCGCGAGCTCCTCCGCGCCGTCGCCACGACGCCGTCCGACCTTCGGCGCAAGGTCTTCATCATCGACGAGGTCCAGCGGATTCGGGAGGGCTGGGACGTGCTGCTCAAGACCCTCGAGGAGCCGCCCGAGCACGTGGCCTTCATCTTCTGCACGACCGACAGCTCGCAGATCCGGCCGGCGGTCATGTCGCGGCTCCAGCGCTTCGACTTCCGCCGGCTGTCCGTACCCCAGATCGAGGGCAAGCTGCGGGCGATCCTCGCTGCGGATGGTCGGGCCGCCAGCGATGAGGCGATCCGGCTCGTCGCGGAGCAAGCCGCCGGCGGGATGCGCGACGCCGAATCGATCCTCGACCAGCTGCTCTCGGCCGGCGACGACACGATCGACGAGTCGTTCGTCCGCGACCTGCTCGGCCTCGCCGAGGCGGGCGCCGTCGCCGGGTTCGTCGACGCGATGGCGGCCCCGGACCCACTGGCGGGGCTGGCGATCCTCGACGAGCTCGACGAGCGCGGCCGCGATCTCCGCGTCTTCCTCGATCAGGTCGTCGACGAGGTCCGCCGCGAGCTGGTCGCCGCGCTCGGCGGTCCGCCGACGCCACGGATCGACGCCCTCGCCGCTGCAGCGCGATCGCTCGCCGGGATCGATCCGACTTCGCTCGGGGCCGGCGGGCTGCGGCTCCAGCTCGAGCTCGTCCTGCTCGCGCGGCCGTCGACGACGGAGCGATCCGGGTCGCCGGGCGCGGTGGCCGCGGCGCCCCAGCCGGCCGCGCCGCAGCCTCTCCCCGTCGAGGCCACGGCGCCGGAGCCCGGGCCGAAGCGGCGCGGCCGACCCGCGCCGCCCGCGAATGCCGCGCCGCCCGCGCCGCCCGCGAGTGCCGCGACCCCCGCGGCGCCGGCGACACCCACGACCCCGGCGACGGCCGCGTCCGACGCGTCGCCGACCCCTCCATCGGAGGCGGCCGCCATCGCGGCCTCGACGTCCCCTGGCTCGCCCGAGCTCGACCGCCTCCTCGCCGGCTGGCGCGAGCTGGTCGCTGAGCTCGGCCAGCATCCGCCGACGAAGGCTCTCCTCGCCGAAGCGCGCCCGATCGCCATCGACGCGAACGTCGTGACGCTCGGCTTCCCCGAGACGAAGGCGTTCCTCAAGGACATCGCCGAGCGTCGCCGGACGAGCCTGGAGGAGGGGATCGGTCGATTCCTCGGCCGGCCCGTCGCCGTCCGCTGCGTGGCGACGAACCTCGACGTGTTCGCGCCTCTCCCGGAAGACCCCGACCGCGACCGCCTCCTGACGGAGGCCCGCCGGATCTTCGCCGACGATCTCGTCGACGTCGGCGAGGTGTCCTGACCGGGCGAGCTCGGGGCCCGATCGGCACACTGGACGGACGCTGAGGAGATGACGATGAACATGGGCAATCTGCAGCGCATGGTGCAGCAGCAGATGCAGGAGATGGCCCGGGTCCAGGCCGAGCTCGAGGCGGCGACCGTCGACGGCTCGGCCGGCGGAGGCGCGGTCAAGGCGACCGTCACCGGAAAGCAGGAGCTCGTGTCGCTCACGATCGAGCCGTCCGCAGTCGACCCTGAAGACGTCGAGATGCTCCAGGACCTCGTCGTCGCCGCGGTCAACGACGCCCTCCGCGGGGCACGCCAGCTCGCCGAATCGAAGATGGCGGGTGTGACCGCCGGTCTCAAGATCCCCGGCCTCTAGCCGCCGTCACGTGTCGACCGTCCTCATCGAGCCCGTCGCGCGTCTCATCGAGGCGTTCGCGCGCCTGCCCGGCATCGGCCCGAAGACCGCCCAGCGGCTGACGTACCACCTCCTGCGCGCGCCCGACGCCGAGGCTCGCGCGCTGGCGGCCGCGCTCGTCGCGGTCCGGGACGAGGTCGTCTTCTGCGAGCGGTGCTTCAACATCAGCGACGCGCCCGTCTGTCCGATCTGTCGCGACCCGGGTCGCGACCTGGCCCGGCTGTGCGTCGTCGAGGAGCCCCTCGACGTGCTCGCGCTCGAGCGGACCGGCGAGTTTCGCGGCCTCTACCACGTCCTCCACGGTGCGATCTCGCCGATCGACGGCATCGGCCCGGAGCGACTCCGCGTCCGGGAGCTCCTCGAGCGAGCCGACGCCGCGGCCAGGGCGGGCGAACCGCTCGCCGAGGTGATCCTCGCCACGAACCCGACGCTCGAGGGCGAGGCGACGGCGATGTACCTCGCGGAGCGTCTCGAGGGGGTCGTCGGGTCCGTGACGAGGATCGCCCGCGGGCTGCCCGTCGGCGGCGATCTCGAGTACGCCGACGAGGTCACGCTCATCCGGGCCCTTCAGGGCCGCCGGTCCGTGGCGTGACCACCGTTCGGCGCCCGTGCGGCCCGTCGTGAGCAACCTCATCGCCGAGATCCTTCTTCGCCTCGCCAAGGTCGGCGCGGCGCTCGTCGTCGGGGTCGTCATCTATGCGGTCCTCGTGGGGCCGCTCGGGGTCACGGGGTCGCCGGAGCTCGCGCTCCTCGCCTGGCTGGCGGGCGCGGCGTTCGTCCTGCTCGTCGAGACGAGTCCGATCTAGGTCCCGTGCCTCCACCGGCTCTCGTGGCTCGTACGCCTCGTCCCGTGCGTGGCCCAACCCCGGGGGAAGGCCCGCCCGATCGAACGAATGGTCGATTCCGTCGTTGACCCGGCACCGGGCAGCCGGTATCATCGAGGCCGTTCCGCGCACGCCCGCCACGTTTGACAGCCCCCTCGGGGTCGCCTACGATACGCGGCCGTGCCGCCTCCCGACGGGAGGTGACGGCGAGGGTCGGAGTCTCCGACCCCCCGGCCCGCTCGATTGACATCGATGGCCGGCAAGCCCCATCATTAGGGCTCTGCGCCGGTGGCCCGTGCGCCTCGCAGCGCTGCACCTTAACAACTGAAGAGTGGCAGGAAATCCGGTAAGGATGTGCGAGTGGTCGAACCCTTCGGAACTGTTGCGAACTTCGGTTCGCACAATTTCTTTCGGAGAGTTTGATCCTGGCTCAGGATAAACGCTGGCGGCGTGCATGAGACATGCAAGTCGAACGGACGATCGAGGTTCGCCTTGATCGTTAGTGGCGGACGGCTGAGTAACGCGTAGGTGACCTGCCCCGAAGTGGGGAATAACTGCCCGAAAGGGTGGCTAATACCGCATGTGGTGACATGTTCATTCGCGTCATCAAAGCCGCAAGGCGCTTCGGGAGGGGCCTGCGTCCGATTAGCTCGTTGGTGGGGTAACGGCTCACCAAGGCGACGATCGGTAGGTGGTCTGAGAGGACGATCACCCAGACTGGGACTGAGACACGGCCCA
>DASTSC010000070.1:0-27749 GCA_035760905.1 Candidatus Limnocylindrales bacterium | reverse complement strand
GCCCAGCGGGCGCGGCGCCGTCAGGCGCGAACTCCGCCGCCGAACAGGACCGGGCCGGTGTCGCCCGCGACGCCGAGGAGGCCTGATCGATGTTCATCCTGGTCGTCGGGGCCGGCAAGGTGGGGTACTACCTCGCCAAGGAGCTGATCGAGAACGGCCACGAGGTCGTGGTCATGGAGAAGGATCGCGCGCGAGCGGACCAGATCGCCGACGAGCTCGGCTCCATCGTCGTGCCGCACGACGGCTGCGAGGGCAAGTACCTCGGCGAGGCCGGCTGCAGCCGAGCCGACATCGTGGCAGCGGTCACCGGGGACGACGCCAGCCGCGTCCGTGCTCGGTTCGCCGGCGCCGCCAATCGGTGCGGTCGTTCAACCCGTCGTCGAGCCGGTCGGGGTCGGCGCCGCCGAGACGCCAGCAACGCCGGGCACGCCGCCCGCCAAGACGCCGGAGGCCTGACGTGTTCGTGCTCGTGATCGGCGGCGGGAAGGTCGGTTACTACCTGACCAAGGAGCTCATCGACAGCGGCCACGAGGTCGTCCTCATGGAGAAGGACCGCGACCGGGCCGGCCAGATCGCCGACGAGGTCGGATCGATCGTCATCGCCCACGACGGCTGCGAGGGCACCTACCTCGCCCAGGCGGGCGCGAACCGCGCGGACATCGTCGCCGCGGTCACCGGCGACGACGAGGACAACCTCGTGATCTGCCAGATGGCGAAGCACCACTTCGACGTCCCCCGCACGATCGCGCGGGTGAACAACCCGCGCAACGAGGACTTGTTCCGCCATCTCGGCGTCGACGAGATCATCAGCCCGACCCGGATGGTCCTCGGCTCGATCGAGCAGGACATCCCCGTCCACGAGCTGCTCCACCTCGCGGCGCTCGGCGATTCGGACCTCGAGATCATCGAGGCTCGACTGGAGGCCGGGTCGCCCGCCGTCGGCCGCGTCTCGAGCGATCTCGAGATGCCGCCGGAGTGCTCGCTCTTCGCCGTGGTCCGCGACGGCAAGGCCACCCCGCTCCGGCCGGACACGGTCCTCCGCGAGGGCGACAAGGTCATCGCCATCGGCAAGAACGAGTGCGAGGCCCGCCTCAAGGAGCAGCTGATCGGCCAGCCGGAGGCGCTCGCGGCTCCGCCCACGGACGCCGCGCCGGCGGGCTAGACGACGGCCCTCGCCCCGACGCCGGACGCGGCCGGGCGTCCATCGGCGGACGATGGGCCCGAACGGCGCGCGACCGAGAGCGAACCCTCCGTCGCGCCGGCGCCGCTACCGCCGCCGCGACTGGTCGGCCCCCGCGGTGCCATCCGGCGGAGCCTGCTCGTCTGGGGCTGGGGCCAGCTCGCCACGGGCGACCCGCGTGGCCTGTTCCTCACGGTGCTCGAGGTCGGCGCCCTCGCCGGGATCGTATTGCTCGCCCTTCCGTACGCGTCGGGCACGGAAAGCGGCCTCGTCTTCGTCAGCCTCGCGGCGTTCGTCGCGGCGTGGGCCGCGCAGGCGATCCACGCGGAGCGCCGCGCCCGCCGCCGCCTGGCTCCCTATCTGCCGCCGGGCGCGCCGCCTGCCGGTGCCGCGGCGGAGCTGCTCTGGCTGGCTCCGGTCGTCGTCGCGGGCGCGACCGCCTTCTGGGCGCTCGCCGGGCCCGCGGCCTCGCCGGACGACGTCCTCGCCGACTACGTCGGCCGCTGGCGGGCCGGCCAGGCGACCGAGGCAGCGGCGCTGTTCGCGGCCCCGCCCGACCCGGGCTCGCTCCGTGCGGCGTGGGACAGGCAGGCGCCGCGACTCGCGAACGCCGCGATCGCGGCCGCCGCGCAGGCCGGCCCGGACGGCGGGATCGACCCCGCTCGGCCGTGGGAGAGCGTTCGATGGGAGGACGCCGATACGGTCGCCACCGCGCTCGGCGAACCACCGGCCGGGGCGCCCGACAACGGGTCGGACGCGGGTGTCGGCCGCTCGGTCGTCGCCGGCGTCGTCGTCCGCCAGCAGTCGGACCGCGACACCTTCCTCGGCCTCGTGCCGACGCGCGTCGTCCGTCTCGTTCCGGTCACCGGGATCGGAACGGTCACGCTCCGAACCGTCGCTCTGCCCGGGCCGCTGGACGGCGCGCCGCCGATCGTCGTCTGGCGGATCGCGGCCATCGATCTCCTCGAGGAGCGGATCGGAGGCTGACCGCCGCGGTCGCCTGAGCGCACCATCGGCACCCGCTATTCATCCCAAAATGGCTGCCCAGACCCTTGACAATACCATTGTCAGACTTCTAGGATTCGGCACGTCCGGGCAGACCGCCCGGGGGACGACCTGTCACCACCACGGAGGTGTGCGAGATGACCGTCGTGCGCCGCGGCTCCCCGTTCTCGGAGCTCGTTTCGCTGCGCCAGGCGATGGACCGGCTGTTCGACGACAGCTTCGTCCGGCCGAACCAGTTCTTCCACAACGTCGATGGCGGAATGCCGCTCGACGTCCGCTCGACGGCCGACGGCCTCGAGATCGAGGCGTCGCTGCCGGGCGTGAAGCCGGACGAGGTCGACGTCACGGTCGAGGGCGGGACCCTCGTGATCACGGCGTCGACCAGCTCGGACGAGCGCAAGGAGCAAGGCGACTACCTCGTCCATGAGATTCGACGTGGGTCGGTCAGCCGCTCGATCGCGCTGCCGACCGGCTACGAGGCCGACAAGGCGACGGCCAGCTTCGAGAACGGACTGCTCCGACTCTCGATCCCGAAGGCCGAGCAGCTGAAGCCACGCCAGATCCGGATCACGCCGCAGTCCACCGATGGAACCGCGAACCAGGCCGAGGCGCCCCGCGTCGAGTCGGGGGCCTAGGCGCAGGCAGATGGCGATTCGTCGGCCCGGCCAGGACCCGTCACGACCTGTCTACATCATCAGCGTCGCGGCGAGCCTCGTCAGCGTCCATCCGCGGACGTTGCGGATCTACGAGGACGAGGGACTGGTCTGCCCGGCCCGGACGCCGACGAACATCCGCCTCTACAGCGAGAACGACATTCGGCGGGTCCTCTGGATCCGCCACCTGACCCAGGAGCGCGGGGTCAACCTCGCCGGCATCCGGCTCCTGTTCGAGCTCGAGGAACGGCTCGGGATGCGGATCCTGGAGGCGCTCTTCGACGAAGGGACCGGCGGCGACGAGAGCGAGACCGCGGAGGCCTCGCGCGCGTCGTCGTCGACCTTCTGACATCCACCAGCCGCTACCCCTCGCCGGCCTCGTGCCGACCATTGAACCGACAGGAGAACTGATGGCAACCACGGAACCCGGCGAGAGCCGGACGAGCGCCGAGCTTCGAGAGCTCCCGCTCGTCGCCCTCCGCGAGACGGTCATCTTTCCCGAGATGATCGTGCCGCTTCAGGTCGGTCGCGAGAAGAGCGTGGCCGCCCTCAACGCGGCGGTCGCCGGCGGCGGCCCCATCGCGCTCGTGACCCAGCGGGTCGCGGACCAGGAAGAGATCGACAGCCCGTCCGAGCTCTATGGCGTCGGAACCCTGGCCAAGATCGCCCAGGTCGTCCAGCTCCAGGATGGCACCGTCCGGGCGATCGTCCAGGGCCAGGGCCGGCTCCGGCTCGACAGCTTCGTCCAGACGAGCCCGTACCTCCTCGCCCGGATCGAGGAGCTCCACGAGGCCGCCACGGCGGGCGTCGAGGTCCAGGCGCTCATGCGCTCCGTCCAGGCCCAGATCGAGCAGTACGTCCAGTCGGGCGCGCCCGTGCCGCCGGAGGCAGCCGTCGCCGCCCGCAACATCACCGAGCCCGGGCTGCTCGCCGACATGGTCGCCTACAGCCCGGACATGACCACGGAGCAGCGCCAGGAGCTGCTCGAGACGATCGACGTCACCGAGCGCCTCAAGCTCGTGTCGGGCTTCCTCGCCCGCCAGATCGAGATCCTCGAGCTGAAGGGCAAGATCCAGTCCGAGGTCAAGTCCGAGATGGACAAGACCCAGCGCGAGTACATCCTCCGCGAGCAGCTCAAGGCGATCCAGCGCGAGCTCGGCGAGGAGGATCCGCAGCAGGCCGAGGTGACCGAGCTGCGCGAGAAGATCGAGCAGTCGGGCATGCCCGAGGAGGTCCGAAACCGGGCCCTCAAGGAGATCGACCGGATGAGTCGGATCCCGTCGGCCTCGCCCGAGGTCGGCGTCATCCGGACCTACGTCGACTGGCTCGTCGGCCTGCCGTGGAACGTCTCGACCGACGACCGGCTCGACATTCGCGAGGCGGCGAAGATCCTCGACGAGGACCACTACGGCCTCGAGAAGATCAAGGAGCGGATCCTCGAGTACCTCGCTGTCCGCACCCTGGCCGACACGATCCGCAGCCCGATCCTCGCCTTCGTCGGCCCGCCCGGCGTCGGCAAGACGTCGCTCGGCAAGAGCATCGCCCGGGCGATGGGCCGCAAGTTCGTCCGGATGAGCCTCGGCGGCATCCATGACGAGGCCGAGATCCGGGGCCACCGCCGGACGTACATCGGCGCGCTCCCCGGCCGGATCATCCAGAACGTCAAGACCGCGGGTTCGAACAACCCGGTGTTCATGCTCGACGAGGTCGACAAGATCGGCATGGACTTCCGCGGCGACCCGAGCTCGGCGCTCCTCGAGGTTCTCGACCCGGAGCAGAACAACACCTTCCAGGACAACTACCTCGAGGTGCCGTTCGACCTCAGCAAGACCCTGTTCATCGCCACGGCGAACCTGCTCGACCCGATCCCGGCGCCGCTGCGCGACCGGATGGAGATCGTCCAGCTGCCGGGCTACACCGAGCAGGAGAAGATCGAGATCGGCAAGCGGTTCCTCGTGCCGAAGCAACGGACGAACCACGGACTGACCGAGAAGCAGATCCAGATCAGCGACGAGGCGATGGTCCAGCTCGTCCGCGCCTACACGAAGGAGGCAGGCGTCCGGAACCTCGAGCGCGAGATCGCCAACGTCATGCGCAAGGTCGCCCGGTCGGTGGCCGAGGGCCGCAAGCGCAAGACGGTCGTCGACGTGAAGCGCCTCGATGAGTACCTCGGGCCGCCTCGCTTCGAGTACGGCGAGCTCGAGCCGGAGGACCAGACGGGCTCGGCGACGGGTCTCGTCGTGACCGAGGTCGGCGGCGACGTCGTCGCCGTCGAGGTGACCCGGATGGAGGGCAAGGAGGACTTCATCCTCACCGGCCAGCTCGGCGAGGTGATGCGGGAGTCCGCCCGGGCCGGCCTGTCGTGGACGCGGGCACATGCCCGTGAGCTCGGCATCACCCGGGAGACCTTCGAGAAGAACACGCTCCACATCCACGTCCCGGCGGGCGCGATCCCGAAGGACGGACCGTCGGCCGGCATCACGATGGCGACCGCCATCGTGAGCGCGCTGACCGGCATCCCCGTCCGCAAGGACGTCGCGATGACCGGGGAGATCACCCTCCGCGGTCGGGTCCTGCCGATCGGCGGGCTCAAGTCGAAGATCCTCGCCGCGCACCTCGCCGGCGCGAAGATCGTCATCCTCCCGAAGAAGAACGAGAAGGACCTCCGGGACATTCCCGACGAGATCCGCAAGCAGATCAAGCTCGTCCTCGTCGACTCGATGGAGCAGGTCCTCGAAGCGGCGCTCCGGCGAAAGCCGGCGCCGCTCGAGACCGAGCCGCCGAAGGTCGTCAAGGGCGACGACGAGATCAAGCCCGAGCCCGAGAGCCGCGTCCGGCGCAACACGTTCCCGACGCCGGAACAACCGCCCGTCGTGGTCAAGGGGCACTGACGATGGTCGCCGCTGGGGCGGACTGGGCCCGCGTTACCGCCTGGGCGCGCTCGCTTACGCACCAGCGAGTGCGTGCGCTCGCGTGCTCGCCGGCGCCTTGGCCGAGCCTCGCCCGAGCGGCGACGAGCCACCCAGCACACGCATCGCGAGGGTAACCACGCGATGGAATACAAGGATTACTACGAGATTCTGGGCGTACCGAGAAACGCGTCCCAGGCAGAGATCAAGAAGGCGTTCCGCAAGCTCGCCCAGAAGCACCACCCGGACCGCAACCCCGGCGACAAGACCGCCGAACAGCGGTTCAAGGACGTCAACGAGGCGAACGCCGTCCTCTCCGATCCCGAGAAGCGCACGGCGTACGACACGCTCGGCGCGAACTGGGAGGCGTATTCGCGCGCCGGCGCCGCAGCCGGGGGCGGCGGTGGGGCGGCGGGCGGCCCCTTCGGGGCGGGCGGCTTCGGACCGGCCGCCGGCAACGTCCGCTACGAGTTCCGGACCAGCCCGGGAGCCGAGGGCTTCAGCGACTTCTTCCGGATGTTCTTCGGCGGCGGCGCCCCGGCCGGGGCGACGTACACCACGAGCGGCGGCTCGTCCGGCGGCCCGTCGATCGAGGAGATCCTCGCGGGCCTCGGGATGGACGGCGCGGCGGCCGGCAACGGCGCCGCGGGCGGGCGTCGAGGCGGACGAACCGGCCGCGCGGCGCGGCCGGCTCCCGTCGAAGCCGAGGCCGAGATCTCGCTCGAGGAGGCCTTCCACGGCACGGCCCGCCTGCTCGACGTCGATGGCAAGCGGCTCGAGGTGAAGATCCCCCGCGGCGCCGGCAACGGCAGCCGGATCCGGCTGTCGGGCCGGGCCCCGGGCGGCGGCGACATCGTCGTCGTCACGAAGGTCCGGCCGCATCCGGTCTTCAGCCGGACCGGCGCGGATCTCGAGCGCGAGCTCCAGATCAGCCTGCGGGAGGCGCTCCTCGGCGCCGAGGTCCCCGTCGGGACCCTGAAGGGTCGGGTCCTCCTCAAGATCCCGCCCGAGACGCAGAGCGGCCGGACGTTCCGACTCGCGGGCCAGGGGATGCCCCGCTTCAACGCCGACGGCTTCGGCGATCTCCGCGTCCGCGTCCGCGTCGTGCTCCCGACGAGCCTCTCCGACGAGGCCCGTGCCGCGGCCGGCCGCTTCCTCGACCTCGTCGACCAACCGAACCCGCGCGCCGACTGACGCGCTCCACCCACAGCCAGGAACAGCGATGAACCTCGACCGATACACCCAGAAGGCCCAGGAGGCGATCCTCGCCGCCCAGCGGCTCGCCGAAGGGCTCCACAGCCCGGTGCTCGACGCCGAGCATCTCCTCTCCGCGCTCCTCGAACCCGACGACGGGATCCCGGCCGAGACGCTCCGCCGCCTCGGCGTCGACCTCGTCGCGCTGCGAGGCGACGTCGCGGCCGCGCTCTCGACGCGCGCCCGGATCGAGGGCGGCTCGCTCGCGCTCGACCCCCGTGCCAAGCGCGTCCTCGAACGGGCGGAGGAGGAGGCGCGCCGGCTGGGCGACGAATACGTCTCGACCGAGCACCTCCTCCTCGGCGTCCTCGAGTCCGGCGGCGAGGCCCAGCAGCTGCTCGAGCGGCACGGGGCGGGTCGCGAGGACGTCCTCGGCGCGCTCCAATCGCTCCGCGGCGGCCAGCGGGTGACGTCGCCGAACCCCGAGACGACCTACGCCGCCCTCGAGAAGTACGGCCGCGACCTGACGGCCGAGGCACGAGCCGGCAAGCTCGACCCGGTCATCGGCCGTGACGAGGAGATCCGGCGGACGATCCAGGTCCTGTCACGACGGACGAAGAACAACCCGGTCCTCATCGGCGAGCCGGGCGTCGGCAAGACCGCGATCGTCGAGGGCCTCGCCCAGCGGATCGTCCGGGGCGACGTGCCCGAGGGCCTCAAGGACAAGCGCGTCGTCGCGCTCGACCTCGGCGCGCTCATCGCCGGGGCGAAGTTCCGCGGCGAGTTCGAGGAGCGCCTCAAGGCCGTCCTCAAGGAGATCAAGGACTCGAACGGCCAGGTGATCCTGTTCATCGACGAGCTCCACACGGTCGTCGGGGCGGGTGCGGCCGAGGGCGCGATGGATGCCTCGAACCTGCTCAAGCCGATGCTCGCCCGGGGCGAGCTCCACACGATCGGCGCGACGACGCTCGACGAGTACCGCAAGCACATCGAGAAGGACGCCGCGCTCGAGCGGCGCTTCCAGCCGGTCCTCGTGGACCAGCCGACGGTCGAGGAGACGATCTCGATCCTGCGCGGCCTGCGCGAGCGCTACGAGGTCCACCACGGCGTCCGGATCACCGACTCCGCGCTCGTCGCCGCGGCGACCCTTTCGAACCGCTACATCACCGAGCGCTTCCTGCCCGACAAGGCGATCGACCTCGTCGACGAGGCCGCGAGCCGGCTCCGGATGGAGATCGACTCGATGCCGATCGAGCTCGACGAGCTCGAGCGGCGGCGGATCCAGCTCGAGATCGAGCGGGAGGCCCTCCGCAAGGAGAAGGACGAGGCGTCGAAGGCCCGCCTCGAGGCGCTCGAGCGCGAGCTCGCCGAGGTCGAGGAGGAAGCCGGCGCGATGAAGCAGCGCTGGTCGGCCGAGAAGGACGCGATCGCGGCGATCCGCTCGACGAAGGAGGAGCTCGAGCAGCTCCAGGTCCGGATCGACCAGGCCCAGCGCGAGACGGACTTCGAGACCGCCGCCAAGCTCCGCTACGGGACCCAGCCGGAGCTCCAGCAGCGGCTGAAGGATGCGGAGGCCGCGCTCGCGGCGCTCCAGGGTGACGGCCGCCTCCTCAAGGAAGAGGTCGATGCCGATGACGTCGCCGAGATCGTGGGCGCGTGGACCGGGATCCCGGTCACGAAGCTCATGGAAGGCGAGATGGCGAAGCTCGTCCAGATGGAGGAGCGGCTCCACGACCGCGTCGTCGGCCAGGACGAGGCGATCGAGGCCGTGTCCGACGCGGTCCGCCGCGCCCGGGCCGGCCTGAAGGATCCGCGCCGGCCGATCGGCTCGTTCCTCTTCCTCGGCCCGACCGGCGTCGGCAAGACCGAGCTCGCCCGCGCGCTCGCGGAGTTCCTCTTCGACGACGAGGGGGCGATGGTCCGGATCGACATGAGCGAGTACATGGAGAAGTTCGCCGTGTCCCGCCTCGTCGGCGCACCGCCCGGCTACGTCGGCTACGAGGAGGGCGGCCAGCTGACCGAGGCCGTCCGCCGCCGGCCGTACCAGGTGATCCTGCTCGACGAGATCGAGAAGGCCCACCCGGACGTGTTCAACGTCCTCCTCCAGGTCCTCGACGACGGCCGGCTGACCGACTCGCAGGGCCGGACCGTGGACTTCAAGAACACGGTCGTGATCATGACCAGCAACATCGGCAGCCAGCTCATCCAGACGTACTCCGGCCGGCCGGACGAGGCCGCCTACGACGAGATGAAGCGGCAGGTCACCGACCAGCTCCGCCTCCAGTTCCGGCCGGAGTTCCTCAACCGGATCGACGAGGTGATCGTGTTCCATGCCCTCACCGATGCGGACCTCGCGGCGATCGTCGACCGCCTCCTCGCCGACCTCCAGCGCCGCCTCGCGGCGCAGGAGCTGACGCTCGAGCTGACGCCGGCCGCGAAGGCCGTCGTCGTCCGGGAGGGCACCGACCCGGCCTACGGTGCGCGGCCGCTCCGCCGGACGATCCAGCGGCTCGTCGAGAACCCGTTTGCCCGGGCGCTCATCGCCGGCGACTTCCATCCCGGCGACCGCGTCGTCGCCGATGCGGACCCCGTGGGCGGCACGCTCGTCTTCCGGGCCGACGATCGGACGGTCGTGAGCGAGGCCGGCGAGCGGCGAGATGCGCGGGCTCGCCCCGGTGAGCCGGCCGCGGCCGGCACCGGCACGGGCGCCGATCGGATCTGGACGCCGGCCGGCCACCGCCGCGAGGGCGGCGAACGGCCGAACTAGCGTCCTCGCCGGTGAGGTTCGCCGAGGTCGTGCCGCGGCTCGAGGGGCTGCCGGCACGGCTCCCGGAGCCGCCCGCGGTCCTCATGCCGGTCCGGCTCGACGCCGCCGATCCTCCGGCCCGACCGCCGCGGCCAGTCACGCTCCGGCCCGCGGCGGTCCTCGTCCTCGTCTATGCCGACGAGGCCGGCGAGGCGCGTGTCCTCCTCACCGAGCGGACGGACCGCGGCGGCCATCACTCGGGCGAGGTCTCGTTTCCAGGCGGCGCGACCGAGCCGCACGACGATGGCCCGGCGGCCACCGCGATCCGCGAGGCGGCCGAGGAGGTCGGGCTCGACCCGGACGCCGTCGGGCTGCGTGTCGTCCGCGAGCTCGAGACGTTCTGGATCCCCGTCAGCGGCTTCCAGGTGACCCCGGTCGTGGCCGTGGCCGGCGTTCGGCCGTCGAACCTCCGGCCGCAGCCGGCCGAGGTCGCCCGGATCGTCGAGGCACGCCTGGCCACGTTCGCCCCGGACGCCCCGATCGAGATCGTCGAGCGCGACGTCCGCGGCTGGCCGCTCCGCTACGGCGCCTACCCGCTCGACGGGCTGCTCGTCTGGGGCGCGACCGCCCGGATCCTCGGCGGCATCGGGGCCTGGCTCGCGGACGGCGTCGAGGGCTGACAGGGCTGCGCGGCCCGATCCCCGTCCGCCGACCGCCGTCGGCCTCCCGCGGCCGTCGTTCGCCCGGTGAACGCCCGCCACCCCGCCGCCCAGCACGAGTGCGCACCGCACCAGCGCGAACCGTCCCCGAGACCTCCCAGCGCCGCCGCAGGCGCGGCTGATGCCGGCTGCATGGGCATCGCCGGCGTGAGCGACTCGACAGACCGGGGCTCCGGGTCGCCTGGACTGGTCGATGGCCCTCGACCCCTCGACGATCCGGCACGGGGGGCGGGTTGGTCCTGCCGCGTGGCGTCCCGTATCGGGGTCCTTGCCCTCAGGATGACCATGCACCCGGCACGGGGGTCGGCAGGCGCCGACGGCGCGCCCCACGGAGCGATGGGCCGATCCGACCGCCCGCCCGGTCGCAGGCCGATCCGACCGCCCACGCGCCGCCGAGCCCACCGCCGACGCGACGGCCGCCGGCTGTTCGACCTAGCGGGGCTCGCCCTCCGTCGGGTCGTACGCGGCCGGCGCGTCGTGACGGAGGGCGCCCTCTCCGCGGTCGGCGCGAGAGGCGTCGCCCGCCAGGAGACGGACGCCGCGGCCCTCGAGGACGCGTCCACCGTCGGCCGCCGCGCTGCCGGCGGCGAACTCCACGACGAAGGCGCGCATCGGACCGTGCTCGGTCCAGGCGGCGTGGACGACGTCGGGCGGCCACAGGACGGCGTCGCCCGCGGCCACCCGGCTCTCCTCGTCGCCGACCCGCGTCCAGCCGCCGCCCTCGATCACGACAAACCAGGTGACGTTCGGGTTCGAATGGGCCTCGACTCGGGCCGATCGGGCGAAGGCGAGCTCGGAGATCACGCCGCGGTCGTCGGAGTGGATGACCTGGCCGGTGACGCCGACGCTCCCCGGCGGGCCGTTCGGCCGTCGGTGACCGACGCCGAAGCGGACGATCTCCACCCCGGTCAGCGCCGCCGGCTCACCGCCGGCGGCGTCGACGGACGGGCTTCGGCCGGATCGTCGACTCGGGTCTGGCGAACGTCTGGCGGGTCACGTAGCGCTGGCGGGCGAGCTGTCGCTCGTAGGCCGCGAAGATCGGCGGGAAGCGCACGAAGCGGACCCACAGGAAGACGCCGACCATGATCAGCTCAGTCACGATCACGAACAGGAAGTCGAACACGAACAGCGCGTAGGTCAGCAGCAGGAAGAACGAGATCACGCCGGTCCAGAGGAGCCACTCGTAGAGCTCCAGGTACGGCGGATGGTGCCGCAGCTGGCGGGTCCGGACGTTGTAGAGAACGATCACCGCGACGAGCAGGACGATCGAGGCGACCACCGTCGGCCAGAACAGGTCCGGGAAGTTGACGCTGTTGAACGCGGTGAACAGGTAGCTCCAGGGGGCGAGCGCCACGGCGTCCTCGTCGGCTGCGAAGTCCCGGGCGGCCGAGGATACACGACCCCGGCGCTATACTCGGGCTCGCCCACCGAGGCCGTCGGTCGAGGCCCGCGCGACCGGCCGAGCCGCCCCGTCCCACGCCGTCGCGCCGTGGGTGACGACTCGCTGGCAGGAGGTTGTCCCGGGTGCGAGCCCTCTTCTCGGTCGCCAACCGGGACGGCATCGCTCAGTTCGCGCGCGACCTGCTGGCCTTCGGCGTCGAGATCTTCGCCACCGACGGGACGCGCGAGCATCTCGCGGCGGAGGGCGTCGACGTCGCGTCGGTCGGCGACCTGACGAACGTCCCTGCGCTCGTCGGCGGCCAGGTCCGGACATTCCACCCCGCGATCTACGCCGGGATCCTCGCCCGGCGGGACGTTCCCGAGCAGCTCGCCGAGCTGTCGGCGAACGCGATGGCCCCGATCGACCTCGTGGTCGTCAACGTGAAGCCGTTCGCCCCCGCCGTCGGGGCTCGCCTCATCGGCGTCGACGAGGCGATCGAGATGATCGACGTCGCCGGCGTCGCTCTTCTGTCGGCCGCGGCCAGGAACGCGGCCGGGGTCGCCGCCATCGCCGACCCGGTCCACTATCCGGACGTCGTCGAGGAGCTGCGGACCCTGGGCGGGCTGTCGGCCGAGCTGCGGACACGACTCGCGGCCGAGGCGTTCGGGATCGTCTCGGCCTACCACGCCGAGATCGCCGCCTACCTCAACCAGCTGTCGGGAACGCGCTTTCCGAACCGGCTCGCGGTCGTCCTCGAGAAGGTCTCGGACCTGCGCTACGGCGAGAACCCCCACCAGCAGGCGGCGTTCTACCGTGAGACGACCCACCGGAGCGGGACGCTCGCCGACGCCTCGCAGCTCCAGGGCGGCGCGCCATCGTTCAACAACCTCCTCGACCTCGACGCCGCGTACCGGATCGCGAGCGACTACTCCGCGCCGACGGTCGCGATCGTCAAGCACACGGATCCGGTCGGCCTGGCCTCCGCCGACACGCTGGTGGAGGCCTACGAAGGCGCGCTCGAGACCGACCCGGTGGCCGCCTTCGGTGGGATCGTCGGGGTCAATCGCGAGCTCGACCGGACGACCGCCGAGCGGATCGCCGCGAACAGCTACGAGGCCGTCGTCGCTCCGGGCTTCGCGCCGGAGGCGACGACGATCCTGCGCGACAAGGCGACCCTCGAGCTCCTGGCGGTGCCGCCCGACCCGACCGAGGGAATGCGCGACTACGGCATCGCCAACCTCGACTTCAAGCGGGTCGCCGGCGGCCTCCTCGTCGAGTCGCTCGACGCGCTCGGGCTCGACCGGGGCCAGCTCCAGGTCGTCACGAAGCGTCGCCCGACGCTCCAGGAGCTGACCGACCTGCTGTTCGCGTGGCGCGCCGTCCGGCACGTCCGGTCGAACGCGATCGTGCTCGCGAAGGACGGCGCCACCGTCGGCATCGGCGGCGGCCAGGCGAACCGAACGGTCTCCGTGGAGATCGCCCTCCGGCGCGCCGGCGACCGGGCGAGGCTGGCGGTGATGGCCGCGGACGCCTACTTTCCGTTCCCTGACGGCATCGCCCTCGCGGCGCAGGCCGGCGTGACCGCGATCATCCAGCCCGGCGGCTCGATCCGCGACGAGATGGCGATCGAGGTGGCCGACCGGCACCACCTGGCGATGGTCTTCACCGGCCGGAGGCACTTCAGGCACTAGATCGCGGCCGAACGTCCGGCACGTGGCGACGCTGACGACCGCTAATCGAGGTACTCGATGGAAGAGCTGCTCGCGCTCGAGATGATCCGCGTCACCGAGGCGGCCGCCCTCGCCTCTGCCCGGTTCATGGGCCGCGGCCAGCGCGACGAGGCGGATCGGGCCGCCGTCGAGGCAATGCGCCGGACGATGGACGAGATCGACATCGACGGCCGGATCGTCATCGGCGAGGGCGAGCGCGACGAGGCGCCGATGCTCTACATCGGCGAACGGGTCGGCCGCGGCGACGACGCCGAGGTCGCGGTCGAGTCGATCGACATCGCCGTCGACCCGCTCGAGGGGACGAACCTCGTCGCCACCGGCCAGGACAACGCGATCACGGTCCTCGCTGCCTCGGAGGCCGGCGGCCTCCTCCACGCCCCGGACACGTACCTCGAGAAGCTGTGCGTCGGGCCGTTCGCGGCCGGGCACGTCGACATCACGAAGCCGCCAACGGAGAACGTCCACCGGATCGCCGAGGCGCTCGGCCGACGGGTGAACGACATCACCGTCGTCGTCCTCGACCGGCCGCGCCACGCGGACCTCATCTCCGAGCTCCGGGCGACCGGGGCGCGGATCAAGCTCATCAGCGACGGCGACCTCTCGGCGGCCATCTCGTGCGCCGTCTCGGGCACCGGCGTCCACGCGGTGATGGGCACCGGCGGCGCCCCGGAGGGCGTGCTCACGGCGGCCGCGCTGCGTTGCCTCGGCGGAGAGATCCAGGCCCGGTTCCGGTTTCGCAACGAGACCGAGAAGGAGCGGGCCCGGCGGATGGGCGTCGAGGACCTCGAGGCGGTCTTCACGACGACCGACCTGGCGTCGGGAGAGGAGATCGTCTTCGCCGCGACCGGGGTCACGGAGGGCGACCTCCTCCATGGCGTCCGCTTCTTCGGCGGCGGCGCCCGGAGCCACTCGCTCGTGATGGCCTACCGGACGAAGGAGGTCCGCTTCATCGATACCGTCCACATGTTCGACCGGGACCGGCCGCCGTCCGTCCGGCTCTAGACCGGTCGCCACTCCCGGGCCTCCGCGTCCCAGCGACCGACGTGGCGGACGGCGTCCTCGCCCTCGACCCGCTCGCGTTCGGCCTTCGCCGTCGCGACGTCCACCGTCCAGCCCGGCGGCACGAGCGCCGGCGCGACGTCGGCGAGTGGCGCGAGCACGAACAGCCGCTCGGCCACCTCGGGATGGGGAACGATCAACACGCGCTCGTCGGGGCGGCGCCCGAGGTCCGACGCCACGGCCGCCGACACGCCCTCCGGCGGCCGTTCGACCGACAGCCGCGCGGCGCCGAACAGGAGGAGGTCGAGGTCGAGCTCGCGCGGGCCCCAGCGGCGCCGGCGGCGGCGACCGAAGGCGCGCTCGATCCGCTTGAGCGCGACGAGGAGCGCGACCGCACCCGTCACGGGGTCGGGACCCGGTGCGACGTCGAGGCCGACCACGGCATTCCGGAACTCGGGCTGGTCCGTGACCCCGACGGGCGCCGTCGCGTAGAGGTCGGACACGGCCACGATCTCGGCCCCCGGCAGGGCGCCGAGCGCGGCGATCCCGCCGACGAGCGCGCGCTCCCGGTCGCCGAGGTTCGATCCGAGGCCGACGTAGGCGCGAACGCGACGCCGGCGGCGAACGTCGCTTCGTTCGGTCCCACCCCCGGACGACGGCCCGGGCGCGGCTAGATTCGGGTCCACATGGCCTCCGTCAGGGCGATCGTCCTCCATCGGCCGGCCGGCATGGCCGCCGGCCCGCTCGAACGATGGCTCGCCGACGCCCGACACGAGCGGGCGGAACGCCTCGTCCGGCGACTCGCCGTCGCCGGCGCGACCGGCGGCGAGATCCTCGTCGGCGAACCGGACGATACGACGTTCGGCGCCCGGATCCGGGCGATCGTGGCGGGCCTCGGACGCGAGAGCGGCCTGGTGGTCGCGGGCTCGGGCGCGGCAGCGCTGGCGACGGCCCACGACCTTCGGCCGTTCGTCGAGATCGCCGCCTCGGGCGAGGCGCGGGCGATCGTGAACAATCGCCATTCGGCCGACCTCGTGGCGATCGGTGATCCCGGCGTCCTGGGCGACGTCCCGGACCTGCCGTCGGACAACGCCCTCCCGCGCTGGCTCGAGGAGGTGGCCGGAGTCCCGGTCGAGGAGGTCCGTTCGCGCTGGCGCCTCGCCTTCGATCTCGATTCGCCGCTCGATCTCCTCGTCGCCGGCCTCGCGACCCCGCCGGACGCGGCAGTGGCCATCGATCGGCTCGAGCGCGTGGCCGAAGTTCTTCGCGATCGACGGGCCGAGGTTCTCGTGGCCGGCCGGACCTCGGCCTCCGCCCTCCGGCTCCTCGAGCGGAAGGCGGCCTCGAGGACGCGGGCGCTCGTCGAGGAGCGGGGCCTCCGGGCGAGCTCGCGGCTGGCGCTTCGGGCCGAGGACGCGGGTCGCCCCGGACGCTCGGTCCGGGCGCCGGCGTCCGTGCTCGCGATGCTCCTCGACGACCGCGGGCCCGGTGCGCTCGAGGCGATCGCGGCCCGGCTCGCGGACGCGGCCGTCGTCGACTCGCGCGTCCTCCTGGCGGCCCGGCTCGGCGCCGACGAGCGCGGCTGGCCCCGGGCGGAGGATCGCTACGCCTCGGACCTGCTCCTCCCCGACCGCATCGACGACCCGTGGCTGCGCGAGCTGACCAACGCCGCCCGCGACGCGCCGATCCCGATCCTGCTCGGTGGTCACAGCCTGGTGGGTCCGGGGATTCGGCTCCTTCTCCGGCGAACCGGGGCGGCCTGATGACGGATCGCCGTCCACCGCTGCCGGACGTGCCGTCCGACCCGCGGCTCGTCGCCCGGATCCGGGGCGAGATCGAGCGGACCGGCCCGATGACGTTCGCCCGGTTCATGGAGCTCGCCCTCTACGATCCGGCCGCCGGCTACTACACGTCCGAGCGGCCCCGGCCGACTCGCGGGGGCGACTTCCTGACCGCGCCCGAGCTCCACCCGATCTTCGGCCGCGCGCTCGCGCGCCAGGCGATCGAGGTCTGGGAGCGCCTCGGACGACCCGAGACCTTCGCGATCCGCGAGTACGGCGCGGGCTCCGGCGCCCTCGCCGGGCCGCTCCTCGAGCGGATCGGCCGCGACGCGCCGGAGCTCGCCAGGGTCGTCCGGTACGAACCCGTCGAGCGGAACCCCCATCGGCTCGACGAGCTGCGGGCGCGGTTGATCGCCGCCGGGTTCGGCGATCGGATCGGGGAGGGCCGGGGGCGCCTCACGGGGATCGTCCTCGCCAACGAGTTCCTCGACGCACTGCCGTTCCACCGGGTCGAGAGCAACCCGGCCTTCCCGGCCGCCCTCGCGGAGCTCTATGTCGTCGCCGACGGCGGAGGGTTCCGCGAGGAACCCGGCCCGCCGTCGACCCCGGTGCTCGCGGCCAGGCTCGCGGCCGACGGGGTGACGCTCGCGCCCGGCCAGCGTGGCGAGGTCCGGCTCGCCGACGCGCCCTGGCTCGCGACGGTCGCCGAGGACCTCGACGCCGGGGTCGCCCTCGTCATCGACTACGCCCTGCCCGCCCGCGAGCTCTACTCGGCCCGCCGGATGGCCGGGACCCTGGTCGCCTACCTCGGCCACGTGGCCCACGGGGATCCGTTCCGATCGATCGGCCGCCAGGACCTGACGGCCCACGTCGATCTGACCGCGCTCGAACGTTCCGCCCGGGCCGCCGGGCTGGACGTCCTCGGGTCCACGACCCAGGCCGAGTTCCTCGTCGGCTGCGGCCTCGAGGGGCTGCTCGAGGAGGCCCGCGCGGACGCCCGAACGGACCTCGCGGGGTGGGCGGAGCTTCGGTCGTCCGTCGCCCGGCTGCTCGACCCGCGGGCGACCGGTGGCTTCCGGGTCGCCGTCTTCGGGCGCGGCGTCGCCCCCGATCCTCCGCTCTCCGGGCTCTCCTTCCGGCTGCGGACCACGAGCGGCCCGGGCGACCCCGCGACCCGCATCGGGTCCTAGATGCGCGTCGAAGGGTGGTCGGTGGCGGCGTACGGACTTCGCCCTATTGCGAGGGTCGGGCGGCGTTTCGCACCCTGCGTCGGTCGGGCACGCGGGTCTGTGCGCCCGACGACGTCGGGGAGCGGACGCGAACCTGCTCGCGCGCTCGGCGCGTCCGCTCCCCGCCGCTGCTCCGGCGGGGTCGTCCGATCGGGCACCGGGGCTCCCCTTGCTAGAATGGCCGTGCGGTCGTGCCGTGCCGGCCGCAGTGCCCCACGCACGGCACCCCATGTTCAACAGGGCATGCGACAGGCCATGCGACAGGGCATGCGGAAGGTCGCGGGCGCCCGAGTGGGCCCGCCTCGAGGAGCGCCGTGAGCGGCATCTGGTACGTCGTCGGTTTCGCCTTCGCCGGCGTCTCGTTCGTCTTCCTCACGATCGGCGCGGCCTGGCTCATCTCGCACCGCAACCGGGGCGACGTCCACAAGGGCCTGCCCTACGAGTCGGGCATCGACACGTTCGGCGACACGCACGGCCGGTTCGGTCTCTCGTTCTACATCTACGCGCTGCTGTTCGTCGCCTTCGACATCGAGGTCGTCTTCATCTACCTCTGGGCGATCGCCTTCCGCGACCTCCTCCTCGGCGGCTTCGTCAGCATGCTGATCTTCGTCGGAGTCCTGCTCCTGGGGCTCGCGTACGCCTGGCGAAAGGGTGTCCTCACGTGGCGTTGAACCGTCCGGACGATCGCCGCGCGATCGATCCACGAGATCCATATCCGGTCGAGACCCAGAAGGCGTCGGACCACCAGGGCAACCCCGTCGACGCGCTCGTCCCGGCCGGAAGCGGCGACGTCGTCAGCCCGATCGTCGTTCCGAACACGCTCTGGCGATCGGTCGACCCCACCGCCTACGCCGCGGGCCCGACGGGCTCGACCCACCTCGCCGAGGTGGAGCGATCCGGGATCGCCTACCGCGACGACGCCCGCTGGGGCGCGCTCCAGGCGATCCCGACGAAGGCCGACCTCGTCCTCGACCTGCTCCGGGCGAACAGCCTCTGGCCGCTCCTGTCGGGCCTCGCCTGTTGCGCGATCGAGATGATGTCGGCCGCGACGTCGAAGAACGACATGGACCGCTGGGGGATGTTCCCGTTCCGGGCCTCGCCCCGGCAGGCCGACGTCCTCATCGTCGCCGGCACGTTGACGACGAAGATGGCAGGCCCGCTCCTGCGGCTGTGGGAGCAGATGCCCGAGCCGAAGTGGTGCGTCGCGATGGGCGACTGCACCGTCTCGGGCGGCCGCTACAAGCGCTCCTACAGCACGATCGAGGGGATCGACCGGATCATGCCCGTCGACGTCTACGTGCCCGGCTGCCCGCCGCGGCCGGAGGGCCTCATCTTCGGGATGATGAAGCTCCAGCAGCTGATCAAGGACCGCCGGGGGGAGTGGGATCGGCGGGCCGTCGGTCCGAACGTGCCGGAGGGTGTCTAGGTGGATCGCGCGCTCCGGGCGCGGCTCGAGGCGCGCTTCGCGGACCAGGTGACCGGTCCGGTCCGCCAGCGCCACGACGAGACCGAGATCCGGATCGCACCGGGCGACGTGCCCGTGGTGATGGCCGCCCTCCACGACGAGCCGGACCTGCGGTTCGAGTTCCTCGCCGACCTCGCCGGCGTGGACACGGGCCTCGTCATGCAGGTCGTCTATCACCTCTGGAGCCGGACGACCGGAGACTGGCTGCGCGTCATCGCCGACGGCCTGTCGCGCGACGATCCGCGCGCGCCCTCGATCACGTTCCTCTGGCCCGGGGCCGAGTGGATGGAGCGCGAGGCCTACGACATGTTCGGGATCACGTTCGAGGGCAATCGCGACCTCCGCCGGATCTACATGCCGCCCGACTACGCGAGCTTCCCGCTCCGCAAGGACTTCTTCCTGCCCGACGACGCGGCCCGCTCGCCGGGCGGCGGCGTCCGGCACGTCGAGCGGGCCCACGAACCGCGCAACGCCGACCCGGAGCACGTCCTCCGGCACTCGAAGGCAGGCTGATCATGACCGCCACCCGACCCCCCGACACGCAGCCCGCGGTCGCCGACCGCGGCCCCGGCGACGAGCCCTACCGGATCGGCGCCCGCGAGTCCGCCGACGACCCGCGGGTCACCCTCGAGCAGGAGGTCGGCGTCTTCGAGCCGGTCCCGCCGTTCCCGCCCCGGACCGAGCGCGAGGCCGAGTTCTACACCCTCGCCGACGGCGAGATGCTCATCAACATGGGGCCGCAGCACCCTTCGACCCACGGCGTGCTGCGGATCGTCCTCAAGCTCAACGGCGAGCAGGTCGTCGACCTCGACCCGGTGCTCGGCTATCTCCACCGCGGGGTCGAGAAGCTGTGCGAGAACGCCGACTACCACCAGACGATCAGCCAGCTCGATCCGCTCGAGTACGTCAGCGCGCTGTTCTGCGAGTGGCCGGCCGTCATGGCCTACGAGAAGCTGCTCGACGTCCAGGTCCCGCGCCGCGCCGAGTACATCCGCGTCCTCTCGACCGAGCTGCTGCGCGTGGCGAGCCACGCCCTCTTCATGGGCTGGATGGCGCTCGACCTCGGCGGGCTGACGCCGATCCTCTACTCGTTCATCGAGCGCGACGAGATCGTCGAGATGCTGGCCTCGCTGACCGGCGCCCGGATGCTCTTCAACTACTTCCGGATCGGCGGGGTCAACGGCGACCTCAACCACGACTTCATGAGCCGACTCGGGGACTGGATGAGCCGGGCGACGGCGCAGCACGAGGCGAACACGAAGCTCCTCAACGAGAACGAGATCTTCGTCCGCCGGATGCGCGACCTCGGGACGATGGACTCCGACACGGCCCTTCGAATGTGCTGGACCGGTCCGAACCTGCGGGCCACCGGCGTCCCGTTCGATCTCCGCCGGGCGCATCCGTACAGCATCTTCCCGGAGCTCGACTTCGACATCCCGACCCGGTCAGAGGGCGACTGCCTCGCGCGCTACCTCCTCCGCGTCGACGAGGTGAAGCAGAGCCTTCGGATCATCGACCAGTGCCTCCACCAGATGCCCGACGGGCCGGTGATGGCGAAGCTGCCGCGGCTCCTGCGGCCTCGACCGGGTCGCGCGTTCGCCGCGATCGAGAGCCCCCGCGGCGAGTACGGCGTCTATGCGATGAGCGACGGCACCGACCAGCCCTTCCGGCTCCGGATCCACGACCCGAGCTTCATCCATCTCGAGTCGGTCGGTCGGCTCATGCCGGGTCACCTCGTCGCCGACACGATGGCCGTCATGGCGAGCCTGGATCCCATCATGGGAGGAGTCGACAAGTGAACCCGGGCGGCGCTGGGACGGGCCATCCGGGCGTTGGCGCCTCCGGGCGCTCGCTCCCGCACCCCGAAGTGCGCTCGCTCACATCCTCGGCGCCGCCTTCGGCTGACCTCATCCGAGCGCCGCGGAGGCACTCCAAGTGACGACGGTGTCGCGTGCGTGGAACCGGCTGACGCTGCCCGGGAAGATCGTCTTCACCGCGATCCCGTTGCTCGCGGTCCTGACCGTCGGCCTCGTCGTGCTCATCGTCCTGCTCGGCGGGCCGGTCGTCGACTTCCTCGCCGCGAACCTGCCACTCGTCCGGTTCGTCGTCGCGGCGACGGCGGTGCTCCTGATGACGGTCCCGACCGCGTTCCTGATCATCTACATGGAGATGAAGGTCATCGCCCTGATGAACCTCCGTCTCGGCCCGGACCGGGTCGGGCCGTTCGGCTCCGCGCTGTCGGTCATCCACGGGCTCAAGGTCCTCATGAAGGAGGACTTCACGCCGACCGGCGCCGACCCGATCGTGTTCACGCTCGCCCCGGTCGTCGTCTACATGGCGAGCGTCATGAGCCTCGTCGTCATCCCGTTCGCGCCGGGCCTGTTCGGCCAGGACTTCAACATCGCCATCCTCTATTTCTTCGCGATGGGCGGCCTGACCGTCGTCGGCCTGCTCATGGCCGGCTGGTCGAGCTTCAACAAGTACTCGCTCCTCGGCGGCCTCCGGAGCGCCGCGCAGATCGTCAGCTACGAGATCCCGCTGACGCTGTCGGTCGTCGGGCTGATGCTCCTGTACGGGACGATGTCGATCAACCAGATCGTCCTCGGCCAGTCCGGCTCGTTCCTCGACTGGAACCTCTTCAAGCAGCCGCTCGGGGCGCTCGTCTTCTTCATCGCCGCGACCGCCGAGGCGAACCGGACGCCGTTCGACCTGACCGAGGCCGACTCGGAGATCGTGGCCGGCTTCGCCACCGAGTACTCGGGGATGCGCTTCGGCTTCTTCTTCTTCGCCGAGTACGTCAACGTCTTCATCGTCTCGGCGCTCACGGTGTCGCTCTTCTTCGGTGGCTGGACCGCGCCCTTCCAGTGGCCGTTCCCGGTGACCGCGGCCCTCGACCCGGGCTCGCTCGGGATCTGGCTGCTCATCCTCGTCGCGGTCGTGCCGGTCGTCGGGACGCTCCTCTTCGCGATCCCGTTCTGGCTCGCCCGGAGCTCGCTGCCGAGCTGGCAGGCGCTCGTCCTCGGCTTCGTCGTCTTCAACCTCGTCGCGGTCGCGGTCGTCCTCGGCCTCCTCTTCGTCTCCTTCGACTGGGTCGTCGGGCTGGTCTGGTTTATGCTCAAGACGTACGTGTTCGTGTTCACCTTCGTCTGGATGCGCGGAACGCTGCCCCGCGTCCGCATCGACCAGCTCATGGGCTTCGCCTGGAAGTGGCTGCTGCCCGCCTCTTTGCTCAACCTGTTCGTGACCGCGGCGGCGATCGTCGTCCTCGGGCCGCGGTGAGCCGATGAGCTTCGTTCCCGGCCTCGGGATCGCCCGGGGCATGGCCCTCACGCTCAGGCGCTTCTTCGAGCCGAAGGCGACGATCCGCTACCCGGAGCAGCCGGCCGACGTCGGCGTCCGCTTCCGCGGCCGCCTCCAGCTGCTCTACGACGAGTGGGGCACGCTCAAGTGCGAGACCTGCTTCCAGTGCGCCCAGGCCTGCCCGATCGAATGCATCGACATGGGCGGCCTCGACACGAAGGGCCGCTACCACGTCCACTGGGGACCGCCGGAGACCTACGGCGAGCGGCGCGAGGAGTCGGCCCTGCGACGCTCCGGCAGGACGGTCCCGGATCGGGCCTACGAGCATTTCGAGCCGATCGACGTGACCGCGGTCGACGAGATCCTCGAGCGCCACGACCACGATCCGAAGCAGATGCTCCGGATCCTCGAGGACGTCCAGGCCGCCTACGGCTACGTCCCGGTCGCCGCCCTCAAGCGGATCAGCTTCGCGACCGGCGCCTGGTACGCGATGCTCTACGGGACCGCCTCGTATTACCGCCATCTCCGGCTCGACCCGCCTGCCCGCGCCGAGACGCGCCGCGCCTTCGACGAGCACCGGCCATCCGAAGGGGCCTATCTCTCGGGCCTCGGGGCCGCCCTCGGCGGCGGTGACGGCGCTCGTCCCGCGGGCTCGGCGCCGAGCGCGGACGCGAGGCCGAGCTGATGCCCGACCTCCTTGCAACGCCGAACGACTGGCCGCGCATCCTGCTCGCCCGGGCCGGGAAGCCGGGGGCATCGATCGCCGGGCCGGCACGGCCGCCCTACGACCCGGGCGACCTCGAGGCCGCGACAGCGGCCGGCGCCTGGGCGGGCTTCCGGCGCGTCGTTCGCGACCTCGGGCCGACCGGGACGATCGCCACGATCGCCGCCTCGGGCCTGCGAGGCCGCGGCGGCGGCGGCTTCCCGACCGGCGAGAAGTGGCGGACCGCCGCCCAGCAGCCCGTCGACCGCCGCTTCGTCGTGGCCAACGGCTACGAGGCGGATCCGGCCGCGGCGGCCGATCGGACGCTCATGACGATCGATCCGCATGCGGTCGTCGAGGGCCTCGCGATCGCCGCCTTCGCGGTCGGCGCCTCCGAGGCGGTCATCGCCGTCCGGATCGAGGCGACCGAGGTCATCGCCGCCCTCGAGGCGGCCGTCCTCGCCGCCGAGCGGGGCGGTCTCCTCGGAGTCGACGTCCTCGGCTCGGGACACGACGTCATCGTGACCATCCGTCCCGTGGGCGGGGCGTACATGCTCGGCGAGGAGACGGTCCTGCTCAAGGCCCTCGAGGGCAAGCGCGGTCAGCCGGAGCAGCGGCCGCCGTATCCGGCCGTCCGCGGACTCTTCGGGGCGCCGACCGTCGTCAACAACGTCCAGACCCTCGCGGCCGTGCCATGGATCGTCGTCAACGGCGCACCGGCCTTCGCCGCGATCGGCTCGAAGGCCAGCCCGGGGACGGTCCTCGTCCACGTCCGCGGCCCGCGCGGCGAGGGCATCGCCGAGATCCCGCTCGGGACGCCGCTTCGCGCGGTCGCTGCGCTCGCCGGCGGCGTCGGGGACGGCCGGAGTCGCAAGGCGCTCCTCGTCGGCGGACCGTCGGGCGGTCTCCTGCCGGACTCGGTCGCCGACACCGCCTACGAGTTCGAGGCGCTCGAGGCCGTCGGCGGCCATCTCGGCTCGCGGTCGATCGTCGAGGTCGACGACCGGGCCTGCATCGTCGATCTCGGCCGGCTGCTCACCCGCTTCTGCGCCGACGAGGCCTGCGGCAAGTCGATCCCCTGCCGGATCGGCACCCGCCGGATCGCCGAGATCGCGGAACGCGCCGTGGCCGGCACGCCGCGGGCCAACGACGACGGTCTCCTCGCCGACCTCGCCCACGACGTCGTCGAGAGCGGGCTGTGCGACCACGAGCGGCTCGCGACGCTGCCGATGACGACGGGGATGCGATACTTCCGGGAGGAGCTCGACGCTCACCTGCTCCGAGGCACCTGCCCCGCCGGCGTCTGCCACCCGATCGCCCTGCCGACGCCCCCACCCGCCCACTGACGACGATGACCGACCTGATCGCGCGCCCCGACAACCGACCCGACGATCCCGCGGATCTCGGGACGCTCACGCCCCTCGACGACTCGCTCGCCGAGCGGCTGCTGACGTCGCCCGCCCCGCAGCGGCCGAGCTCCACGCCTCCGATCCGGATCGAGGTCGACGGGCGGGTCGTGGAGGGCGCGGAGGGCCAGACGATCCTCGAGGTCTGCCGCGACAACGGCATCGAGATCCCGACGCTCTGCTACGAGCCGAAGCTGCCGGGGTTCGGGGCCTGCCGGATGTGCGTCGTCGAGGTCGACGGCGAGGAGCATCCGCCGATCAGCTGCTCGCGGACGGCCGAGAACGGGATGACGGTCAGGACCCAGACCGAGGAGGTCCGGCGACTCCGCCGGACGAACCTCGAGCTGATCTTCAGCGACCACAACGCGTACTGCCTGCCGCCCTGCCAGAACAAGTGCCCGAGCCACATCGACATCCCGGGCTTCCTCAAGGCGAACGCCGAGGGCAACTTCCGCGAGGGCGCCCGGATCTTCAAGCGGACGATCCCGTTCCCGTCCGTCCTCGGCCGCGTCTGCCCCGCGCCGTGCGAGGAGCATTGCCGACGCGACGAGGTCGACGAGGCGATCGCGATCCGCGACAGCCACCGCTACCACGGCGACCAGGTCATCCGGCAGATGCTCAACGAGGGCGTCGATCCGCCGGTGCCGTTCGAGCTCCAGCCGAAGACCGGTCGGCGAGTCGCCGTCATCGGCTCCGGCCCGGCCGGGATGAGCGCCGCGTACTACCTGCTCATCGCCGGCCACGAGGTCACGGTCTTCGAGCGCGACCCTGCCCCCGGCGGCATGCTCCGGTACGGCATCCCCCAGTACCGGCTGCCGAAGGTCGAGGTTCTCGAGGCCGAATACGAGTCGGTGACGCGGCTCGGCGGCAGGATCGTCTGCAACGCGGAGCTCGGCCGGACGCTGACGCTCGACGACCTCCAGAACCAGGGCTTCGACGCGGTCGTGGTGGCGATCGGCTGCTATGACACGAACAAGCTCGGGGTCCCGGGCGAGGACGCCGAGAACGTCTTCGACGGCCTCGAGTACCTCCGGACGGCGACCCTCGGCCTCGAGGTGCCCGGCCACCGCGGCAGCCGGGTCGTGGTCATCGGCGGCGGCTTCACGTCGATGGACTGCACCCGGACGTCGATCCGCCAGGGCGCGAAGGAGGTCACCCTCGTCTACCGCCGCGACATGAAGGACATGCCGGCCTCGAACGAGGTCCACGAGGCGATCGAGGAGGGCGCGACCGCGATCTTCCAGGCCGGGCCGGTCCGCGTCCTGACCGACGAGAGCAACCGCGTGACCGGCGTCGAGTTCATCCGGATGAAGCTCGGCGAGCCTGACGCGTCGGGACGCCGGCGACCGGAGCCGTCGCCGGGGACCGAGTTCAGGATCGAATGCGACCGCGTCCTCCTCGCGATCGGGCAGGGCCCGGAGCTCGACTGGACCGGTCAGCCCGGCAACGCCGGCCTCACGGCGGTCCGGAACCGGCTCAAGGCGGATGCCGTGACGTTCGAGACCGGCCGCCCGGCAGTGTTCGGGACGGGCGACGTCCGGATCGGTGCATCGACGGTCGTCCAGGCGGTCGCCGAGGGCCGTCGCAGCGCGTATGCGGTCGACGCGTATCTCAAGGGGCTCGATCTCGACGGGGTCCGGACCCGCCAGCAGCTCGCCGAGCCGCAGCCGGAGTTCCTCTCGATCGTGCCGTTCACGGCCGAGGTCAAGGAGCCGCGCTACCGGCTCAAGTCGATGGAGGCGGACGTCCGCAACCAGAGCTACGTCGAATACGAGATCCCGTACAGCCGCCAGGAAGCGGTCGCCGAGAGCACCCGCTGCCTCCAGTGCACCTGCGAGGCGATCGGGTTCTGCGACCTCCGCCGGCTCGGCATCGAGTACGGGACGACGCTGAAGACGCTCGAGCCGCAATACCACCAGGGGGCCGGCTACCGGAGCGTCACCGAGAACCGCTTCACCGGCACGAACCACGACTACATCCGCGACGACAGCCACGCCTTCATCCTCCGGGAGCCGTCGCGCTGCATCGACTGCGGCCGCTGCGCGAACGTCTGCGCGGAGGTCGTCGGCGCGGCCTGCTACGACTTCATGCGGATCGGCTTCGACACGCTCGTGACGACGCCGCTCGACATGAGCCTCAACGACACCCCGTGCGTGTCGTGCGGTCGCTGTGCCGAGACCTGCCCGACCGGCGCGCTCATGCCGAAGCCGCGGATCCTCACCAAGTACGAGGTCGACGAGAGTCGCTGCATCCTCTGCGGCATCTGCGTCGACGCCTGCCCCTACGACGCGCTTCGCGACGGCGCCGAGTTCGAGCTGTCGCACTCGAGCCGCGAGGAGCCGATGATCGACCTCATGGCCTACTCGGCGGTCGATCGCGAGACCGAGATGAGCTACGTCCGGCGCGAGCGCGACTGGGCCCAGCGGGTCGTCGGGTCGGGTCGCCGGGTCGACGCCGCCCGGCTCCTGCCGGTCCTGCCGGCCGCGCTCGCCGGGAACGGGCACGGCAACGGGCACGACGGACCGCGGCCCGGACACGGCTAGGCCCGGGAGAGAGCAGCGGCGCCCGGCGGGCGCCACGAACGACGAAGACGAGGAGGCGAGCGGAGGCGCGTGGCGATCCCCGACACGGTCCCGATCCTGAACGTCGCGTGGGCGGACGTGCTGTTCGTCGTCCTCGCCGCGACGATGCTCGGCACCGGGCTGCTCGTCGTGACGATGCGCGACATCATCCGCTGCGGCCTGGCGATGATGGCCTCGTTCGGAGCGCTCGCCGGCCTCTACGTCCTCGCCGGTGCGCCGCTCGTCGCGGCGGCCCAGGTCCTCGTCTACATCGGCGCGATCAGCGTCCTCATCCTGTTCGCGATCATGCTCACCCAGACGAAGGCGGCCCCGACCCGGCTCGTGTTCCAGACCCAGGCCGTCCCGGCGGCGATCGCCGCGGTCGTCCTCGCGATCCTCATCGCCCTCACCGTGAGCGCGACCGACTGGCGCGCGGTCGGCGCCGGCGCCGCGGCGGTCACGTCGGAGATCGCGGCGACCCTGTTCAGCGGCTACGTCCTGCCCTTCGAGATCGTGAGCGTGCTCCTCCTCGCCGCGGTCATCGGCGGCGTCTTCCTCGCGAAGCGGGAGCACGGGGAGCCCCACCTGTGAGCCAGTCGCTCGACGCCTACCTCGTCCTCGCCGGCCTCCTGTTCGCGATCGGGACGTTCGGCTTCCTCGCCCGCCGGAACGCGATCAGCATGCTCATGTCGATCGAGCTGATGATCAACGCGGTCAACCTCGCGATCGTCGCGTTCGGCGCGTTCATCCCGCAGCTCAAGTCGCACGGCGCGGTCATCGCCCTCATC
>DASTSC010000069.1:0-3868 GCA_035760905.1 Candidatus Limnocylindrales bacterium | reverse complement strand
CAGATGTGGACGATCCCGAGCAGCAGGAGCAGCAGGATGAGCACTCCCGGCACGCCGAGGATCCAGAGCAGAAGGGGAACCATCGACTCGCCTCCTTTCGGGCGTTGAGTCTCGCGGACCCGGCGTCGCCGCCGCGGTGGTGGCGCGGGCCTCGGCCGTTGCAGCGGCGCGGCGTGCGCGCGACGAGACCCTCGTGCCGGCGGGCGAAGGTCTATCAGCCGCCTGTCGGCGACTCCGCCGCCTGTCCCGGGCCGACCGACGCCGGCGCCGCAGCCGGCCCCTCCGACGGCTCGTCCTCGACCTCGATCGTCACCCGCGGCAGCCAGCCGAGCCAGCGCGGGAGCCACCAGTTCCAGTCGCCGAGCAACCGCATCGTCGCGGGCAGGAGAACGCTGCGGATGACGGTCGCGTCGACGAGGACCGCGACCGCGAGCCCGAGCCCGAGCTGCTTGATGATCACGAGCTGGAGCGTCACGAAGACGGCGAAGACCGCGACCATGATCGCGGCCGCGCTCGTCACGGTGCCGGAGGTGATCGAGATCCCCCGCTCCACCGCCTCGTTCGAGGCCGCGCCGCGGTCGCGGGCCTCCTTGATCCGGGTCAGGATGAAGACGTGGTAGTCCATCGACAGCCCGAACAGGATCGTGAACACGAAGACCGGCACGAACGACTCGATGACGCCGCCCGTCCGGACGCCGAGGATCGAGCCGAACCAGCCTTCCTGGAAGACGAGGACGAGGACGCCGTATGACGCGGCGGTCGAGAGCAGGTTGAGGACGATCGCCTTGATCGGGATGACGATCGACCGGAAGGCGAGGAGGAGGAGCAGGAACGACAGCCCGAGGACGAAGGCGAAGACCTGGATCATCCCCCGCTCGTAGAACAGGACCTGGTCGAGGACGAAGGCGGCGTCGCCGGTGACGAGGGCGCGGACGCCCGGCAGGGGTCCGAACAGCTCGGGCACGACCTGCGATCGAACGGTCTGGACGATCTCCCGGTTCGATTCGTCGTTCTGGCCGCCGGCCATCGTCGCGGTGACCATCGCCGCGGTGCCGTCCGTCGAAGGGGCGACGGTCGCCGGTCCCGACAGCCCCGGGATCGCCGTCAGTCGGTCCTCGAGGCGGCCGATCGCCGCCTGGGTCGCCGGCTCGTTTGCCCGGGTCACCACGACCTGGAGCGACAGCTCCGTGCCCTGGGGCCACTTCTGGCTGATCAACCGGAAGGCGCGGACCGAGCCGACCGAGTCCGGAAACGACGACAGATCGCTCGAGCCGAGGTGGAGGCGCGCGACGGGCGTCCCGACCGCGAGCAGCGCCGCGGCGGCGAGGATGCCGACCGCGAGCGGTCGACGCATGGCCGCCCGGACGATCGCCGCCCAGATCCCCGTCCCCTCCTCGCGGGAGCGGCCGAAGAACGGGATCCGGAGGCGGTTCACGCCACCGCCGAGGATCGCCAGCGTCGCCGGCAGGAACGTGAACGAGCCGACGACCGAGACGAAGACGACCGCGATCGTCGCGATCGCCATCGACTTGAAGAGCGGGTCGTCGAGGAGCAGCAGGCCGGCGATCGAGATCATGACCGCGAGGCCCGAGAAGAAGACGGCCCGACCCGCGGTCGCCGACGCCGCCCGGATCGCGTCGCGAACGTCGCGGCCACGGCGCAGCTCGGACCGGAAGCGGCTGACGAGGAAGAGCGAGTAGTCGACGGCGACGGCGAGGCCGATGAGGACGACGAGCTGGCTCGCGTACGGGCTGACCGGGTCGACCGCCTGGCTGTAGAGGCCGAGCACCCCGAACGCGGCGAGCAGCGCGGTCACCGCGAGAACGAGCGGCACGAACGCCGCGACCACGGCGCCGAAGGCGACGAGCAGGATCGCGAACGTGATCGGAATCGTCAGCCGGAGGCTGCCGTCGAGGTCGTTGTTCACGACGTGGCTGATCTCGTGGTTCGCGAGCCAGTTCGAGACGCCGTCGAGCTCGACGTCCTGATGGGCCGTCCGCAGCCGATCGAGCGCGTCCGGCAGGGGCGCGAGGCGCTCGTCGAGGACGTCGCCGTCGCCCTCCGCGTGGGCGATGACGCGGGCGGCGGTCCGGTCGGCGGAGACGAGGTCCGCGGCCGGGGGTGCCTGGCGCGGGTCGACGACGTCGGTGAACGTGGGCCCGTCTGCGGCGGCGACCGTCGACCGGAGCGACCTGAGCGTCGCGACGACGTCGTCGAGCGCTCCCTGTGCGGCCGCGTCGGCGATGCCCCGATCGTCGCCGACGACGACGATGACCGTCTGGACCGCCGGCGCCGACGATGCCGGGCCGGCCGCCGCGAAGACGTCGTACGCCTCGGCGGATTCGAACCGTGCCCGCTGGTCGCGGCTGATCGCGCCCTGGGTGTTCGTCCCGCCGGCGGCGATGCTGGCGAGGAACACGCCGACGGTGGCGACGAACCAGAGCGCCACGACGGGCCAGCGATGGCGAGCCGAGAAGGTGGCGATTCGGACCGTGGCGGGATCGCGCCGGCGTCGATCGCGGATGGGAAGCGTGACGGGCATGGGCGGCAAGCCTAGCGCGAGCCGGGCTCGCGCCCGTGAGGCCGCGCCCGTTAGGCTCGTGCGACGCAGGGTTGCGCGAGGAGGGAGCCATGGACGAGCGCACGATCCAGGCGCCGGCGGTGGCCGAGATGCCGGTCCGGGATCGGACTGATCCGGCCGGCGGCCCGCTCCACGGTCTCGCCGATCCGCGCGCCCTCACGATCCTCTCCACGGAGCACTGGAGCCTCCTGTCGGCACGGTCGCTCGTGTACAACGAGGCCTTCGCCCGGGCCGGGATGTTCCTGACGTTCCTCTCGGCCACGCTCGTCGCGCTCGGTCTGATCTCGAATGCGATGGCCTTTCAGCGGGAGTTCCTGCTGGTGGCGACGGTCGTGCTGGCCGTCGACCTGTTCGTGGGCGTGGCGACGATGGGCCGGGTCGTGACCGCCACGAACGAGGACATCCGCTACCTCCAGGGGATGAACCGTATCCGGCACGCCTACCACGAGATGGTTCCCGGACTCGAGGCCTACTTCATCACCGGCAAGCACGACGACGTCCGCGGGGTGTTCGAGGTCTACAGCGTCGCAGACGAGATCGGCGGCCCGGCCGGCATCCTGCACGGGTTCACGACGGTCATCGGGATGATCGGCGTGATCTGCTCCGCGGTGGCCGCGACGCTCGTCGCGATCGTCCTCCTGCTCGTCGGGGCCTCGGGGATGGTGGCCGGGATCGGCGCGCTCCTCGGATTCGCCGCCGCGATGCTCGTCAACGTCCGGGTGATGACGCGGGCTTTGACCTCGTTCGCGACGTCGATGAACCCGCGCTTCCCGACCCCGCCGGCGGAGGCCGATTCGGTCCGGCGCTGATCAGGCCCGCTCGAGCGCGACGAGGAGCCGATCGACGAACGCCGCCTGGGCCGGGTTCAGCAGGCGGCGCGCCGCATCCGGCGAGACCCAGGCGACCCGGTCGATCTCGGGCACGCGGATCTGGCGCCCGCTCCGGGGTGGCCATTCGACCGTCGCGAGGTTGCTCCGCGCGGCCGAGGGGTCGAGGTCGCCCTCCGCCGCCCAACCGGCGACAGCCTTTCCGCTCCGGAGCTGGATGTCGCCGAGCGGGAATGTGCCCTCGACTGGCGCGGGATGGCCGGTCTCCTCGTGGAACTCCCGCCGCGCGACGTCGAGCTCGGCCTCGCCGTCCTCGATGAGGCCCTTCGGGATCGTCCAGGCGCCCTCGTCGCGCTTTGCCCAGAACGGCCCGCCCGGATGGGCGATGAGGATCTCGACCGCGCCGGCCTTCCGCCGGTAGAGCAGCAGCCCCGCAGATCGTCGAGCCGGCACCCTCAAC
>DASTSC010000068.1:0-25127 GCA_035760905.1 Candidatus Limnocylindrales bacterium | reverse complement strand
TTCGGCTTCCTCGCCCGCCGGAACGCGATCAGCATGCTCATGTCGATCGAGCTGATGATCAACGCGGTCAACCTCGCGATCGTCGCGTTCGGCGCGTTCATCCCGCAGCTCAAGTCGCACGGCGCGGTCATCGCCCTCATCGTCATGGCGGTCGCGGCCGCCGAGGCGACCGTCGGGCTCGCGATCGTCATCGCGATCTACCGCAACCGGCGGACGCCGCTCGTCGACGAGTACGACGCGATGCGCCAGTGAGCGCGGCCGGATGACCGACGTCCTCATCCCGCTCATCCCCGCCCTGCCGCTGGCCGGCTTCGGCCTGACCGCGCTCGTCGGCCGGCGGCTCGACAAGGAGGCCCACTGGCTCCCGGTCGGCGCCGTCGTGGTCTCGTGGATCCTGGCGATGATCGTCGCCTTCAGCGCCCTCACCGGGGCGCCGCCGTTCGACGGGGGCGAGGGCCACGCCGTCTCGCTCTGGACGTGGCTGCCGGCCGGATCGTTGAGCGTCGAGGCCGCCTTCTTCGTCGACAACCTGACGGCCTGCCTCCTGATCGTCGTCACGACGATCGGGATGCTCGTCCACGTCTACAGCATCGGCTACATGGCCCACGACCCGGGGTACTGGCGCTTCTTCGCCTACCTCAACCTGTTCATGTTCTCGATGCTCCTCCTCGTCCTCGCGAGCTCGTGGCTCGTCGTCTTCGTGGCCTGGGAGCTGGTTGGCCTCTCGAGCTACCTGCTCATCGGGTTCTGGTATCGCAAGCGAAGCGCGGCGCTCGCCGCGAAGAAGGCTTTCATCGTCAACCGGGTCGGCGATGTCGGGTTCATCCTCGGGATCATGGCGATCTTCGCCAACACCGGGACGCTCGACATCCGCCAGTCGCTCGAGGCGCTCGTCTCGGGCGGTGCGACGTCGCCGATCCCGGTCCCGCTCATCGCCCTGCTCGTCTTCGCCGGTGCCGTCGGCAAGAGCGCCCAGTTCCCGCTCCACGTCTGGCTGCCCGACGCGATGGAGGGCCCGACGCCCGTCTCTGCCCTCATCCACGCCGCGACGATGGTCAATGCCGGCGTCTACCTCGTCGCCCGGGCGAACCCGCTCTTCGGGGCCGCGCCGGAGGTGATGGTCCTCATCGCCGCGATCGGCATCTTCACCGCGATCCTCGCCGCGTCGATCGCGTTCACCCAGACCGACATCAAGCGCGTCCTCGCCTACTCGACGCTCAGCCAGCTCGGCTACATGTTCGCGGCGCTCGGCGTCGGCGCCTGGACCGCGGCGATCTTCCACCTCATGACCCATGGCTTCTTCAAGGGCCTGCTCTTCCTCGACTCGGGCTCGGTCATCCACGCGGTCCACGAGGAGCAGGACATGCGCCGGATGGGCGGCCTCTGGCGGCGGATCCCGATCACCTACTGGACGATGCTCATCGGCGCGGTCGCGATCAGCGGAATCCCGCCGCTGGCCGGCTTCTTCAGCAAGGACGAGATCCTCGGCGAGGCCTTCAAGAACGGCTTCCTGTGGGTCTGGGCGATCGGTTTCGTCGTCGCCGGGATGACCGCGTTCTACATGTTCCGGCTCATCGGGCTGACGTTCTGGGGCGAGAGCCGGGTCGATCCCAGCGTCGAGCCGAGGATCCACGAGTCGCCGCCGACGATGACCGTGCCGCTCATCCTCCTCGCGATCCCGTCGGTGCTCCTCGGGCTCGCGATCGGCTGGCCGCCGGAGAACGGCATCCTCCACGGCTGGCTCGCGCCGGTCTTCGAGGCGACCGAGCAGGCGATGGGTCGGCACGCCGAGGCGTACACGTTCTTCGGCATCGACGGCGTCCTGTTCGTGGCCACCGTCGGCATCGCCTCGATCGCGATCGCCGTCGCCTGGCGGATCTTCGGTGTCGAGCTGTTCGGCCTCCGGCTGGCGCCGCGGCGGCAGATCGCGACCGACGCGACGACGGCGAATGGTGCGACCCGCTTCCTCTACCGGGCGTCGATCAACAAGTGGTGGTTCGACGACCTCTACGACCTGCTGTTCATCCGGATCGGCGGCCGGCTGGCCGCGTTCCTGTGGTGGTTCGACCGGACGATCGTCGACGGCGCGGTCAACGGGATCGGCCGGGGCACGGCCGACGTCGGCCGCGGCCTCCGCCGGGTCCAGACCGGGCACGTCCAGAACTACGCCCTCGGGATCGCGATCGGTCTGCTCCTGATGGCCGGCTCGTACCTGCTGATCGCGGGCCGCTGACGATGACGATCACCGACTTCCCGCTCATCTCAGCGATCGTCTTCGTGCCGCTCATCGGCGCGATCGTCCTCGCCTTCGTGCCCCGCGAGTCGGCCGGCGCGATCCGCGGCATCGCCCTCGCGACCGCGCTCGTCGCCTGGGTCCTGTCGCTGTTCCTCCTCGTCGGGTTCCTGCCGGGCCGGCCGGGCTTCGAGTTCGTCGAGGCGGTGCCCTGGATCCCGGCGTTCGGGATCCAGTACAAGGTCGGCGTCGACGGGCTGTCGGCGGTCCTCGTCGTCCTGTCGACGACCCTCACCTGGATCAGCATCCTCGCCTCGTTCCGGCCGATCCAGAGCCGGGTGAAGGAGTACATGATCTCCTTCCTCATCCTCGAGGTGGGGATGAACGGCGTCTTCGTCGCCCTCGACCTGTTCCTCTTCTACGTCTTCTGGGAGGTCGTCCTCGTCCCGATGTACCTGATCATCGGGATCTGGGGCGGCCCGAACCGGATCTACGCGACGATCAAGTTCGTCCTCTACACGCTCGTCGGGTCGCTGCTCATGCTCGTCGCGATCCTGGCCACGGCGTACAGCTACCAGAGCGGTCACGGCGGGAACTGGGCCGGCGCCTTCGACTTCGAGGCGCTCCAGGCGTACGCCGCGACCGGCGGCTTCACCGAGGGCCTCCAGCTGTTCGCGTTCGGGGCGTTCTTCCTCGCCTTCGCGATCAAGGTCCCGATGTTCCCGTTCCACACCTGGCTGCCGGACGCCCACGTCGAGGCGCCGACGGCCGGCTCGGTGATCCTCGCCGCGATCCTCCTCAAGCTCGGCGGCTACGGCTTCATCCGCTTCGCGGTCCCGCTCTTCCCGGCGGCCGCCCACACCTGGGCGCCGCTGATCATCGTCCTGAGCCTCGTCGCGATCGTCTACGGCGCGATCGTGGCCCTCGTCCAGCCCGACCTCAAGAAGCTCGTCGCCTACTCGTCGGTCAGCCACATGGGCTTCGTGACGCTCGGGATCTTCGTCTTCCAGGAGCAGGCGCTCCAGGGCGCGATCCTCCAGATGCTCAACCACGGGCTGATCACCGGCGCCCTCTTCCTGCTCGTCGGCGTCATCTACGAGCGGACCCACGACCGGACGATCGCGAAGCTCGGCGGGCTGTCCGCGCCGACGCCGGTGTACGCCGCCGCGTTCGGCTTCTTCGTCTTCGCCTCGGTCGGCCTGCCCGGACTGTCCGGCTTCGTCGGCGAGTTCCTCACGCTCGTCGGGACGTTCCAGGTCTATCCGTGGGCGGCGGCGATCGCGACGTCGGTCATGATCTGGGCGGCCGGCTACCTGCTCTGGATGTATCAGCGGCTGTTCTTCGGCGACGTCTCCGACTTCCTCCGCTCGATCGGCCACCACCTGACCGACCTCCACCCGATCGAGGCGCTGACGCTCGTGCCGCTCGGGACGCTCGTCGTCGTCTTCGGGCTGTTCCCGGGCCTCGTCCTCGGGCTCGTCGGCGGGACGGTCGATTCGGTCCTCGGCTCCGCGGCGAGTGCGACCGCGATCCAGTTCGCGGTGTTCAGGTAGGCCGGCGATGAGCGGCGACCTCGTCACGATCGCGCCGCTGGCGCTCGCGGTCCTCGTCGCGGCCGCGGTCCTCGTGGCCGACATCGTCCTGCCCGGGCGGAAGGCGCCGGCGCTCGCGGTCGCGCTGGCGGGTCTCGCGCTCGTGGCGGTCGCCGCGATCGCCGTCGGCCGGACCCCGGCGACGGCGTTCGACGGCTCGTACACGGTGGACGCGCTGACGACGTTCCTCGACGTGCTCTTCGTGGCGGTCGTCGCGATGACGATCCTCTTCGCGCCCGACTATCTCGAGCCGCGCGACCTGCCGATCGCCGAGTTCAGCGCGGTCATCATCTTCGCGCTCGCGGGCGTGATGCTCATATCCGCATCGACGGATCTCCTGCTGCTGTTCCTGGGCCTCGAGCTGATGGTCCTGCCGGGTTATCTCCTGGCGGGCTTCGCGAAGCGCGACCCGTACTCGTCCGAGGGCGCGATCAAATACTTCCTGCTCGGCTCGTTCAGCTCGGCGATCTTCCTGTTCGGTCTCGCGTTCGTCTGGGGCATGACCGGGACGACCCGCGTCGCCGGCGTCGCCGCCGCGTTCGGCCAGATCGCGTCGGGCGAGGCGCCGCTGTCGGCCGGGCTGGCGATGGGCCTCGCGTTCATGACGACCGGCGTCGCGTTCAAGATCGCCGCGGTGCCGTTCCATTACTGGACGCCCGACGCGTACCAGGGCAGCCCGACGCCGGTCACGGGCTACCTCTCGGTCGGCCCGAAGGTCGGCGCGTTCGCGCTCATCCTGCGGCTCTTCGTCGGCGCGCTCGGGCCGCTCAAGGCCGACTGGCTCGTGGTTATCGCGATCCTCGCCGCGATCACGATGACGCTCGGCAACCTCGTCGCGCTCACCCAGTCGAACGTCAAGCGGATGCTCGCGTACAGCTCGATCGCCCACACCGGCTACATGCTCGTGGGGCTCGCGGCGTGGGCGGCCGGTCGGCCGGAGGGCCTCGAGGGGCTGCTCTACTACGGCGCGGCCTACGCCTTCATGAACCTCGGCGCGTTCGCCGTCGTGGCCGCGCTCCAGAAACGCCAGGGCGTCACCTCGAACCTCGACACGTTCGCCGGCCTCGGGCGGCGCGAGCCGTGGCTGGGCGTCCTCATGACGCTCTTCCTCCTGTCGCTGACCGGCATCCCGCCGTTCGCCGGCTTCTTCGCCAAGGCGTACGTCATCCTCGCCGCGGTCCAGGCCGGCGGCGGCGTTGGGCTCCTCGCGGTCCTCACGGTCCTCAACGCCGCGGCCGCCGCCTTCTACTACCTGCGCGTCGTCGTCTACATGTACATGCGCGATCCAACGTCCGAGCAGCCGGCCCTGACCCACGGCCGCCTGCTCTGGTCCGGCCTCACTGCCGCGACCGTGCTCACGATCGTCCTCGGGGTGATCCCCGGGCCGTTCCTCGACACGATCCGCGCGGCCGCGAGCGCGATCGCGGGCACCTAGAGAGGTCGTCCCGAGGGCGACGAATCGGGCGACGGCCGGAATTCGGGCATCATTTGTCAATGCCCAATGAACGCGGCGCCCGCGACGGTGCCGCGTCGCGTGCGACCCCGCAGCGGGACGGGCACGCGCCGGTGGCCATGGCGCCGCCGATCCATCGGGACGACCGACTCGGCCGCAACGGCCGGCTGATCGTCGTCTCGAACCGCGGCCCGATCACCTTCGAGCTCGAACGCGGCGCTCCGGCGGGCCTGACGGGCGATCGCGGCCCGGGCGGGCTCGTGACGGCGCTCGCCGAGCTCGGCCGCCACCTGCCCGTGTCATGGGTCGCGGCGGCACTCACCCCGGGCGACATCGTCGCGGCCGAGGCCCTCGCCGGCGGGTACGCCGGTGCGGGCGCCCGGCGCAGACCTGGCGGGCGGCCTCGGCCCGGCGTCCGCGGCTCACGGATCCGGGCCCGCGTCGACGCGCTCATCCGCGAACGGCTGCCGGGCCAGGATCTGCGCCTCCACCTCGTGGCTCTGCCCGAGGAGGTCTTCGAGCCCTACTACCGGCAGATCTGCAACCCGTTCCTGTGGTTCGTCCAGCACCTCATGTACGAGCCGGCCTACGGGCCGAACGTCGACGCCGGTCTGCTCGCGGCATGGCGGACGGGCTACGTCCCGGCGAACGAGCGGCTCGCGGACGGCGCCGTCCGAGCCGCGGCGAGGATCAGGAGCCCGCTCGTGCTGCTCCAGGACTACCACCTCTACCTCGCGGCCGCCCGCATCCGGCTCCGCCGGCCCGACGCCACGATCCTCCACTTCACCCACATCCCGTGGCCACCGGCGAGCGTCTGGCAGCTCCTGCCGCGGGGCATGCGGCGGGCGATCTGCGAGGGGCTTCTCGGGGCCGACATCGTCGGCCTCCAGACCGACCGCTACGCGACCCACTTCCTCGACAGCGTCGCGACGTTCGTGCCCGACGCCCGGGTCGAGCCCGACGGCCGGAGTGTCGCCTGGCATGGCCGGACGATCCGCGTCCGGAGCTACCCGATCTCGGTCGACCCGGACGGCATCCGGCGCGTCGCGGGCTCGGCCGCGGTCGCCGAGCGGCTCGAGCGGCTCGACGAGCGGCTCGACCGGGTCGCCGCCGCGGGCGACGGGCAGCGCCCGGCCCTCGTCGTCCGGGCCGACCGGATCGAGCCGTCGAAGAATGCGCTGCGGGGCTTCCTCGCCTTCGAGGCGCTGCTCGAGCGTCGACCGGACCTCCGGGAACGGATCCGGTTCGTGGCCGTCCAGGCGCCCACGCGACCCGGGATCGCCGAGTACGAGCGCTACGCGGCCGCGGTCCGAGAGGTCGTCGCCCGCGTCAACGGCCTCGCCGAGCCCGACGAGCAGCCGATCTGGCTGTACGACGGCTCGGACTACGCGATGGCGATCGCGGCGCTTCGGCGGGCCGACGTCGTCCTCGTCAATCCGATCGTGGACGGGATGAACCTCGTGGCCAAGGAGGCCGCGCTCGTGGGCGATCGCTCGCCGGTCCTCGTCCTGTCCGAGACGGCCGGAGCCGCGGAGCAACTGGCGGCCGATGCGCTGCCGGTCGCGCCCGCCGACATCGTCGGCACGGCGAGCCAGCTCGAACGGGGACTCACGATGGCGCCCGACGAGCGGCGGGCTCGCGCGGGACGGCTCCGTGCCGCGGTCCGCGAGCAGGACATCGGCTGGTGGATCAACCGGCAGCTCCGCGACCTCGCCGCGATCCGGCGCGGGGCCCAACCGCCCTCCCGCCGGCTCCGGGACACGATCCGCAGGGTCGCGGCCGAGACGGTCTAGGCTCGGCCGATCACGCAGGCCCCGCCCCCTCGCCGTCGAGGGCGTTCGCGATCGCCGACAGCAGCCGGGCGGCAGCCGGCGGCCCGGGCAGCATGACGTCGGCCCGCTCCGCGACCTCGATCGGGGTCTCGGCGGCGCCGTGGATCCCGACGAGGAGCGCCTCCAGACGCCCGCCGTCGCGCTCGGCGCGAACCGTCGCGAAGGCCTCGGCGTCGGTCCGGTCGTCGCCCATGACGACCGCAGTCGCCGGCCGTTCGTGCTCGAGCAGCCGACCGATCGCCTCGCCCTTGCCGCCCGCCCCGCGCGGCCGGAACTCGATCACCCGCCGGCCGTCGATCCGCTCGAGGACCTCGGCGGCAGTCGAGGCCTCCGACGCGAGCGCCCCGTCGAGGGCCCGCTCGACCGCGGCCCTGGCGGCGGCGTGATCGGCGGCGCTCCGGTAGTGGAAGGCGACCGACGGACCCTTCTCCTCGACGAACAGCCACGCCGGCGCGCCGAGCCGGTCCCGAACGGCATGGCCGAGCACGCCGGCGGGGTCGACGGAGGCCGCCACGGCCTCGTCGACGCTCACGTCGATCGCCTCGGGCGATCCGCCACGACCCAGCCAGCCCGCCTCGAGGCCGTGGTTGCCGAGGTAGCGCAGGCCGCCGACGCGGACGCGCGCGGCGACGTCGATCACCGTCCGGCCTGACAGGACGGCGAGGGCGAGCCGGTCGGGTCGTTCGGCGGCGCGCCGGGCGAGACGGCGGAGCGCGCGCCGGGCGAGGGGCAGGATCCGGGCCCCCAGCGGGTCCGGGTTGACCGGCGAGAGCGTGCCGTCGAAGTCGGAGACGACGAGCAGGCGACCGGGCCGATCGACGACGCGCGAGGCGAGCGCGCGGACGTCCGGCGCGCGGTCGCGCCCGGTCAGGGCGTCACCTTCACCCCGGGCAGGATCCGACCGAGGCCAGCCGCCATCTCGTTCGGACCGATCCCGCCGAGCGCCGCGTCCCGGACGATCCCGTCCTTGTCCACCCAGAAGTGGACCGGGAGCGCGGCGGCCCGCCAGGCCTCCTGGGCCGTGCCGTCGGCATCGAGACCGACCGGCATCGCCAGGTTGAGCGACGACGTGAAACCGGCGACCTGCGCCTCGTCCTCGCGGACGTCGACGACGAGCACGACGAGGCCGTCCTTCGCGTAGCGTGCCCCGAGCCCGTTCATCACCGGTAGCTCGTCCCGGCAGGACGGGCACCAGGTCGCCATGAAATAGACCCAGACCGGCTTGCCCTTGAGGCCGGCGAGATCGATCGTTCCGCCGCCGAGCTGCGGGACGCGGAGCGCCGGCGCCGCTTCGCCGACGCCGAGGATCGCCGGACTCGCGGAGCTCGCGGACCCCGAGGCGCCGGGGGCGCCCGATCCGGCCGCCGAGGCGGTCGCGCTCGCCGCGGGCGTCGGCGAGCCGGGGGGCGTCGGCGACGGCGGGAGGGTCGGCAGGTCGAGGCTCGGCGCCGGCGTCGGCGACGGGCTCGGAACGGGCCCGAACGCCACGAGCGCCGCCCAGCCGGCCGCGCCGACGAGGAGACCAGCCACGAGGCCGGAGGCGACGATGACCCGCGTCGACATCGAACGCGAGCCTAGCAGCCGGCCGGCCCAGGTACGAACGCCCCAGCACGTCGGGGAGTGGCCCGCGCTAGCATGCGGCCCCGTGCCCGAGCAGACGATCCCGCTTCGCTCCCGCATCGTGCCGGCGCTCCTGACCGGCATCGGCGGGACCCTGCTCGCCGCCGGCCTCCTGACGTACACGACGCCGGCGACGGCCGCCGTGCCCCCGCCCCCGTCGCCGACGGCCGGCGAGTCGGTCGTGCCGAGCCCCTCGGCGCTGCTGTCGGTGCCACCCGTGTCGGCCGCGCCGTCGAGCCCCGCCCCGAGCGGGAGCGTGCCCGCCGACCGCGTTCCCACCCGGGTCGTGATCCCGGCCCTCGGCGTCGACCTGCCGATCGTCAAGGCGCCGACGAGCAACGGCGGCTACCCGTTCTGCAACGTCGCGATGTACGACCCGCGCCTGCACGTCCCGGGCGAGGCCGGCGCGACGTACATCTTCGCCCACGCCCGCACCGGCATGTTCCTGCCGCTCCTCGAGCAGTCGCAGGTCAACAACGGCCGGAAGATGGACGGGATGATCGTCCAGGTCTACACCTCGGACGACCAGCTCTTCCTCTACGTCATCAGCGACGTCAAGCGCCACGTCACCTCGTTCGAGCCGGCGTTCGCGGAGACGCACGAGACGCTCTGGCTGCAGACCTCCGAGGGATTCCAGATCCCGCAGAAGCTGCAGGTTGTCGCCGAACCGCTGTCGGAGGGTCCGGCGGACGAGCGCGACGCCCACCCGACGCCCCACCCGGTCGTCTGCGGCTAGATCGTCGGGCGAAGGCCTCCGCCGGCGGCCTCCACCGACGGCCTCCGCCGGCCGACGTCCCGCCGCTACCCCGGCAGCTCGCCGAGCGTGACCTGGTACGTCTTCGTCGAGCCGTCGCGGCTGAGCGTCTCGACCGCGACCGTCTTGCCAGGCTCGAGGCCGGCGAGGACGGCCGCGAGCGTGCCCGAGTCGGGCGTCGGCTTGCCGTCGATCGAGGTGATGAGCACGCCCGCGGGCAGCCCCGCCTGGTCGGCCGGTCCGCCCTGCTCGACCGAGTAGACGAGGACGCCCTGGCCGCCCTGGACGTCGGCGGCCCGGATCCCGAGATACGCCCGGTGCGACGAGACGACCTTGCCGTGGTCGATGAGCTGCTGGGCGATGTCCTTCGCGGTGTTGCTCGGGATCGCGAAGCCGATCCCGGGCGCCGTCCCGCCGATCTGGGGATCGGTGGCGGCGAGCGTCGGGATCCCGACCACCTCGCCGGCGAGGTTCGCCAGCGCGCCGCCGCTGTTGCCGGGGTTGATCGGGGCGCTCGTCTGGATCGCGTTCGGGATCGCGGTTCCGTTCGGTTCCTGAACGGTGCGCCCGATCGCGCTCACGATCCCATCCGTGACGCTCGACTGGAGGCCGAGCGGGTTGCCGATCGCGAGGACGACGTCGCCGACGACGAGGGCCGACGAATCGCCGAAGGTGGCGGGGGTCAGGTCGCCGCCCGAGACCCGGACGACCGCGAGGTCGTTGGGCACGAACGTTCCCACGAGGCTCGCGTCGAGGGTGTCGCCCGCCGCGGTCGTGACCTTGAACGACCGGGCGTTGCCGACGACGTGGGCGTTCGTGACGATGTCGCCGCGATCGTCGAACACGACCCCCGAGCCGAGCCCCTCGCTCGTCTCGATGACGACGACCGACGGGCCGACCTGCTGGACGACGGCGATGAAGGCCTGCTGGAGCTGGCTCGCGACGCCACCGCTCGCGCCGCCGATCGGCGGCGACGCGGACGCACCGCCACCGCCGCCCGCGCCGGGCGCCCCGGCGCTCCCGCCGGAGGCACCGGGCGAGGTCGCGGGCCCTGTGCCTTCCGACGCGGCCGCGGTCGACGAGGGCGTCCCGGCCGGCGACGCGGACGAGGGGCTCGGGCTCGCACCGCTGCCGCAGGCGGCGACGACGAGGGCCAGGCCGGCGACGAGGGCCGGCCGGCGAGAGACGCGAGACACGCGAGGCACGAGACGATGGTTCACGATCGGCGCCGACATTGTCATCGGAAAGGCGGCGTGGCGCTGTCGGCCGACTTGCAGATCGCCGAGCGTCGTCAGATCCAGCCGATCCGACGAAGGACGGCCCAGGCCCCGAACGCGATCGCCACCGTCGCGAGGGCGACGACCCAGAAGCCGCCGCCTTCGCTGCCGAGGAGCGCCGGACCGGCCTCGCTCATGCCGAAGATGCCGGCGATCGCGCCGATCCCGGCGAGGATCACCGTGACCCCGGTCAGCCGCTTCATGATGAGCGACAGGTTGTTGTTGACGGTCGAGAGGTAGACCTCGAGGGCGCTCGCAACGAGCTCGCGATACGTGTCGAGCTCGTCGGTCAGCCGGACGAGGTGGTCGTAGACGTCGCGGTAGTAGATGACCTCGCCCGGGTCGATGAGGGCGAGGTCCCGGTTCGTGAGCTGGTTGAAGATGTCGCGCACCGGACCGATCGCGCGGCGGACGTGGAGGAGGTCGCGCTTGAGCCGGAACAGCTCCTCGAGCGTCTCGGGCCGCGCCTCTGCGACCACCCGGTCCTCGAGATCGTCGATCGCCTCGGCGACCGCGTCGAGGGGCGGGAAGTAGTCGTCGACGATCGCGTCGACGACCGCCCAGAGAAGGTGGTCCGGCCCGCGCGCGAGGAGGTCGCGGAGCCCGTCCCGGATCCGCCGGATCCGCCGTGGGTCCCAGGTCGGCGGATGGACCGTCAGGAGAAATCCGCTCCCGAGCACGACGTCGAGCTCGTCGAGTCGCATCTCGCCGGCCTCGAACGAGATCGCGAACAGGACGATGTGGATCCGCTCGTCGGTGACCTCGATCTTCGCCCGCTGGTTGCCCTCGACGATGTCCTCGGCGACGAGCGGGTGGAGCCGGAGCCGGCGGGTGATCGCCTCGACCGTGTCGGGCGTCGCCCCGGCGAGGTCGAGCCACGTCGTCCGACCCGGCGCGAGGGCGCGGTCGAGGGCGTCGGTTCCGGTCGCCTCGGAGAGCGTGCCGTCGGTCAGCCAGACGATCCGGAGGACACCGCCGCCCGAGCCGGACCCCTCGCCGTCGGGGCGCGTCGAGGACGTCGGCTCCTCGGCCGGGGCCGGCGGCGCGGCGACGGCTTCGGTCCCGCCGGTCACAGGACCGCCGTGGGCTCGGGCTCGTCACCCGACGCCGCCGGTTCGGGCCGCGTGGCGCGTCGCCGCCCGTCTGCCAGGGCTGCCGCGGGCAAGGCCCCGGCCGCCGTGACGACGGCCGCGGCGAGGAACACGGGCCCGATCACGCCCGACGCCTCACCGGCCGCCCAGCGCTCGAGCGCGTCGACGACGAGGCCGTCGCGCAGCGGGCGGTCGCGGAGGTCCGCGGGGATGAACTGCTTGTACGAATCGGGTGTCGCGTAGACGCGATCGTAGAGCCGCTCGATCGTCGTCGCGCCGTACGCGGTGAGGACGGCGAAGCCGACGGCCATGCCGACCATCCGGGCGACGGTCACCGCGGCCGAGGCGATCCCGAAGGCGTGGCTCCCGACGGCGTCGACCGCGGCGGTCGAGCGCGACGTCACGGTCAGCCCGAAGCCGAGGCCGAACAGGCCGAGGGCAGCCGCGAGGAGCGTCACGGCCGTCCCGGCGTCGAAGGTCGAGAGCACGGCCAGGGCCGCCGCGCCGGCGAGCGCGCCGGCGACTCCCACTGCGCGGACGGGCACGAGGCGGACGAGGAAGCCCGATCCGAGCGCTCCGGCGGCCGTCGCGGCCGCGAGCACGCCGAGGACGACGGCCTGGCGATCCGGTCCGCCGTAGAGGACGCGGTCGACGAACACCGCGCCGCCCGCGATCGCCGTCGCGAAGCCGTAGCCGGTCAGGAGCGACACGAGCGCCGCGGCGCTGAACGCCCGGCTCCGGAAGAGGCGCGGGTCGAGGAACGGATCGTCACGCCGGACACCGATCGCGATCGCGAGGAGGAGCGCGACGAGGGCCACGGCACCCAGCGCGAGGCTGAGGGCGAGCGGCGGCACGCCGGGCAGCGGGCTCTCCTCGGCGCCCAGGAGCGTCACGCCGCCGAGCACGGAGGCGAGCACGAACGTGAACAGCACGGCGCCCGAGAGGTCGACGTGGGCCCGTCGCCGGGGCGTGTCCCAGTCCCCGGCAGCGGCCCAGGCGAGGACGAGGGCGACGATCCCCGCCGGCACGTTGACGTAGAAGACCCAGCGCCAGGCGGGCGCGAGCGCGTCGACGAGCGGGCCCGTCTCGAGCCCGACCGAGCGGAGCGCGCTCGCCGGATGAAGCGTGAGCAGGATCGCGGCGCCGAGGAACGGCCCGGCCGCCATCCCGAGGAAGGTCAGCCCGCCGACGACGCCGAGGGCGCGCGGACGAGCGTGGCCCTCGTAGAGGTGCGACGCAGCCGCCGTCGCGACCGGGATCGTGATGCCGCCGCCCAGCGCCTGGACGAGCCGGGCGACGATGAGCTCGTCGATCGACTGCGATCGGCCCGAGAGGATGGAGCCCGCGGCGAACAGGACGAGGCCCGCGACGACGAGCCGGCGGACGCCCCACAGGTCGGCCAGCCGGCCGGCGAGCGGCATCGTCACCACGGTCACGAGGAAGTAGCCGTTCACGATCCACGACGCGTGCCGGAGCTGCGTCAGCGCATCGGGGCCGCTCGCGAGGTCGAGGAGGATCGTCGGCAGGGCGACCGCGGTGATCATCAGCTCGAGCCCGGCGAGGAACGCCGCGAGCCCGAGCGCCGCGAGCAGGACGAACCTCGTGACGCGATTCATCGCCGCGAGTGTAGGGTCGCCGGCGGAGCTCGCCCGGTGGGGCTCGCGGCCGGCGGTCGCCCGGCGGCCGTGCGGGTGGCCGCGGGCGAGTGCGCGATCCCTTGTCGCCGTGCCGCTGCCGCCGAGCCGTTTCGTTCATACGCACGCGAGGCGAGCGTTGGAGACACTCCGGGGGCCGCAGGCGTGGCAGGATGGTCAGCTGATAGACGAGAACGGCAAACTCCGGGCGGATTCCGGTGCCCTCACGGTCGCCGACTGTTCCCAATGCTCGCAGGGCGAGCGTTTGAATGTTCCGCGCGGGACGTGAGCTCCGCGAGGATCCGGACGATCGGCCACGGCACGCGGAGCACCGGAGAGCTGGCGGCCCTCCTCCGAGCCGCCGGCGTGCAGACGCTCATCGACGTTCGGCGCTACCCGGCCGGACGGCGCCAGCCGCACCTCTCGCGGGACCGGCTCGCGGCCGACCTGCCGGCCCTCGGGATCGGCTACGAGTGGTGGGGCGAGGCGCTCGGCGGTCGTCGGACCGCCGACGCGGCAACGATCGCGGCGAGCGGCTGGCGGTCACCCGCCTTCGCCGCGTACGAGGCGTACATGCGCACCCCCGAGTTCCGCCAGGCGCTCGCTGCCCTCGAGGCGCGCGCGCGCGGTGGCGAGCAGCTCGCGATCATGTGTTCGGAGACGGTCTGGTGGCGGTGCCATCGACGCCTCATCGCCGACGCCCTCGTCGACGACGGGTTCGTCGTCGAGCACCTGATCGACCGCGTCCCGGGCCGGATCCATGCTCGCGGGGGCGGTTGACAGCGACGCCCGGAAGCGTAGTATCAACGGCGCTTGATATAAAGCGCCATTGATCCCTCTGGAGAGTCGCCACGTCGCCCACACCCGCCCGCATCCGCTCCACGATCGCCGCCGCGATCGACCAGCCCGACGACCTGCGCGAACTGCGGGCGTTCCACAAGGCGCTCGCCGACGTGAACCGCCTCCGGATCGTGAGGCGGCTCGCGGCGGGCCCGGCCAGCGTCTCCGACCTCATCGAGCACGTCGGCCTCTCGCAGCCGCTCGTCTCGTGGCACCTCGGGCGCCTTCGCGCGGCCGGCATCGTCGCGACGCGACGGCGTGGCCGGGAGCGGATCTGCTCGCTCCGGCCCGAGGCGTGGCAGGAGTTCGAGGCACGCGAACGCGCGGTGCTGGGGCTCGATGGCCCGGAGGCCACGCTGGCATGAGCGAGCGGTCGTTCGTCTCGGCGGAGACGCGCAACCGGATCCGCGGCGCGATCGCCCCGATCGGGGTCGCCCTCGGCCGCGCGGGGATCAGCCCGAACGCCCTCACCGTCGCCGGTTTCGCCGGCGTCTGCGTCGCCGCTCTCACCGCCGCGTTCCAGTGGTGGCTGGCGGCGGGCGTCCTCCTCCTCGCCTTCGGCATCTTCGACCTGTTCGACGGCGCCGTCGCCCGGGCGACCGGGCGGGTCTCGGCCTTCGGCGCCTTCCTCGACTCGACCCTCGACCGGACGGGCGAGAACCTCGTCCTCGCCGGGATCGCCGTCGGGTGTGCGACCGCCGGGTTCCCCGTCGGAGTCGCGCTCGCTGCCCTCGCGATGGCCTTCGCCTCGGTCGTGACCTACGCCCGGGCCAGAGCGGAGGCGGTGGGGCTGAAGGGGGAGGTCGGGATCGCCCCACGGCCGGAACGGCTTGTCCTGGAGTCGGCCGGGCTGATCCTCACGGGCGTGTCGGGCGGCATAGCGCTCGTCCCGCGGCATTGCGCGGGCGCCGCCCCGGAGCTGTGCACGGCGATCGTCCACCAGCCGACCGACATCGCGGCGCCGTGGCTCGCCCTCGCCCTCGGGATCGTCGCCCTCACGTCGGCGATCACCGTCGTCCAGCGAATCCTCTACGTCCGCAAGCAGTCCCTCGAGCAGAAGGAGCCATAGGAGCATCATGGCAGACGGCACGAACGCCAAGGCCACCGCAAACGGCCACGCGAACGGCAACGGCCACCGCGCCGACCGGAAGATCCGCGTCGCGATCGTCGGCGTCGGCAACTGCGCGAGCAGCCTCGTCCAGGGCCGCTACTTCTACGCCGACGCGCCGGACGACGCGTTCGTCCCCGGCCTCATGCACGTCAACCTCGGCGGCTACCACGTCCGCGACATCGAGTTCGTGGCCGCCTTCGACGTCGACCGGACGAAGGTCGGCAAGGACCTCTCCGAGGCGATCTACGCCGGCCAGAACAACACCTACGTCTTCCAGCAGGTCCCCCATACCGGCGTGACCGTGGAGCGCGGGATGACCCACGACGGCCTCGGCAAGTACCTCTCGGACGTCATCGAGAAGGCACCCGGGCCCACCGCCGACATCGTCCGGATCCTCCGGGAGCGCGAGGTCGACGTCGTCGTCTCCTACCTGCCCGTCGGCAGCGAGGAGGCGACGAAGTGGTACGTCGAGCAGGCGCTCAAGGCCGGCGTCGCCTTCGTCAACGCGATCCCGGTCTTCATCGGCCGCGAGCCCTACTGGCAGCGCCGCTTCGCCGAGGAGGGGCTGCCGATCATCGGCGACGACATCAAGAGCCAGGTGGGCGCGACGATCACCCACCGCGTCCTGACCCGCCTGTTCATGGATCGCGGCGTCCGGATCGACCGGACCTACCAGCTGAACTTCGGCGGCAACACCGACTTCCTCAACATGCTCGAGCGCGAGCGGCTCGAGTCGAAGAAGATCAGCAAGACGAACGCCGTGACCTCGATGCTCGACTACCCGATCGACGACGACAACGTCCACGTCGGGCCGTCGGACTACGTGCCGTGGCTCCAGGACCGCAAGTGGTGCCACATCCGGATCGAGGGCACGACCTTCGGCGACGTGCCGCTCAACGCCGAGCTCAAGCTCGAGGTCTGGGACTCGCCGAACTCGGCCGGAGTCATCACCGACGCCATCCGCTGCGCGAAGCTCGGCCTCGACCGGGGCCTCAAGGGGACGCTCGTGGCACCATCGGCCTACTTCATGAAGAGCCCGCCGCGCCAGATCGCCGACGACATCGCCCGCGAGCGGGTGGAGGCGTTCATTCGCGGCGAGGACTCGGAGACGCTCGTCGGCGCGAGCGACGCGCCCGAGCAGCCGGTTCGGACGCAGCGGCCGTCGGCGCGAAAGCAGCGGCAGGCGGTCGCGGCGCGGTGACGGCGGGCGAGACCGGAACCCGGCCGCGCCGGCTCGACGCGCCCCACCGCCGCACCCGCCCCCGCCGGGAGACCGCGCCGACGGCGCGCAGGCCCGACGTCCGGCACCTCGGGACACGGCTCGTCGAACGGACCGCCGTGACCGCGTACCGGCTCGCGGCATGGACCCTGCGTCACGTGCCCGAGGCGGTCGGCGTGGCGATCCTCGCGACCGCGTTCCAGGCCGCGTATGTCTTCTGGCCCCAGAAGCGCGCCTCCTCGAACGCGAACTTCGCCCACGTCCTCGGCCGGCCGCCGGACGACCCGGCGGTCCGCCGGCTCGCGCTCGCCGCCTACCGGACGTACGCGCGCTACCTCGTCGAGCTCATGCGACTGCCGATCGGCCCCGACGGCGCCTATGGCGAGCGGGTCGACCTCGAGGGCATCGAACCGGCGCTCGAGCGCTGGCGCTCTGCCGGGACCGGGCTCATCCTCACCGTCGGCCACCTCGGCAGCAACGAGGCGGTCGCCGCCGGGATCGCCCACCACGGCTTCCCGATCGGGGTCGTGGCCGACGACTCGTCGTTCCCCGAGCTGTTCGACCTCCTCCGCCGCCGGCGCGAGGCGTGGGGCCTGTCGATCATCCCCTGGCGGAACCTCCGGGAGCTGTTCGGGTTCCTCCGCCGCAACGAGATCCTCGGGCTGCTCGTCGACTGGGGCTACCGCGACGACGGGATCCCCGTTCGCCTGTTCGACGCCTGGACCTGCCTGCCGGCCGGCCCTGCCGTCCTCGCCGCGAAGACGCACGCGCCGATCGTCCCGATCGCCGTCCGCCGCGACGGCCGCCGCTTCCGGGTCGAGGCCGGGGCCGCGATCGAGGTGGCCTCGTCGGCGCCGGCCGATCTCCAGCGGGCGACCCAGGCCGTCGCCGATGCCCTCGAGCGAGCGATCGCCGCGGCTCCCGAGCAGTGGTACAGCTTCCGCCGGATCTGGCCCGAGACGGAGGCCGAGGCGGCCGGCCTCGAGCGACGCGCGGCGGAGATGCTCGGCCCGACCGGGTGAGCGATCCTCTCGGCCGCGGGCTCGGTCACGGCCTGGGTGCCCGGGCGATCATCGCCGTCGCCACGCTCGCCGCCCGCCTGCCGGAGGGCCTCGCGATCCGGCTCGCCGACGCCGCGGGGTCGGTCGCCTGGCGCGTCTCGACGCGTCGCCGGGAGCTCGCCCGGCGCAACCTCGGTCGCGTCGCGGCGTGGCTCGACCAGCACGGGACCGGGACGCCGCTCGCGCGCGCCGCAGCCCACGATCCGCGGGCCCTCGAGCGCCTCGTCCGCGCCGCGTTCCGCCATCACGCCCGCTACTACCTCGAGGTCGCCCGAACCCCGCGCCTCGGGGCCGCCTACGTCCGCGACCGGCTGCTCGTCGAGACGCCCGACGAGGTGGCCGAGGCGTTCGCGGCGACGCCCGCGGCGATCTTCGTCGGCCTCCACTTCGGGGCGATCGAGCTGCCCGGGCTCCTCTTCGCCGCCCGGACCGGCCGCGAGGCCGTCGCGCCGATGGAGGAGCTCCACGACCCGCGGCTGCAGGCCTGGTTCGTCCGGACGCGCGGCGCGGCCCGGATCCGGATCGTCGGCCTCCGCGAGGCGCGGCGGGTGCTGACCGCCGCGATCCGGGCCGGCAACGCGGTCGGGCTCGTCGCCGACCGCGACCTCACGGGCGGCGGGATCGACACCGAGCTGTTCGGGTCACCGACCCCGCTGCCGGCCGGGCCCGCGCTGCTCGCCCTCGAGACCGGCGCGCCGCTCTACGTGGCCGCCGTCCGGCGGGCCGGACCGGGCCGCTACCGCGGGCGGCTGGATCCCTTGGCGGTGCCGGCCGAGGGGTCGCGCCGCGCGCGGGTGGAGGCGATTCTCGCGGCAGAGGCCCGGACGTTCGAGCGCGTCATCGCCGACGCCCCCGAGCAGTGGTGGGCCGTCTTCTCGCCGATCTGGCCCGATCTCGAACCCGCTACCGGGGCCGCGGAATGACGGCTCGCCGGGGTCGCGCCGACCTCCACGTCCACTCGCGTGCCTCCGACGGCGTCGACGGCGTCGAGCGGCTCCTCGACGCCGCGGTCGCGGCCGGCCTCGACGTCGTCGCGATCACCGACCACGAGCGGATCGACGCGGCCCTCGCCGCCCGCGACATCGCCCGTGACCGCGGCCTGCCGCTCGAGGTCGTCGTCGGTGAGGAGATCACGACCCGCGGCGGCCACCTGCTCGGGCTCTGGCTGGAGCGCCGGGTCCCGCCCCTGCGAGCCCTCGGCTGGTCGATCGCGGCGGTCCACGACCAGGGCGGGATCGCGATCCCGGCCCACCCGCTCGTGCCCTACCCGCTCTGCGCCCAGGGCTGGACGCTCCGGCGCCTCCTCGCCTCGTCCGACCCGGCGGTCCGTCCCGACGCCCTGGAGGGCTTCAACCCGACGTTCTTCGGCCGGGTCGCCCGAAGCCGCGTCACGGCGTTCGCCGAGCGCCACGGCCTGCCGGTCGTCGGCAACAGCGACGCCCACGCCGCCGAGCAGGTCGCGACCGGCTGGACCGAGTTCGCGGGCCGAACCGCCCACGAGCTCCGCGCGGCGATCGCCGACGGCTCCACCACTGCCCACGGGCGCTACCACCCCGCCGGCTCGCAGGTCGCCACGTTCGCCCGCCAGCTCCGGAAGTACGGCGGCGACGCCCGATCGAGCGGCAGCCGGCTGCTCGGGCGGGGCGAGGGTCGGGACCTCGGGTACCCTCGCCGCATGCCCGCCGGACCGGGGCCGGATCGCGTCGACGAGCGGCGATGAAGATCGGCCTCGTCTCGCCGTACATCTACCCGCTGCCCGGTGGCGTGACCCAGCACGTCCGCTACCTCTACGAGAACCTCCGGCTGCGGGGCCACGACGTCCGGATCCTCACCTCGAGCCACGGGCCGCAGCGCTCTTCGGAGGGCGACGTGATCCGGATCGGGATGGGCTTCTCCGTTCCCGCGAACGGGTCCGTCGGGACGGTCACGTTCTCCCACCGCTTCCCGTCGCAGGTCCGCGAGGTCCTCGAGCACGAGCGCTTCGACCTGCTCCACTTCCACGAGCCGTTCGTGCCCTTCCTCTCGCTCGTCGTCCTGCGCGAGAGCCAGAGCGTGAACATCGCGACCTTCCACGCCTACGCCGGGTTCTCGCCCTCGTACGAGTTCGGCAGCCGCGTCCTGGGGGCCTACGCCTCGCGGCTCCACGGCCGGATCGCGGTCTCGGCCGCCGCCCGCCACTTCATCGATCGGTACTTCCCGGGTGACTACAAGGTCATCCCGAACGGCGTCGACGTCGAACGCTTCCGGCGCGCCGTCCCCGTCGCGCGCTGGCAGGACGGCGTCCGCAACATCCTGTTCGTCGGCCGGCTCGAGCCCCGCAAGGGTGTCCTCGAGCTCCTCAAGGCCTACCGCGTGCTGCGCAAGACCGGCTGCGACTGCCGGCTCCTCGTCGTCGGCTCGGGGCCGCTCGAGCGCGAGGCCCGCCGCTACGTCGCGACCCGCCGCCTCGGCGGGGTCGAGTTCCTCGGCCGCGTCGGCGACGACGAGAAGGCCCAGCTGTTCAAGACCGCCGACGTCTACGTCGCCCCGGCGACCGGTCGGGAGTCGTTCGGGATCGTCCTCCTCGAGGCGATGGCGGCGGGCACGCCGATCGTCGCCAGCGACATCCACGGCTACAAGGGCGTCGTCCGGCGCGACGAGGAAGCGCTGCTCGTGCCGCCGCGGGACACGAAGGCGCTCGCCGCGGCCCTCGCCCGCGTCCTCGCCGACGCCGCGCTCCGGGCCCGCCTGGCGGCCGCCGGTGAGCGGCGTGCCCAGGACTTCAGCTGGGAGCGGGTGACGGCCAAGGTCGACGACTACTACGGCTTCGTCATTCGCCGGCTTGCCGCACAGGACGCCCTGCCGCCCCATTTCGACGCGCTGATCCCGGCCGTCCCCCGGGCCGGCGGCTCGCTCGACGAGACGCCGGGATCGAGCGCGCTCGCGAGCTGACAGACCGATCGGGCCGGGCCGACCGTCGGGGTCGGCTCAGTCCCCGGGTGGCGTCGCCAGGGCGGGCAGCCGTGGCGCCGCGGCGGCCTCGCCGCCGTCCGGGCCGGCCCGGTCGACGAGCGCGATCCGCCAGACCCAGGCGGCGTAGGCAACGACGAGGCTGAAGACCGCGAGGCCGGCCGCCAGGAGGAGCGGTCCCGCGGCGAGCAGCTTCACCGCCGGCGCCACGGGGTCGGTGTTGACCGGGAACTGGAACGGGTAGAGGTAGGTCGGCAGCAGGCCCTGGTAGGCGTTCACGAGCGACTCGGGTAGCGGCAGCGCCGCGATGTTCGGATAGAGGACGACGAACCAGGCGCCGATCCCGGCGAGGACGCCCGCGACGAACCGGCGCGGGTCACGGGCGGTCGCGATCACCCAGGCGACCGCGCCGAGCGGGATGAGCACGAGCAGGCCGGCGAGCTCGGGCCGGAAGCCGTCGAGCCGGAAGATCGGCGTCGTCGGGTCGAGGGCGAGGCTCGCACCGAGGGCGAGGCCGGCCCCACCGACGATGAGGGCGATCCGGCCGAGCCGCCCGCCGAAGCGGAGCCGCGCGTCGTTCCCGGCCGCCGCGCCCCCGAGGTCGGCGGCGAGCAGCTCCCGGAGCACGAGGAGAAGCGTGACGATGACCACGACCGCCAGGCCCGCCGTCCGCGCCGTGACGACGAGGTTGCCGGGGTTGCCCTGGCAGGCGAGCGAGCCCGGGCTCGCCCGCTCGACGCCGACGAAGGCGCACAGCGGCGCCTTGAAGACCCACATGACCATCGGCCCGACGACCATCGCGGCGGCCGACAGCCGCGCCAGGAGCCACGTCCGGGGGGACGGCCCGTGCCACAGCTCGGCGAGGAGGTAGCCGAGAGCGAGGACCACGAACGGCAGGGCCGTGTAGTAGTGGTACTGGAACGTCGCCCGGTCGATCCGGGCCCAGGCCAGCCACTGGCAGGCGTAGCCGATCGCGATGAGGCCGAGGGCGAGGCTGCGCCGCCGGAACGCCTGCCAGGCGACGAACAGGAGGGCCGGGATCGAGAGCCACCAGATGACGATGTTGCCCGCGTCGTAGATCGAGGCCGCCGTCGAGCCGGCGAACGAGCCCTGGTAGAACCAGACCGGCTTGAGGTCGAACGGCCAGGCCCACCACGGCGACGCCGCGGCGTGCGGGCTGCGCAGGTTGTTGTGGTAGTCGTACATCTGCTGGGTGAGCTGGACGAGCGTCTGGCCGTCGTGCCCCGGCGGCCAGCCGGTGACGATCTGGTGGCCGTCGATGGCCGCCCACGGCAGGTACGAGGCCACGTAGACGGCCAGCGGGAGCGCGAGGAGGCAGACGACCGCCCACGCGACGGGCAGGCCGAACGCCCAGCCCGGCCGGAGCCAGCCGGGCGCGGGCGGCGCCGGCGAGGGCTCGTCCCTGACGGCCACCTCCGACTCCCCGTCGGTCGGCTCGAGCGGGGCGGCGAGCGGCCCGAAGCCCCAGTCGCCGGCGACCGTGAACGCGACCCAGACGAGCGGGCCGAGCGCGGCGATCGCGAGCCCGACGACAACGGCCGGGGCGCTCAGCGGCCCGAGGTGGACGGCGCCGATCCCGCGGGCGAGGGCGACGGCGACGACCGCAAGCCCGACGACGACCGGGCCGCCGACGGCAAGTCGCGACTCCTGGCGCGACCAGGCGACCGGGTGGACGACGGCCGCCGTGACGGCGAGCCCGGTCAGCGCGACCATGATCAGCATGAACGTCAGGTTGGGACCGCTCGCCGCGGCCGAGGGCACGGCGATCGCCATGTAGCCGAGGATCGTCGAGCCGGCCACGAGCCCCGCGAGCAGCAGCAGCCGGCCGAGCGCGGAACGGGCGAGGATGAGGACGGCCACCGCGCCGATCGCGTACGCCGCGACCCACTTCGAGGCGAGGGCGAGGCCGAGCAGGGCCCCGAGCACGGGCAGGCCGAGCCAGAAGCCCAGGCGCCACGCCCAGCGGAGCTGCCAGAGGGCGACGAACAGGACGTAGGCGGCGACGAGGAACAGCCCGACGTAGACGTCGTTCATGCCGATCCGGGCCATCACGAAGAACATCCCGTCGAGGAGGACGAGCGCGCCGGCGATGAGGGCGACCGAACGGCGGCGGAAGAGCAGCCGGCCGAGGAGGTAGATGAACCCGGCCGTCAGGGCACCTGCCACGACGCCCGGGAACCGCCAGGCGAACGCGTTCTGGCCAATGTCCACGACCGCGGTCCGGCCCGATCCGTCGAAGGCGAGGATCTGCTGGCGATCTGCACCCGGGTAGTCGGGCGCGATGTCGAGTGCCGTCGCCGTCGGGGTGAACGGGAGGCGGGCATCCGCGTAGACCGAGTTCGCGTGCGGCTCGATGACGTAGATCGTGCTCGCGTCGCCGGCCGCGGTCCGGCCGAGCGCGTGGACCATGAGCGTGGCCGGATCCCAGTAGGTGGTCTCGACGGGTCCCGGCATCGGCATCGTCGCGTCGATCTTCGGGTCGCCCGCGCCGTTGTCGCCGAGTGAGACGACCGTGACGCTCCGCCCGGTCGCGACGTACAGGCGCGGCGTGTCGACGGTGACGTACGAGAGGCCCGTCGCCGGGCCGTCGGTCCGGATCTGCCCGACGGTCGCGCCGCTCGTCGGCGACAGGAACGTGAGGCCGTTCCGGCCCGCGGCCACGAGCCGCGGCTGCTGCTCGACCCGGAATCCGGCCAGCGAACCGTCGCCAATCGCGTCGTCGAACAGGGGCCTGTTCGCGGTCGTGACGATCGCCGGGAGCGTCACCTCGTCGGCGTCGGTCGCGAGCGCGCTCGCATACGTCGACGCCTTGCCACCCGCGATCCGGGCGATCGCCGACGCCGCGGCCTTCGGATCCGGCACGTCCGCCGGCCGCGCGACCAGGGCGTCACCGGTGCCGGCCGGCGCGAGCGCGGCGAGGCCGACCACCGTCGCCGTGCCGGTGACGGCCCCGGTGTCGGGGTCGACGAGGGTCACCTCGTTGCCCGAACGGACGGCCAGCCAGGCGCCGTCGCCCGAGGCCGTCAGCCCGTCGATCGGGCCGGCCACGCTGGCCAGCGGCGTCGTCTCGGCCGCGATCGGCCCGTCCGACGACCCGGGCTCGTCGAGCTCGAGGCTCGTCGACAGCGTCCGGATCGAGCCGTCCGAGCCGCCGACGTAGAGCCGGCCGACGGCCGGATCGACGGCCACCGCCGTGGCCGTCGAACCGCCGATCGTGGCGACCTCGCGGCGGGTCGTGAGATCGTAGGCGCGCACGTCGCGGCCGGTCGCCACGAAGAGCCGGTCGCCGGCGCGGCCGACCGCCGGATCGTCGCGACGGGGTTCGACGGCCGCGTCGACCACGGGCACGCCGAGCGAGCTCGCGCCGGTGACCTGGTCGTCGCCGAAGAGGACGAGCCCGGCGGCCATCGCGTACTTCGCGATGTGGGGGTGCGTCCACTCGTAGATGTCGTGGTCGATCCCGTAGCGCCACTTCTGTAGGAACTCCGTCGCGGTCCGCGCGTGGTAGACCTCGTCGAAGTGCATCTGGTACGGCTCGGCGAGCCGCCAGGTCCGCAGGAGGAGCGCGGCGAGCACGAGCACGACGACCACCCACAGGTCGAGCCGGTCGAGCCGGCCGCCCGGCTCGCCCGCGAGGGTGGCCGAGCGGTCCGCCCGGATCGCCGGCCTCTCGAGGCGGTCGCGCAGCCAGCCGCCCAGCCCCGGTCGCCCGTCGAGATCGGCGTTGGCCGGCCCGGTCGCGCCCGCAGCCGGGCCGCTCTCACCGCGAGGCCCGCCGGAGGCCGCCGGTTCCGGCGCGCCTGTCGGAACGATCGCCGACAAGGCGGCCACCTCCGCGGCGAGCGCTCGCCTGGCCCGTGGACGGAGCTGCGCGATCGCCCACAGGAACGCGGCGCCGTTCGCGATCGCGATGACGCTCACCGCGGGCGCGCCCCGGATCGCCCCGCCGATCCCGAGCCAGTCCGCGATCTGCGGGTTGCCCGGATAGAGCGTCGTCAGGACGACGTACATGTTGAGGAACGTCGTGATCGACAGGACGGCATAGGCGACCCGCCAGCGGACCGAGACCCCGGCGAGGACCGCGCCGAGGGCCACGAACGGGAACAGGTAGCGCTCGTGGACGCGGGTCGGGAGCACGAAGAAGGCGATCGCGAGGACGGTCAGCCCGACGAGGATCGTCCGGCGATCCGGCCGCCAGGCCACGACCGCGAGGACCGCGAGCGTGGCGAGGACGAGGAGGCCGCCGCCGACGGCGACCGCCCAGAACGGGCCGATGAGCGTCTCCATTCCGGGCTGACATGGCGTCCCCGCGCTCGTCCCGGCGGCCGAGGTCGTGATCGCGTCGCACAGCCACTGACCGCTCGCGGCCAGGCCGGCGCCGTCGTGGCTCACGAGCGCCCACGGGTTGTAGGCGTTGACCGTGAGCCAGGGGTAGCCACC
>DASTSC010000067.1:0-4093 GCA_035760905.1 Candidatus Limnocylindrales bacterium | reverse complement strand
CGATCGGGGCGACGCCGGGGGCCGCCCGCTCGATCTCCTCGAGCCTGGCCTCGAGGCCGCTCGTCGCGTCACCCTTCGGAGGAGTCCGGTCACGCAGCTCGTCCATCGCTCCACTCGCTTCGACGCGGCGCAGACACGCCGCGTGGCCAGCGTGACCGGGGTGGGGCGACCGCCGCTCCGGACCTGGCCGCATCGCGCTTGCGACTCCGTGTCAGACTCCCGCTCGTGCAGACGCGCCTCGAACCGGCCTGTCTCGTCATCGCCGACATCTCGGGCTATACCGGTTACCTCGCCGGGGTCGAGCTCGACCACGCCCAGGACATCCTCGCCGACCTCATCGGCACGGTCGTCGGCGCGCTCCGGCCGTCGTTTCGACTGGCCAAGCTCGAGGGCGACGCCGCGTTCGCCTACGTCCTGGCCGAGACCGTCGACGGCGCTCACCTCCAGGACACGCTCGAGCGCTGCTATTTCGCGTTCCGGCGGCGCCTCCGCGACATCCGGCAGTCGTCCACGTGCGAGTGCAACGCGTGCATGCTCATCCCGAACCTCAACCTCAAGATCCTCGCCCACCACGGCGTGGTCGCCCGACATCGGATCGCGGGCCGGGAGGAGCTGGTCGGCTCGGACGTCGTCGTGGTCCACAGGCTCCTCAAGAACCGCGTCGAGGAGGACCTCGGTCTCGCGGCCTACGCGATGTACACCGATGCCTGCATCCGGGCGATGGGCGCCGACCCGGCCGTGCTCGGCCTGCGCGAGCACCGCGAGGATTTCGAGGGCGTCGGAGAGGTCGTCGGATGGGTTCGCGACCTCGAGGCGGCGTGGCGGGACGAGGAGGCGCGGACCGAGACGATCGTCCGGCCCGAGGAATCTGCCGCGGAGCTCGCCTTCGTCCTGCCCGGCCCGGCCGAGGTCGTCTGGGAGTGGATCACGTCGCCCGCCCGCCGGATCCAGTGGCAGGCCGCCGGCGGCGTGACCGACGTCCGCGAGACGACCGTCTCGGGCCGGCGCGGCGTCGGGACGACGAACCACTGCATGCACGGCAGGGACGCGATCGTGGAGGAGATCCTTGACTGGCGGCCGTTCGAGCACTTCACGGTCCGATTCCAGATGCCGGTGCCCGGCGTGCCGAAGATGGTCATGTCCGAGCTGCTCGAGCCGGTCACCGGAGGAACGCGCGTGACGCTGCGGATCAGGCGGCCGCGGACGGCCAAGGACCGGGCGGCGATCGAGCCGCTCCGGCCGATGTTCGAGGCGTCGATGCGCGCCGGGATCGAGCCGCTCGGCGAGCTCGTCGCGGCAGATGTGGCCGCCCGATCCGCCGCGGCCGCCGACGCGGAGGAGCCGCCGGTGCCCGCATCGGCCGGGCGCAACATGCGTGAGCCGCTCGCGGCGGAGGCGCGCTAGGCGGTTGTCGATCCGGCCCGGTGCTGATCGTCGATTGGGTGATGGCGGCGACCACGCCGCCGATGACGCCAGGAGGGCGACGTGAACTACCTGCTGCTGCTGTACGACGAGGGAAGCGCGAACCCGTCGGCGCTGCCGGCGTCGGACGAGGAGATGGGCCGCGTCATGGCCGCGTACGACGCGTTCACGAAGGAGTGCATCGAGCGCGGGGTCTACCTCCGCGGCGACGCCCTCCAGAACGTCGGCACGGCGACGACGGTGCGGGTCCGGAACGGCGAGACGCTCACGACCGACGGCCCGTTTGCCGAGACGAAGGAGGCCCTCGGCGGCTACTACCTCCTGAACTGCCGCGACCTCGACGAGGCGCTCGAGCTCGCCGCGAAGTGCCCGGGCTCGTGGTTCGGCTCGGTCGAGGTGCGGCCGATCCGGGAGATCCCGTCCGAGTACACGCCCGAGGCCTCGGCGGCCGCCGGGGCCGGTGCCGGCGGCTGAGGCCGCCGCTCGGGCGGTCGCGGAGCGCGTCTTCCGCGAGGAATCCGGGCGCGCGATCGCCACGCTCATCCGCGTCCTCGGCGACTTCGACCTCGCCGAGGATGCGGTCGCCGACGCGTTCGTCGTCGCGCTCGAGCGCTGGCCCCGGGACGGGCTGCCGGCGAATCCGGGCGCCTGGATCACGACGACGGCGCGCAACGGCGCGATCGATCGGCTCCGGCGTCGCCGGATCGGTGCCGAGAAGGCGGCGGCGATCGCCCGGGAGCAGCTCGCGACGCTCGACGCCGACGCGATCGACCCGGAAGCGATCGCCGTCGAGCGCGCGGACGGAACGTCGATGGAGACGATCCCGGACGACCGGCTTCGGCTGATCTTCACCTGCTGCCACCCCGCGCTCGCCATGGACGCCCGGGTCGCCCTCACGCTGCGCACGCTCGGCGGGCTCACGACGCCGGAGATCGCCCGGGCCTTCCTCGTCCCCGAGGCGACGCTCGCCCAGCGCCTCGTCCGCGCGAAGCGCAAGATCCGCGACGCCGCGATCCCGTACCGCGTCCCGTCGGCGGCGCTCATGCCCGAGCGACTGTCGGGCGTCCTGTTCGTGCTCTACCTCGTCTTCAACGAGGGCTACTCGGCCACGGCCGGCGAGGCGCTGGTTCGACGCGACCTCGCCGCCGAGGCGATCCGGCTGACGCGCGTCCTCGCGGCGCTCATGCCGGACGAAGCCGAGGTCCTCGGGCTCCTCGCGCTCATGCTCCTCCACCATGCGCGGGCCGACGCCCGCGCCGCTCCGGACGGAGCCCTCGTCCTGCTCGAGGACCAGGATCGGGCTCGCTGGGATCGCGAGCTGATCCGGGAGGGCCGGGCGCTGCTAGCTCGCAGCCTCCGGATGCGCCGGCCCGGCCGCTATCAGCTCCAGGCCGCGATCGCCGCGCTCCACGACGAGGCGGCGACCGCGGACGAGACGGACTGGCCGCAGATCGCCGCCCTCTACGAGGCCCTCGCGGAGCGGTCGAGCTCGCCGGTCGTCGCGCTCAACCGGGCGGTGGCGGTCGCGCTCGCGGGGCGCGGGCCGGCCCGCGACGAGGCACTCCGCCGCGGCCTCCAGCTGATCGACGAGGTGGCCGACGCCCTCGCGACCTACCCGTACTTCCATGCCGCTCGCGCGGACCTGCTTCGGCGCCTCGGGCGAACGGCGGAGGCGCGAGCGGCCTACGAGCGGGCGCGGTCGCACACCGCGAACACCGCCGAGCAGGCCTTCCTCGCGCGACGAATCGACGAACTGAAGGGGGCATCGGCCTCGACCTCGGGCGTCGCGCCGGAATCCTGACGGACTCGGGCGCCCCGTCGAGTACGGTGAGGCCGATGAGCTCCGCGTCGATCCGCGCCGCCTACGGCCAGTGGCCCGAGTACAACCGCCGGCTGCGCGCCCGGGTCGCGGCACTGACCGAGAACGAGCTCGCGATCGCGCCGTCGACCGATCGATGGCCACTCTGGGCGACGATCGGGCATGCCGCCTGCCAGCGGGTGTTCTGGCTGTGCGACTTCGCAGGCGAGCCGGGTGCCGAGAAGACCCGCTTCACGAACGCCGCGTACGACTGCCCGGGCGACGACGATCTCGAGCACGTCCTGACGGCCGCGCAGCTCGCCGAGGCGCTCGACGCGACGTTCCGGATCGTCGAGCGCGCCCTCGACACGTGGACGCCGGAGTCCCTCGCGGAGGAGGTGACGAGGCCGGACTGGGACGGATCGTGGCGGCACACCCGCGGCTTCGTCATCCAGCGCGTCTTTGCCCACGACGTCTACCACACGGCCGAGCTCAACGAGGCGCTCGGGCGCGCCGGTCTCGAGCAGGTCGACCTGTGGGGCTGACCGAGGGTTCGAGCTCGTGACGTCGCCGCGGCTCGCCCTCGGCCGCGACGAGATCCTCGCCTTCCGGAGGCGTGTCGCCGCGCTCGACGAGCGGCTGCCGCTGAGCGCCGAATCGCTTCGGCGGGCCGCCTGGGCGGGTCTCCAGGACAGCATGCCGCGGGCCGCCCTCCTGTCGATCCACGCGCGCGTGGAGGACACGCGGCCGACGACGTGGGAGGAGCCGCCGCTCGTCCAGACGTGGGGACCGCGGTTCAGCGCGTATGCCGTGGCGAGCGACGACCTCGCGCCGTTCACGCTAGGCCGTCTGCCCGACGACGGGCCCCGCCGC
>DASTSC010000066.1:0-3232 GCA_035760905.1 Candidatus Limnocylindrales bacterium | reverse complement strand
GTCGACGTGGACGATCCGGGCGTACGGGGCGTAGGTCCGGACGTTGCCGGTCACCCGGTCGTCGAAGCGCATCCCGAGGGCGATGAGGAGATCCGCCGACTGGATCGCCCGGTTGACGTGCTTCCAGCCGTGCATGCCCATGTAGCCGTAGGCGAGCGGATGCGTCTCGTCGACCGCGCCGATGCCGAGGAGCGTCCAGGCGATCGGGATCTGGGCCTTCTCGGCGAGCGCGAGCACCTCCGCCTCGGCGCCGGCGACGAGCACGCCATGGCCGGCGAGGATGACCGGTCGCTTCGCCCGGGCGATCTCCTCGGCCGCGAGACGCACCTGGCGCGGATGGCCGTCGACGGTCGGCCGGAAGCCGGGCAGCCCCGCGATCACCTCGTCCTCGGACGGGTGGACCGCGTGCGTCTCGGCCTGGAGCGCGTCCTTCGTGATGTCGACGTGGACGGGTCCCGGCCGGCCCGTCCGGGCGATGTGGAACGCCTCGGCGAGGACACGCGGCAGGTCGTCGGCGTCGCGGACCAGGTAGTTGTGCTTCGTCGTCGGCAGGGTGATCCCGCTGATGTCGATCTCCTGGAAGGCGTCCTTGCCGATGAGCGGGGTCGGGACGTTGCCGGTGATCGCGACGATCGGGATCGAGTCGAGCATCGCCGTGCCGATGCCCGTCACGAGGTTCGTGGCGCCGGGTCCCGACGTCCCGAGGCAGACGCCCACCTTGCCCGTCGCCCGGGCATAGCCATCGGCCGCGTGGGCCCCACCCTGCTCGTGACGGACGAGAACGTGCCGGAGCTCGGGGTAGTCGCCGAGCACGTCGTAGAGGGGCAGAACGACGCCGCCCGGGTAGCCGAAGAAGACGTCGACACCCTGGCGCAGGAGCGCCTCGCAGACGACGTCCGCGCCGATCCGGGTCCGTCCGACCGGGCGGCCACGATGCTCGTGGAGCATCTCCTTGCGCGCGGCCTCGACCGCTGCCGCGCCGGCCGTCCCGTCGCCCGGGACGTGGCTGCGCCGGGCTCGCCCGGCGGGCGACGTGCCCGTCGCGGCCGATCCGGCGCCCGTACCGGGTGGTCGTGCGTCGTCCCGCGTGATCGTCATCCGGTGTCCTCCGTTCCCGCTGTCCCTCGAGACGGCCGTTCGGCCGGCATAGCGAAAGACCCTCGCCTCCCGGCGAGGGTCCCTTCGGTCTTCGGTGGTTTCGGCGTCTAGCGCCCGCTCCTCCGAGGTCCTCCGTTCTCCCGCCGGGAGTCGGTAATGAGCCCGAGAAGGCCCGCAAGGCCCACGAGAAGGGACCGGACGAGGCCGAGGAGCGAAAGGTCGACGAGGCCGGCGTCGGCAACCGGCACGGTCAGGCGACGGCCGTCCGTCGTGACGACGACGGCGGCGTGACGGCGATCCTGTCCGTGCAGCAGGCCCAACGCGGTCTCCCGGTCGCACGCGGAGCGGCGGCTGCCGCCCGAGCGATGTCAGCGCAGTCTGCCAGCCGCGCTTGCCGTGCGTCAAATGGCCCGAACGGCGGACCGGACCGGGACCCGCGTCGCGGCGAGCCCGTGAGGCTCGGCGCCGAGCCCGAGAGGCGCGGCGGCCGGCCCCCGGCACCGTCGGGTGCGTGCTGAGGCCTGTGCTACCGTCAGGGCTCCCCCCGTCACCACAGCGGATCCCGAAGCCCCGATGACCCAGCCCCGCACCCTCGTCGAGAAGATCTGGGACGACCACGTCGTTGCATCCCAACCCGGCGCCCCGGACGTCCTCGCGATCGACCTCCACCTCGTCCACGAGGTCACCTCGCCCCAGGCCTTCACCGGCCTCCGCGAGCGCGGCCTCCGCGTCCGGCACCCCGAGCGCACGGTGGCGACCGCCGACCATTCGGTGCCCACCCATCCGCGGAGCCTGCCGATCCTCGACGCGATGGCCGCGGCCCAGGTCGCCCAGCTCGAGACGAACTGCCGCGAGTTCGGGATCCCGCTCCATGGCCTCGGATCGCCGCACCAGGGCATCGTCCACGTCATCGGCCCCGAGCTCGGGCTGACCCAGCCGGGCATGACGATCGTCTGTGGCGACAGCCACACGAGCACCCACGGCGCGTTCGGCGCGCTCGCGTTCGGGATCGGCACCTCCGAGGTCGAGATGGTCCTCGCGACGCAGTGCCTGCTCCAGCGTCGCCCGAGGACGTTCGAGGTCCGGGTCGACGGCCGGCTCGCAGCCGGCGTCAGCGCGAAGGACATCATCCTCGCCCTCATCGCCCGGATCGGGATCGGCGGCGGCACGGGCCACGTCTTCGAGTACACCGGCGAGGCGATCCGCGGGCTCTCGATGGAGCAGCGGATGACGATCTGCAACATGTCGATCGAGGGCGGCGCGAGGGCGGGCCTCATCGCGCCGGACGAGACGACGTTCGCCTACGTCGAGGGCCGGCCGCACGCACCGACGGGCGCCGACTGGGAGCGTGCGCTCGACGCCTGGCGCGCCCTGCCGACCGACGATGGCGCGGCCTACGACCGCTCGATCGTCCTCGACGCGAACGCCCTCGAGCCGATGGTCACCTACGGCACGAACCCGGGCATGGGGCTGCCGATCAGCGCGCCCGTGCCCGACCCTGCGGCCGCCGGCGACGACGGGGCGGCCCGGGCCCTCGCTCACGCCCTCGAGTACATGGACCTCCGGCCGGGCGAGCCGATCCTCGGCCGCAAGGTCGACGTCGTCTTCGTCGGCTCGTGCACGAACGGCCGGATCAGCGACCTCCGCCTCGCCGCGGCCGCGCTCCGCGGTCACCGCGTCGCCGACGGCGTGCGGATGATGGTCGTGCCGGGCTCCGAGGAGGTGAAGCGCCAGGCCGAGGCCGAGGGGCTTCACGAGATCTTCCGCGCGGCCGGCGCGGAGTGGCGCGAGGCCGGCTGCTCGATGTGCATCGCGATGAACGGCGACCAGCTCTCGCCCGGGCAGTACGCGGTGAGCACGTCGAACCGGAACTTCGAGGGCCGCCAGGGCAAGGGCGGCCGGACGTTCCTCGCCTCGCCGCTCACCGCGGCCGCGTCCGCCATCGCCGGCGTCGTCGCCGACCCCCGCCGGCTCGGCGGGATCGAGGCGACCGTCGGGGTCGGGGGCCGCTAGGTGGCGGCACCCGCCCGCGAGCCCTTCCGCCAGTTCAGCTCGCAGATCGTCCCGCTTCGGGCGGAGAACGTCGACACGGACCAGATCGTCCCGGCCCGCTTCCTCAAGGTCACCGACAAGG
>DASTSC010000065.1:0-2651 GCA_035760905.1 Candidatus Limnocylindrales bacterium | reverse complement strand
GCCGCGGCGAGGGTTCGGACGTTGCTGGACATCGGGTTTGATCCCCTTGGGTCTGCGGCTGGTCCGTCGGCCGGCGGCCGGCGTCACCCGGGAGACGGAGGGGACGAGCGCCCGGTTCCGAGCGGTGCGCCTCGGCACCGGCCCGCGGCGGACGGGAGGACTCCGGCGGCGATCCCAGTCCCTCGTCGACCCCAGTCCCTGTCACCGGCCCATCCGACGGGCCGTATCCCGACTGCTCGTGTCAGAAGACCACCCGGCGGGCCTGGCGGATCCTCTCGGCGCCCATCCGTGTCATTGGCCCACCGCATGGGCCCTTGTCACGATTCGGAGGACAACGGCCCGCCCCGCGGGCCCAAAGACGTCGCGGCCCCCGGTGCCACGCACGCGTCAAAGGATCGAGGAGTTGCGCCGACCCGCCGGCAAGGCCCACCGGTTGGGCCGATGCCGGCCGCGCTGGCCGAATGCCTGGGGTTCGCGGGCGGGCGCCAGGCTAGGGCAGGAGCGCTTCAGCGACTTCGGCGGACGAACGTTCGCAGGCGGTCGGTGATCGCGATCCGTTCCGGCACGACCGGGAGGATCGCCGCGGGCACCAGGCCGCGGGCGAGGTCGCGGAGCGACAGCGCGCGGCCGAACCCGAGGGGGTCGATCGAGGAGGCGCCGAGGTCGACGGTCGCGAGCCGGGCAAGGTCCGGATCGCCGGCGGCCACGGCGGAGCGCGGCGGAATACGACGTGTCATCACGCGGTCCCTGGCACTGGGGGAAGACGTCGCGATCGATCGTATGGAGGCGAGGGCGACCGGCACACCCCCCGGAGGTGTAGGCCGCCGTTCAGACCGCGGCGGCGCGCTCGTGCTCGGACGTTCCGTTCGCCACCGGTTCAGGGCCGACCTCGCGCGTCGCCTGGGCAGCAGCCTGCCCGGCCTCGCGAGCCCGCACCTCTTCGCGCCGCCGCCGCTTCCAGGCCAGGCGCTCGAGTCGTTCGACGAGGGCGTCGAACGGCACGAACGGCGCCTCGTCGTCGATCCGGACGCACTGGAGCTGACCGCGGTAGATCCAGCGCTTCACGAGTCCCGGCGGCCGGCCCGTGATCGAGGCGACCTCGAACACCGAGTAGAGGAGCTTGCGCTCGAACTCCGGGGCCGGCTCTCGCATCGTCCGAGGGTGCGGTCGGTCGCGGCTGCCGTCAAGACGCGGCGCCTTCCCAGACGCGCTGCACCCGACGCTCAGGACGGGCGCGGCGGCTCCGGCTGCGAGGTCTCCGGGCCGTGGGCCCGGTGGCCGACGATGAGCAGCCGGGCCGGCTCGTTGCCGATCGCCTCGGCGTCGTGGGGAATCGTCGCGTCCCAGACGAGGTAGTCGCCCGGCCCGAGCTCGACGACGTGGTCGCCCTGGGCGAGCCGGACCCGGCCGGCAAGGACGAGATGGTGCTCGTCGCCGGCGTGGGCGTGAAACCCCGTCCTCGCCCCGGCGGGGATCGTCGCCTCGACGATTCGGACGTCGCGCGCGGCTCCGCCGTCGACCTCCTCGATCCGGCCGGCGCCACCGACACCGTCCCGGGCCGGGCGCTCGGCGACCCGGACGACCCGCGGCGGTGCGGCCGCGTCGAGAAAGAACCAGGCCACCGGCACGGTGAGCGCATCGCCGAGCGCGGCGAGGGTCTCGAGCGATGGCGAGGCCTTGTCGGTCTCGACCTGGCTCAGGTAGCCGATGTTGAGGCCGGTTCGCCCGGCGACGTCGGCGAGGGTCAGCCCGCGTTCGCGACGCAGGCGCCGAACTGCCGGGCCGATGCACGGCCGCTGCCGCGTGATCCGCCTGTCGTTGCGATGCTCCTCGGTCATACCTTGTCCTTCAGCCAACCCCTTCTTGACAGGATCATACCTACTCGGCCATACTGTGTCCAACAACCAAACAGGATGTGTGACAGCAATACTCGGCGGACCCAACCGCCGGGCAAGAGGAGCAGCAGCATGCGCGTCTCGATCATCGGAGCAGGGAACGTCGGCCGGGCGCTCGCCGGAACGCTCGAGCGGGCGGGGCTCGACGTGACGATCGCCGACCGCGACGCGGGCGAGGCGGGCGCCGTCGCGGCGGATACGGGCACGACCGCGGCGCCGTCGACGGTCGAGGCGGCCCGCGACGCCGACGTCGTCGTCCTTGCCGTGCCCGCGACCGCGTACGAGGAGATCGCCCGGGAGGCCGCGGACGCGCTCGCGGGCAAGGTCGTCGTCGACGTCGCCAACCGGCCGACGCCAGACCCCGAGCGATCGACCTCGATCGCGGAAGAGCTCCAGGCGCGGCTTCCGCAGGCGCGCGTGGTGAAGGCCTTCAACACGCTCTTCGCGTCCCGCCAGTCGGAGCCCGTCGTCGCCGGCATTCCGGCTGATGGCTTCGTCGCTGCCGACGATCCGGACGCCAAGCAGGAGGTCATGTCGATCCTCGACGCCGCCGGCTTCCACCCGGTCGACGCCGGCCCGCTGCCGGCCGCCCGAACCCTCGAGGGCATGGCCTGGCTGAACATCAGCCGCAACATGCGGGGCGGGACCTGGCAGGACGCCTGGAAGCTCGTCGGGCCCGAGGAGGACCGCTGACGTGGGGCGTGTCGCGAACCTGAACCACGCCGTGCTGTACGTGACGGACCCCGAGCGGTCGGC